>NZ_JBFTNF010000007.1:0-146087 GCF_056397345.1 Cupriavidus sp. 05N38
AGTTCATATTGACCGCAAGCAGCATCAGCTCGATCGCCATCAGCAGCACGATCACGTTCTTGCGGTTCAGGAAAATACCAACGATGCTGATGGCGAAAAGGATCGCACCGAGCACGAGGAAATGGGCGAGAGATAGCACAGCGTTTCTCCGGGCTTCAGTTCTTGTTCGCGGCAGCGGCGGCGTCTTGCGCCTTGGCTTCCGTCGGCATCGAGACCAGGCGCACGCGGTCCTGGCGGCGGGTGCGCAGCTGCTCGCCCACGTCTTGTGCCTTGTTGTCCTTGCGGCGGCGCAGCGTCAGCGCGACGGCGGCGATGATCGCCACCAGCAGGATGATGCCGGCCACTTCGAAGGCGTAGATATAGTCCGTGTAGATCAGCTTGCCGAGCGCCGCGGTATTCGAGTAGTCCGGGCCTTGCGCGACGTTGTTCAGCGGCGTGGTGGTGCCGATGAAGTTGCGCACCAGCACGGTGGCCATCTCGGCGATGATCAGCGCGCCGACCACCGAAGCCAGCGGCACATAGGTCCAGAAGTCCCGTCGCAGGTGCTCGATGTCGATATCGATCATCATCACSACGAAMAGGAASAGCACCATCACGGCGCCCACGTACACCAGCACCAGCAGGATGGCCAGGAATTCGGCCTTCAGCAGCATCCAGATCGCGGCGGCCGTAAAGAACGACAGCACGAGGAACAGTGCGGAGTGCACGGGGTTCTTCGCGGTGATGACTTTCAGTGCGGAGAGCACCAGCACCAGCGCAAAGACGTAGAAGATGGTGGTCGTGAGTTCCATGGTCCCTGTCGGATCCTCTTTGAGCCTTCCGGCACAAGCCACCTCTGGTGGCCTGGCCTTGCGGCATCCTTTTCGTTGGCCCCGCAAGGGGCCCGATTCACATTGCATTGGCAGCGCCGGCCAGACTCGGCCGGCGCGCCCGGTCTTGCGCCGCCTTAGCGGTACTTGGCGTCCGCAGCCTTGGCCGCGGCGATCTGCGGTTCGTAGCGGTCGCCCACGGCCAGCAGCATGTCCTTGGTGAAATACAGGTCGCCGCGCTTCTCGCCGTGGTATTCGAGGATATGCGTCTCGACGATGGCGTCGACCGGGCAGGCCTCTTCGCAGAAGCCGCAGAAAATGCACTTGGTCAGGTCGATGTCGTAGCGCGTGGTGCGGCGGGTGCCGTCGGCGCGCGCGTCCGACTCGATGGTGATGGCCATCGCCGGGCAGACCGCCTCGCACAGTTTGCAGGCGATGCAGCGCTCTTCGCCGTTGGGGTAACGGCGCAGCGCGTGCAGGCCACGGAAACGCGGCGAGATCGGCGTCTTCTCTTCGGGGAACTGGACCGTGATCTTGCGGGCGAAGAGATAACGCCCGGTCAGAGCCATGCCCTTGAAGAGTTCCTTCAGGAGCAGGCTGTTGAAGAAGTCCTTGATGGCGAGCAGCATGACGATTGCTTCCTAATAATTCCACAGGGCGCCGCCTGGCATGGAGGCGCCCCTGCTTTGGCCGTTCAGTGCCAGATATTCCACGGCGACCGGATCCAGATCGCGACGATGATCAGCCAGCCGACCGTGAGCGGAATGAAGATCTTCCAGCCCAGGCGCATGATCTGGTCGTAGCGGTAGCGCGGGAACGAGGCGCGCAGCCAGATAAAGACCGACAGGAGCAAAAATACCTTGATCAGCAGCCAGAAGAAGCCCGGGATCGCATTGGTGATGAAGCTCGAGAACGGCGGTGCCCAGCCTCCCAGGAACATCAGCGCGGTCATCGTGGAGATGACGATCATGTTGATGTACTCGGCCAGGAAGAACAGCGCGAACGCCATGCCCGAATATTCGATCATGTGGCCGGCCACGATTTCCGACTCGCCTTCCACCACGTCGAACGGGTGGCGGTTGGTTTCGGCCACGCCGGAGATGAAGTACACCCCGAACATCGGCAGCAGCGGCAGCCAGTTCCACGAGAGGATGTTGATCCCGAGGCCGGCGAAGTAGCCCGTGTTCTGCGTGTTGACGATAGCCGACAGGTTCAGGCTGCCCGACACCATCAGCACCGTCACCAGGGCGAAGCCCATGGCGATTTCGTACGACACCATCTGCGCCGCGGCGCGCATGGCGCCGATGAACGCATACTTGGAGTTAGAGGCCCAGCCGGCCAGGATCACGCCGTACACGCCGACCGAGCTGATCGCCATCACGTACAGCAGGCCGGCATTGACGTTCGCCATCACCACGTCGGCCTGGAACGGCACCACCGCCCAGATCGCGATCGCGGGCATCAGCACCATCAGCGGGGCAACCAGGTACATGCCCCGGCTGACCTGCGTGGGCATCATCACTTCCTTGAGCAGCAGCTTGAGCACGTCGGCGATCGGCTGCAGCAGGCCCAGCGGGCCGACCCGGTTCGGGCCGATACGCACGTGCATCCAGCCGATCAGCTTGCGCTCCCACAGGATCAGGTAGGCCACGCACAGCAGCAGCGGCACCACGATGAGCACGGCGCGAATCAGGATCCACAGCGGCGTCCAGACGCCGCCGAACAGACTCTGACCTTGCGAGGTAATCCAGTCGATCATGTTTCTTTCTCGCTCTTCTTATGCCGTGGCCGCCGGCTCGGCCGCGCCCTTCGCGGCGGTGGCCAGGTCGATGGCTTTCTCAACGGTGACGGTGCCGAACATCGCGCCCAGGCTGGTCGCGGCGACGGTGCCTGCCGACACGCGCACGGTGTTCGCGGGCAGCGCGGCTTCCAGGGCTGCCGGCAGCACCACGCTGCCCTGCCCCTGCGTCACACGCACCGGATCGCCAGCCTGCACGCCCAGCGAGGCGAATAGGTCGGCCGACAGGCCGGCTTGCATGGCGCGGCGCGCGGCCGCGGTCAGCTGCAGCGAATCGGCACGGCGCACGATCGGGTCGGCGTGGTAGATCGGCACGTCGGCGACACGCTCGATGCCGCCGGCGGCCGCGCTCACGCGGATGGCCGCGTCGGTGGCGTTGCCCAGCTGCGGCGCGACCGGCTTGGCCAGCACTTCGTCACGCACGTTCTCGGCGGTCTCGTAGGCGAAGCCCGGCACGTCGAGCAGGTTGCCCAGCACGCGCAGGACCTTCCACGCCGGGCGCGAATCGCCCAGCGCACGGACCACGCCGTTGAAGCTTTGCGCCAGGCCTTCGCAATTGACGAAGGTGCCCGCGGTCTCGGTGTACGGCGTCACCGGCAGGATCACGTCGGCGTACTGCAGCGCGGCTTCCGAGCGGAACGGCGACAGCACCACCACGGTGCCGGCCTGGCCCAGCGCGGCCAGGGCCTGGCGCGGGTTGGCCGCGTCGAACTCGGGTTCCGTGTTGAGCAGCACGTACGCGCGGCGCGGCGTGTCGAACATGGCCTGCGCATTGGCGCCGCCGTTCTGCGGCAGCGCGCCGGCGATATGACCACCCACGGTGTTGGCGGCTTCGGTCAGGAAGCCTAGCGTGGCGCCGGTCTCGGTGGCGATCCACTGCGCCAGCGCATGCAGCGTGGCGAATTGCGGATGGCGCACCGCCTCGTTGCCGAGGAACACGGCGCGGCGCTCGCCCGACAGCAGCGCGTCGGCAACCAGCCTGGCCTTGTCGTCACCGTCGAAGCCGTCGGTGCCGGCCGGAGCGGCCACGCCCTTGGCAGCGGCCACGGCGCGCGCCACGCCGGCCAGGGCGGCTGCCCAGCCCGACGGTGCCACGTCGATACGGGCGGCCAGCGGCATCAGCAGGTCGTCGGCGTTGGCGCCGAGCACCGCGACGCGGGCGCCCTTCTTGCCGGCCTGGCGCAGACGCGCAGCCAGCAACGGGTGATCCTTGCGCAGGGCCGAACCAATCACCAGCACGCGTTGCAGCGCGGATACGTCGGCGATCGGTAGGCCCAGCCACGGCGCGCCCTTCAGGGCGGCCGAGAAATCGGTCTGGCGCTGGCGGAAGTCGACGTTGTCGCTGCCCAGGCCCCGTACCAGCTTGGCCAGCAGGTGGAGTTCTTCCAGCGTGCTGTGCGGGCTGGCCAGGGCGGCGATCTGGTCGGCGCCATGGTCGCGCTTGATGCTGGCCAGGCCGTTGGCCACGTATTCCAGCGCGGTCTGCCAGTCGGTTTCCATCCACTCGCCGCCCTGCTTGAGCAGCGGCTTGGTCAGACGGTCGGCGCTGTTCAGGCCTTCGTACGAGAAGCGGTCCTTGTCGGACAGCCAGCACTCGTTGACGTCTTCGTTTTCCAGCGGCAGCACGCGCATCACGCGCTGGTTCTTGGTCTGCACCACCAGGTTCGCACCCAGGCCGTCATGTGGCGACACCGACTTGCGGCGGGCCAGTTCCCAGGTACGGGCCGAGTAGCGGAACGGCTTGCTGGTCAGCGCGCCGACCGGGCACAGGTCGATCATGTTGCCCGACAGTTCGGAATCGACCGTCTGGCCGACGAACGTCGTGATTTCCGAGTGCTCGCCACGGCCCAGCATGCCCAGCTCCATCACGCCGGCCACTTCCTGGCCGAAGCGCACGCAGCGGGTGCAGTGGATGCAACGGGTCATCTCTTCCATGGAGATGAGCGGGCCCACGTTCTTGTGGAACACCACGCGCTTTTCTTCCTTGTAGCGCGACTCCGATGCGCCGTAGCCAACGGCCAGATCCTGCAGCTGGCACTCGCCGCCCTGATCGCAGATCGGGCAATCCAGCGGGTGGTTGATCAGCAGGAATTCCATCACCGACTTCTGGGCCTTGACTGCCTTCTCCGAATTGGTGAAGACCTTCATGCCCGCGGCGACGGGGGTGGCGCAGGCCGGCAGCGCCTTGGGCGCTTTTTCAACCTCGACCAGGCACATGCGGCAGTTAGCCGCGATGGACAATTTGCGGTGGTAGCAGAAGTGCGGGATGTAGGTGCCCAGCTTGCGGGCGGCTTCCATCACCAGGCTGCCTTCAGCAACCTCAACCTTCTTGCCGTCGATCTCGAGTTCAACCATGTTCTGCCACGCTTAAGAGTAGGCCGGAACCATGCACTGCTTGTGTTCGACGTGATGTTCGAACTCTTTCCAGTAGTGCTTGAGCATGCCGCGGACCGGCATCGCTGCCGCATCGCCGAGCGCGCAGATGGTGCGGCCCATGATGTTTTCAGCGACGTTATTGAGGAGGTCCAGGTCTTCCTGGCGCCCTTCTCCGTGTTCGATACGATTCACCATGCGATAGAGCCAGCCGGTGCCTTCGCGGCACGGCGTGCACTGACCGCACGATTCTTCGAAGTAAAAGTACGACAGGCGCAGCAGCGAGCGGACCATGCAGCGCGTCTCGTCCATCACGATCACCGCGCCCGAGCCCAGCATCGAGCCGGCCTTGGCGATCGAGTCGTAATCCATGTCGGACGCCATCATCATGTCGCCCGGCACCACCGGCGCGGACGAGCCGCCCGGGATCACCGCCTTGATGCGCTTGCCGCCACGCATGCCGCCGGCGAGCTCCAGCAGGGCCGCGAACGGCGTGCCCAGCGGGATCTCGTAGTTGCCGGGGCGCTCGATGTCGCCGGAGATCGAGAAGATCTTGGTGCCGCCGTTGTTCGGCTTGCCCATCTTCAGGTAATTGTCCGGACCGACGGTCAGCAGGAACGGCACCGCGGCGAACGTCTCGGTGTTGTTGATGGTGGTCGGCTTGCCGTACAGGCCGAAGCTGGCCGGGAAAGGCGGCTTGAAGCGCGGCTGGCCCTTCTTGCCTTCCAGCGATTCGAGCAGCGCCGTTTCTTCGCCGCAGATGTAGGCGCCGTAGCCGTGGTGGGCGTGCAACTGGAAGTCGAAGCCCGAACCCAGGATGTTGTCGCCCAGGAAACCGGCCGCGCGCGCCTCTTCGAGTGCTTCCTCGAAGATCTTGTATTCGTTCCAGATCTCGCCGTGGATGTAGTTGTAGCCCACGGAGATGCCCATCGCGTACGCGCCGATGGCCATGCCTTCGATCAGCGCATGCGGGTTGTAGCGGATGATGTCGCGGTCCTTGAAGGTACCGGGCTCGCCCTCGTCAGTGTTGCAGACCAGGTATTTCTGGCCAGGGAACTGGCGCGGCATGAAGCTCCACTTCAGGCCGGTGGGGAAGCCCGCGCCGCCACGGCCGCGCAGGCCGGAGGCCTTGACGTCCGCGATCACCTGTTCGGGCGTGATCTTCTCGGTCAGGATGCGCTTGAGCTGCTGGTAGCCGCCGCGCTTGACGTAGTCTTCGAGGTGCCAGTTGCTGCCATCGAGGCCGGCCAGGATCAGCGGCTTGATGTGGCGGTCGTGCAGAGAGGTCATGTTACTTGTCCCCCTTGGCGGTGTCGGTGGCCTTGAGCTCGTCAACCAACTGGTCCAGCTTGGCATCGCTCATGAAGCTGCACATGCGGGTGTTGTTGACGATCATCACCGGCGCGTCGCCGCAGGCGCCCATGCATTCGCCTTCCTTGAGGGTGAAGGTGCCGCACGGGCTGGTTTCGTTGTAATCGATGCCAAGCTTGCGCTTGAGGTACTCGCCGGCCCGCTCGCCGCCCGACAGGGCGCAAGGCAGGTTGGTGCAGACCGTCAGCTTGTACTTGCCGACCGGCTTGGTGTCGTACATGTTGTAGAAGGTCGCGACTTCCTCGACCCATACCGGCGGCATGTCGAGGTAGCTGGCGACGAACTGCATGACTTCCGGAGAGACCCAGCCCACTTCGCCCTGTGCCACGGCCAGCGCCGCCATCACGGCCGACTGCTTCTGGTCAGCCGGATACTTGGCGATCGCGCGATCGATTTCCTTGAGAGCTTCTGCTGATAGCATGGTCGTTGCTGTAATACGCCGAGTCATTTGCGGTCATGCCCGCCACATGGCGCGCATTTCGCAGGTTTGCAGCCGTCGCTGCTGTTGCTGCCCGCATGTCAGAGGCATGCTGGGCCCACCGCGGGTTTCCCGTGGCAGGACGCGGGCTTTGCCCGTATCCCTGCCAGGGGCGCCCGGATCGTCGTCCGGGGCCGGCGGCTCTTGTTAGCGGTCGATTTCGCCGAAGACGATGTCCTGGGTACCGATGATCGTCACCGCATCCGCAATCATGTGGCCCTTGGCCATTTCGTCGAGGGCCGCCAGATGGGCAAAGCCCGGGGCGCGGATCTTCAGGCGGTACGGCTTGTTCGCGCCGTCGGAGATCGCGTAGATGCCGAACTCGCCCTTCGGGTGTTCCACTGCCGCGTAGGTCTCGCCCTCGGGCACGTGAATGCCTTCGGTGAAGAGCTTGAAATGGTGGATCAGCTCTTCCATGTTCGACTTCATGTCCACGCGCGACGGCGGCGTCACCTTGTGGTTGTCGCTCATCACCGGGCCGGGGTTGCGGCGCAGCCAGTCGATGCACTGCTTGATGATGTGGTTGGACTGGCGCATTTCTTCGATGCGCACCAGGTAGCGGGCATAGCAATCGCCGCCGATGCCGACCGGCACCTGGAAGTCCATGCGGTCATACACTTCGTAGGGCTGCTTCTTGCGCAGGTCCCACTCGATGCCGGAGCCGCGCAGCATCGGGCCGGTAAAGCCCATCTGCAGCGCACGCTCGGGACTCACCACGCCGATGCCGACCAGGCGCTGCTTCCAGATCCGGTTGTCCGTGAGCAGCGTCTCGTATTCGTCGACGTACTTCGGGAAGCGGTTGGTGAAGTCCTCGATGAAGTCGAGCAGGGAGCCCGAACGCGCCTCGTTCATGGCCTTGATGGCGCGCTCGTTGTGGATCTTCGACGCCTTGTATTGCGGCATCGTGTCCGGCAGGTCGCGGTACACGCCGCCCGGACGGTAGTAGGCCGCGTGCATGCGCGCGCCCGACACCGCCTCGTACATGTCGAACATGTCTTCGCGTTCGCGGAAGGCGTACAGGAAGACGGCCATCGCGCCCACGTCGAGCGCATGCGCGCCGATCCACATCAGGTGGTTCAGCAGGCGCGTGATCTCGTCGAACATCACGCGGATGTACTGCGCGCGGATGGGCACGTCGACGTCGAGCAGCTTCTCGATCGCCATCACGTAGGCATGCTCGTTGACCATCATCGACACGTAGTCGAGGCGGTCCATGTACGGCACGCTCTGGATCCAGGTCTTCTGCTCCGCCAGCTTCTCGGTGGCGCGATGCAGCAGGCCGATGTGCGGATCGGCGCGCTGGATCACTTCGCCGTCGAGCTCGAGCACGAGGCGCAGCACGCCGTGCGCTGCCGGGTGCTGGGGGCCGAAGTTCAGGGTGTAATTCTTGATGTCTGCCATTGCGCTTCTCAGTGCTGCAAGCCGCCGTAGTTCTCTTCCCGGATCACGCGCGGCGTGATTTCACGCGGCTCGATGGTCACGGGTTGATAGATCACCCGCTTCTGCTCGGGGTCGTAGCGCATTTCGACGTAACCCGAGACCGGGAAATCCTTGCGGAACGGRTGGCCGACGAARCCRTAGTCGGTCAGCAGGCGGCGCAGGTCGTTATGGCCTTCGAATACGATGCCGTAGAAGTCGAACGCTTCGCGCTCGAACCAGTTGGCCGAGTTCCAGACGTCGTTCAGCGACGGCACCACGGGCACGTCGTCGTCGGGCGCGAACACGCGCACGCGCAGGCGCCAGTTATGGGTGATCGACAGCAGGTGCGTCACCGCGGCGAAACGGGGGCCGTCCCAGGCACCGTCGCCGTACGCGGAGTAGTCGACGCCGGCCACGTCGAGCAGCTGCTCGAAACGCAGCGAGGGATCGTCGCGCAGCATCAGCGCGGTTTCCAGGGAGTCGTCGGCCTTGACGATAAGGGTTAGCTCCCCTACCGCTTCCACCAGTTTCTGGATACGCTTGCCCAATGTTTTTTCGAGCGCGGCCTTCAGGGTATCGAGGTTCGCCATGTCAGCCCTTGCGCGCGATGGTATTGGTGCGACGGATCTTGTTCTGCAGCTGGATGACGCCGTAGATCAGCGCTTCGGCCGTCGGCGGGCAACCCGGCACGTAGATATCCACCGGCACGATGCGATCGCAGCCACGCACAACAGAATACGAGTAGTGATAGTAGCCGCCGCCATTCGCGCACGACCCCATCGAGATCACCCAGCGCGGCTCCGCCATCTGGTCATAGACCTTGCGCAGCGCGGGGGCCATCTTGTTGCACAGCGTGCCGGCGACGATCATCACGTCGGACTGGCGCGGCGACGGACGGAAGACCACGCCGAAGCGGTCCAGGTCGTAGCGTGCCGCGCCGGCATGCATCATTTCCACAGCACAGCAGGCCAGGCCAAACGTCATCGGCCACAGCGACCCGGTGCGGGTCCAGTTGATCAGCTTGTCAGCGGTAGTCGTGACAAAGCCTTCATTGAGAACGCCTTCGATTGCCATTTCACATCACTCCCAATCGAGCGCGCCTTTTTTCCAGATGTAGACGAAGCCCACGATGAATTCCAGCAGAAACACGCCCATGGAGAAGAAACCCGGCCAGCCGATGTCGCGCAGGGCTACACCCCACGGGAACAGGAAGGCGGTTTCGAGATCGAACAGGATAAAAAGAATAGCGATGAGGTAATAGCGCACGTCGAACTTCATGCGCGCGTCCTCGAACGCTTCGAAGCCGCACTCGTACGGAGAGAGCTTCGCGGGATCAGGTTTGTTGGGGCCGAGGATCCGGCCAATCGACATCAGTGCCACGCCGAGCACGACACCGAAGATGATGAAGATGAGGACGGGGAAGTAGGCTTCGAGATTCAAGGTACGGCCAGCCTTATCTGGAATGTTGTCAACAGCACCAGCGCATAGCGGCGTCCTGTTGCCCACCCCAAGCGCCATTCCGTAGAAATTACGACGCCGCCTTGCGGACTGGCCGGGACATGAATCCGGAATGAACCCCGGACCCATGTCCCGATCAAGTTGTTTGGTGCCGACGGCGAGACTCGAACTCGCACAGCTTTCGCCACTACCCCCTCAAGATAGCGTGTCTACCAATTTCACCACGTCGGCTGGGGGAGAAACAATATTGCCTCGCGCCAGGGTTTTTACACCCTTCGGAACTCTGGCTGGGATAACTTTATCCTGGCTGGAGCCCCGTCGCTGGGGGATCGTTTCAAGCCTTGCATTCTAACCCAAAAATCTTGTTTTGTTCAATGCACAACTACAAAAATCTTCAAGAATAAGTCGCAAGGCTGCTTGATTATTTCGGTACCGCAGGCGCAGCTGCGCCCGAGGCCGCCACTGCGGGCGTAGCGGGAGCCGAAGCGGCGGCAGGAGCCGGCGCGGATTGCGGCGCTGCGCCCATCACGCCCAGCGAAGCAGCGGGACGATAGTTGCCCATCAGCGTCAAGCTCAGCGTGCAGATGAAGAACAGCGACGCCAGCACGGCCGTGGTGCGCGACAGGAAGTTGGCCGAGCCGCTGGCGCCGAACAGGCTGCCAGAGGCGCCCGACCCGAACGCCGCGCCGACATCGGCGCCCTTGCCATGCTGCAGCAGCACCAGGCCGATCACGCCAAGCGCGGACAGTACCTGCGCCACTACCAACAAAGTTTTGAAAATTGCCATTTGGTTCGATTCGCTTGCCTGATCAGACCATGTGAGCGGCCGGCATTCAGGCGTTGCCGATCGCGAGGAAATCGTCCGACTTCAGCGAGGCCCCTCCGATCAGGCCCCCGTCGATGTCGGGCATGGAAAACAGTTCTGCCGCATTGTCCGGCTTGACGCTGCCGCCGTACAACATGGCCATGCCGGCTGCCACGCCGGCGTCGCGCGCCGCCACGCGGCCACGCAGGAAAGCGTGCACGGCCTGGGCCTGCTCGCTGCTTGCGGTCTTGCCCGTGCCGATTGCCCACACCGGTTCGTAGGCCAGCACGATGCGGCCGAGCTGCTCGGTCGAAAGCGCCTCCAGCACGGCATCGAGCTGGCGGCCGACGACCGCCTCGGTCTGGCCGGCCTCGCGCTGCGCCAGGGTCTCACCCACGCACACTACCGGCACGATGCCTGCTTCGAGCGCGCGCAACGCCTTGGCGGCCACCACGGCATCGACCTCGCCATGGTAGCTGCGGCGCTCCGAATGCCCCACCAGGGCGTAGGAAGCGCCGAACTCGGCGAGCATCGGAGCCGACACCTCGCCGGTGAACGCGCCGCGCGTCTCGGCCGAGACGTCCTGCGCCCCCCAGGCCACCGCCGAACCGGCCAGCAGCGACTGGCACTGCGCCAGGTACGGGAAGGGCGCACACACCGCCAGGCGGGCGCTTGCGGGCGCGGCCTTGATACCTGCCAGCAGGGCCGCGTTGGCGGCCAGGCTGCCGTGCATCTTCCAGTTGCCGATGACGAGCTTTTGTCTCACGGAGCGCCTCTCTTGATAAAACCCGCTATTGTAGCGTGGGCCAGGGCCCTACGCCACCGAAGCGACCTCAAATCGCGCCGGGAAGCACTCCGCGCGGCCGCGGGCCTCGCCTCCTTACCAGGTCAGGACGATCTTGCCGATGTGCTCGCTGGATTCCATCAGGCGATGCGCGTCGGCGGCCTGCGCGGCCGGGAAGGTCTGGTGGATCACCGGCTTGATCTTGCCCGCGGCCAGCAGGGGCCAGACATGCTGGTGCAAAGCCTGCGCGATCTCGCCTTTGAATGACACCGGACGCGGACGCAGCGTCGAGCCGGTCACGGTGATGCGGCGGCGCAGGATGTCGCCCAGCGGTATTTCGGCCTTGGCGCCGCCGAGCAGCGCGATGATGACGATACGGCCATCGTCGGCCACGCACGACAGCTCGCGCGCCAGGTAAGGCCCGGCCACCATGTCGAGGATGACGTCGGCGCCGCGGCCGCCGGTCAGCGCCTTGACCTCGGCGACGAAGTCCTCGGTCTTGTAGTTGATGGCGCGGTCCGCGCCCAGCGCCTCGCAGGCGCGGCACTTGTCGGCGCTGCCGGCGGTCACGAAGACCTTGTGGCCAAGCGCCTTGGCGATCTGGATGGCGGTGGTACCGATGCCGCTCGAGCCACCCTGGATCAGCAGCGTCTCGTCCTTGCCCAGCGGGCCGCGCCCCAGATAGCCCCGGTCGAACACATTGCTCCACACGGTAAAGAAGGTCTCGGGCAATGCCGCCGCCTCGATGTCCGACAGGCCTGCCGGCACCGGCAGGCATTGCGCCACCGGCGCGGCGCACAGCTCGGCATAGCCGCCGCCCTGCACCAGGGCGCAGACGCGGTCACCCAGCTTCAGGCCGAAGCGGTTGTCGGGGTGCGAGAGATCGCCGCCGGCCACCACGCCCGCCACCTCCAGTCCCGGCAGGTCGGACGCGCCGGGCGGCACGGGATAGTTGCCGGTGCGCTGGAACACGTCGGGGCGGTTGACGCCCGCGGCGGCCACGCGGATCAGGATCTCGCCGGGCCTGGCCTCGGGATCGGGACGCTGCGTCAGTTGCAGGACTTCGGGGGCGCCGTACTCACGGATTTCGATGGCTTGCATTGCTGCTCCTTGCGTTGCGCATGCCGCGGCTTCGCGCGCATGGCTGGGGATCGATGTTTGGGGTCCGCCGCGAAGGCCGGGGCTGGCCGTTGCAGCAGGCGAGACTGGCGGCAGTGTAAACAAAAAAACGGCTGGACATCGCCAGCCGTTTTTTCTGCTACGGGTACTGCCCGGACCGCTTACTGCTGCTGGTCCGCCGACGGTGCGGCCGGTGCGGCCGGCGCGGCCGGTGCCTCGCTGGTGTTGACGATCGGGCTGATGCTGCCGCCCTCTTCGGCCAGCGCGGCCTTCAGGGACAGGCGCAGGCGGCCCTTCTCGTCAGCCTGGATCAGCTTGACGCGAACATGCTGGCCTTCCTTGAGCCAGTCCTTGATGTCCTTGACGCGCTCGTTGACGATCTCGGAGATATGCAGCAGACCGTCCTTGCCCGGCAGGATGTTGACGATCGCGCCGAAGTCCAGCAGCTTGAGCACGGTGCCGGCGTAGATCTTGCCCACTTCGGCTTCCGCGGTGATGCCTTCGATGCGGCGCTTGGCTTCGGCCATGCCTTCGGTCGAGGTCGAGGCGATGGTGATGGTGCCGTCTTCCTGGATGTCGATGGTGGTGCCGGTTTCCTTGGTCAGCGCCTGGATGGTCGAGCCGCCCTTGCCGATCACTTCGCGGATCTTGTCCGGATGGATCTTCATGGTGATCATGCGCGGTGCATGCTCCGACAGCTCGGTGCGCGCGTGGCCCATGGCGTCCTGCATCTTGCCCAGGATATGCAGGCGGCCTTCCTTGGCTTGCGCCAGCGCGACCTGCATGATTTCCTTGGTGATGCCCTGGACCTTGATGTCCATCTGCAGCGCGGTGATGCCGGCGTCGGTGCCCGCCACCTTGAAGTCCATGTCGCCGAGGTGGTCCTCGTCGCCCAGGATGTCGGTCAGCACGGCGAACTTGTTGCCTTCCAGGATCAGGCCCATGGCCACGCCGGCCACGTGCGCCTTGACCGGAACGCCGGCGTCCATCAGTGCCAGGCAGCCGCCGCACACCGATGCCATCGACGACGAGCCGTTGGATTCGGTGATTTCGGAGACCAGGCGGATGGTGTAGGCGAATTCGTCGTCCTTCGGCAGCACCGGGATCAGCGCGCGCTTGGCCAGGCGGCCGTGGCCGATTTCACGACGCTTCGGGCTGCCCACGCGGCCGGTTTCGCCGGTGGCGAACGGAGGCATGTTGTAGTGGAGCATGAAGCGGTCGCGGTATTCGCCGGCCAGTGCGTCGATGATCTGCTCGTCGCCCTTGGTGCCCAGCGTGGCCACCACCAGCGCCTGCGTCTCGCCGCGGGTGAAGATGGCCGAGCCGTGCGCGCGCGGCAGCACCGACGAACGGATCTCGATCGGGCGTACCGTGCGGGTGTCGCGGCCGTCGATGCGCGGCTCGCCCGACAGCACCTGGCTGCGCACGATCTTGGCTTCGATGTCGAACAGCACGTTGCCCACTTCGACCTTGTCGGCTTCCACGCCGGCTTCGGCCAGCTTGGCCGTCACGGCGGCGTAGACTTCCTTGAGCTTCTGGCTGCGCGCCGACTTCTGGCGCAGCTGGTAGGCGTCCTGCAGCAGCGACTGCGCGATCTCGCCGACCTTGGCGATCAGCGCTTCGTTCTTCGGCGCCGGTGCCCAGTCCCACTCGGGCTTGCCGCCGTCGCGCACCAGGTCATGGATGGCGTTGATGGCGGTCTGCATCTGCTCGTGGCCATAGACCACGGCGCCCAGCATCACTTCTTCCGACAACTGGTGGGCTTCCGATTCCACCATCAGCACGGCGCGCTCGGTACCGGCCACGATCAGGTCGAGCTGCGAGGCGGCGATCTGCGAGCGGGTCGGGTTGAGCAGGTACTGCCCATCCTTGTAGCCGACGCGGGCGGCGCCCACGGGGCCGCTGAAGGGGATGCCCGACACGGCCAGCGCGGCCGAGGCGCCGATCAGCGCGGGGATGTCGGCCGGCACTTCCGGGTTCAGCGACAGCACGTGGATCACCACCTGCACGTCGTTGTAGAAACCTTCCGGGAACAGCGGGCGCAGCGGACGGTCGATCAGGCGCGAGGTCAGCGTTTCGTTTTCCGACGGACGGCCTTCACGCTTGAAGAAACCGCCGGGGATCTTGCCGGCGGCGTAGGTCTTCTCGATGTAGTCGACGGTCAGCGGGAAGAAGTCCTGGCCGGCCTTGGGCGACTTGGCCGCCACCACGGTGGCGAGCACCACGGTGTCTTCCACGTCGACGATCACGGCGCCGCCAGCCTGGCGGGCGATTTCACCGGTTTCCAGGCGCACCGTGTGCTGACCCCACTGGAATTCCTTGACGATCTTGTTGAACATGGTCATGAGCGTTCCTTTGTTCGTGCTTGCACGCATTGTGCAATGCCCGCGTTAGCAGCCGCGGGCGAACCGCCGGATGCGCGTCGGTCGCGGTCACAGGGAAGTGCTATGCCATTCCAGCGGGGTACCCGCCGGATACCACGCTGGAATGACACAAAGCCCCGCTTCCTTGCCCGACTCCGGTATGAAAAAAAGCTAAAGAACGAAGTAACTTACTCCGTTGCACGTCTTGGCGCAACGGGCGCCAGGCATGGCCGCCTGGCGATGCCGGGTGAAACGAACATCACTTGCAGCGTTGCGGACATCGGCCCGCAAAAACAAAATGCCTGCATCAGCGGGGCTGACGCAGGCATTCATGGCTTCACGCGAAGGCGTGCATTGCATCCATTCGTGCTGCCATCCGGACGATCCTGGGTGCTTACTTACGCAGGCCCAGCTTCTCGATCAGCGAACGATAACGGTCGGCATCGTTGGCCTTGAGGTAGTCCAGCAGGCGACGACGACGGCTCACCATGCGCAGCAGGCCGCGGCGGCTGTGGTGATCCTTCATGTTGGCCTTGAAGTGGGGGGTCAGTTCGTTGATGCGGTTGGTCAGCAGGGCGACCTGGACTTCGGGGCTGCCGGTGTCGTTGGTTGCACGTGCGAACTGCTTGATGATGTCGGTCTTGCTGCTGGTTTCGGCTACTGCCATGATGATTTCCTTTTCACTTGCGAACGCTACAGCGCGGAATACGCCGCCTGCGTCGTGCCCTTTGCGTCTTTCAGGCAATTTTGTCCTGGCCAGGCCGGAGCATCGGCACCCCGTTGGGTGATCCATCCGCGACCGGTTGGCTGTGACAGCCGGCGATTATAACGGAAATCCGGCGGCGCTTGCCAGGAAATCCCTCAGAACCGCTCCATCCGGCAAGTCGTGGGCAACGTGGTCTGCGCGGCCTTGAGCTTGCGCACCGTGCGGAAGCCGTAGCCCGAGCCCTCGTTGTCGAAGCGCACATCCCCTCCCTGCTTCTCCATCACGGACACATAGAGCGGCTGCAGGACCTGGTGGTCGTCGGCGCGGATGGTGGCGTCGTGGAAGTCGTTGACATAGCGCATGCCCTCCAGCGCGCGCGCCACCTTGACGGCATCGGTCGAACCGGCCTGCTCGATCGCGCGGGCCAGCATTTCCACCATCATCTGCATGCGCAGGTGCACGTAGTCGTCCCGTGGCTCCGGATAGCGCGAGCGGAAGGCCTGGTAGAAGGCGTCCGAGGCGGCTCCGCCGACATTCGGGTGCCATTCCGCCACCGCCAGCACCCGCCCTACCCCGGCGTCGCCCATTGCCGCGGGCGCGCCCAGGCCATTGCCGTAGAAGGTGTAGAACTTGGCGCTCAGGCCCCCTTCGCGCGCCGCCTTGACCATCAGCGTCAGGTCGTTGCCCCAGTTGCCGGTGACCACGGCATCCGCCCCGCTGGCCTTGATCTTGGCGATATACGGGGCGAAATCCTTGATCTTGCCGATCGGATGGAACTCGTCGCCCACGATGCGCAGTTCCGGGCGCTTGGAGGCGAGCATCTCGCGCGCGGAACGCGACACCTGGTGCCCGAAACTGTAGTCCTGGTCGATCAGGTAGACGCGGCGCACACTCGTGTCGGCGCGGATGACTTCGGTCAGGGCCTGCATGCGCATGTCAGCGCTGGCGTCGAAGCGGAAGTGCCAGAAACTGCAGCCTTCGTTGGTGAGCGCTGGGTCGACCGCCGAATAGTTCAGAAACAGCACGCGCGCATCCGTCTGACGCGCGTTGTGCCGGTTGACCGCGCCGACCAGCGCGCCTGCCACCGACGAACTGTTGCCCTGCAGGACGAAGGGAATGCGGCGATCCACCAGGCCGCGGAACTGGATCAGGCTCTCGTCGACATTGCCCTTGCTGTCGAAGGTGACCAGCTCGAACGGGCGCGCGCCCTGGGCGGTCTTGACGCCGCCGCGTGCGTTGACGCGGTCGATGGCGATCCGCAGGTTGCGCACCACCGCGTCGCCTGCATTGGCAAAAGGCCCGGACAGCCCCTCGATCATGCCCAGCCGGATCGGCTCCTGGGCGCCCGCGCCCGCGGCGACCAGCGCCAGCAGGCAGCCGGCCAGCCATCGTTTAACCAACATCGAGAGATCTCCCGCCAAAAGCGATGCATGGTAAGCCACGGCTCCGGCCGAGGCAAACCCCGCCACAGTGTCATACCAGGGCGATATTAGGCCGAGAAGAAGACACTATCGCGCAGATTGGGGCCGGGAGGTGCGTGTGTCACGTGAACCGCACACAACTTTCCGGCGCGGATACACTCTTAATCCTTATCAGCGCAGCAACGCAGCAACGCAGCAGCGCAACCACGCAATCCCGGGGAAGACCGCCATGAACACAGCCTTGCACCGCGCCGCCTGCTGCATCGCGCTCGCTGCGGCGGCCATCCTGCTATCCGCCTGCGCCACGCTGCAACCGGTGCAGGCGGGACAGAAACTGGTGGGTGCGCCGCAAGCCGACGTGCGCGCAATGTTTGGCCTGCCGACCGATACCTACCGCCTCGCGGACGGCACCGAACGCTGGATCTATTCCAGGCAACCGTTCGGGCGCCAGTCGTACGCGGCGGACTTCGACAGCAACGCACGCCTGACCTCGTTCCGGCAGATGCTGCAGACCAGCGAACTCTACAAGGCCAAGGTCGACGTCTGGACCAAGCTCGACGTGGAGCAGCATTTCGGCAAGCCGCGCGAACCCACGCAATACTTCCCGCTGATGAAGCGCGAAGTGTGGTCCTATCGCTTCCGCCACGAAGACAACTGGCCGTCGATGTTCAATTTCTATTTTGACGACGGCGGTGTACTGCGCCAGACGCAGATCACACCCGACCCGCTGGCCGACGGACCCGGCCGTCGCCGCTGAGGCGGCGCACGGGTCCGTCGCAACCCCGCGCCTTGCACGCGGGGAGAACGCAAAACGCCCGCCGGCGTCCTCGTGGGAACGCGGCGGGCCAGTCCAAGCCCGGCGGCCGGGTAGGCCGCGGGGCTTCCGCTCCGATCGGGATCAGATCTGCGGGTTGATCTTCTGCACGGCCTTGTCGTGCAGCTTGTTCAGCGCGGCCAGGTAGGCCTTGGCCGAAGCAGCCACGATGTCGGGGTCGGTGCCCACGCCGTTGACGATGCGCCCGGCCTTGGACAGCCGCACCGTGACTTCGCCCTGGGCCTGCGTGCCGGTGGTGATGGCGTTGACCGAATACAGCACCTGCTCCGCCCCGCTGTTGACCTTGCTCTCGATGGCATGCAGCGTGGCATCGACCGGGCCGTTGCCCTCGGCTTCGCCGACCACCTCCTGGCCATCCATATTGAAGACCACGCGCGCATGCGGGCGCTCGCCGGTTTCCGAATGCTGCGACAGCGAGATGAAGCGGAAGTGGTCGTTGACGTCGTGTGCCTCGTCGGAAACGATGGCCATGATGTCTTCATCGAAGATCTCGGCCTTCTGGTCCGCCAGCTCCTTGAAGCGCGTGAAAGCGGCGTTGACCTCGCTCTCGCTTTCGAGCTCGATGCCAAGTTCGTGCAGGCGCTGCTTGAACGCGTTGCGACCGGACAGCTTGCCCAGCACGATCTTGTTGGCGGTCCAGCCCACGTCTTCGGCCCGCATGATTTCGTAGGTGTCGCGCGCCTTGAGCACGCCGTCCTGGTGGATGCCGGAGGCATGGGCGAAGGCGTTGGCGCCGACCACGGCCTTGTTCGGCTGCACCACGAAGCCGGTGATCTGCGATACCAGCTTGGAGGCCGGCACGATCTGGGTGGTATCGACGCCGACATCCAAGTCGAAGTAGTCGCGGCGGGTCTTGACCGCCATCACCACCTCTTCCAGGCTGGTGTTGCCGGCACGCTCGCCGAGGCCGTTGATGGTGCACTCGACCTGGCGCGCGCCGCCGAGCTTGACCGCCGCCAGCGAATTGGCCACCGCCATGCCGAGGTCATTGTGGCAATGCACGGACCACACGGCCTTGTCGGAATTGGGAATGCGCTCGCGCACCGAGCGGATCAGCGCGGCGTAGCCTTCCGGCACCGCATAGCCCACCGTGTCGGGCAGGTTGATGGTGGTCGCGCCTTCGGCAATCACGCCTTCGAGCACGCGGCACAGGAAATCCATGTCCGAGCGGCTGCCGTCTTCGGGCGAGAACTCGATGTCGTCGGTGAACTGGCGCGCGAAGCGCACGGCGAGGCGGGCCTGCTCATAGACCTGGTCGGGCGTCATGCGCAGCTTCTTTTCCATATGCAGCGCCGAGGTGGCGATGAAGGTATGGATACGGAAGGAGTTGGCGGGCTTGAGCGCTTCGGCGGCACGCGCGATGTCCTTGTCATTGGCGCGCGCCAGCGAGCAGATGGTGGAATCCTTGACCACCTGCGCGATCGAGCGGATGGCCTCGAAATCGCCGTTGGAGCTTGCCGCGAAGCCGGCTTCGATCACGTCGACCTTCAGGCGCTCCAGCTGCCGCGCGATGCGGATCTTTTCATCGCGGGTCATGGAGGCGCCGGGCGACTGCTCGCCATCGCGCAAGGTGGTGTCGAAAATAATGAGTTTGTCGGACATGGGTGGGGCTCCTGGGCTTTATCTGTTGTGCTTTGCGTCTTGCGGACCTGGCTCGCGCTCCCGGCACGCTGGCGCTGAATGCAAAACGCCCCGGCGTGCAGTGATGCAGGCCGGGGCGTTTGTGAATCCTGTGTGACTTTGCGCGAGGGTGTTGGCTTCCCTCAGCGCGAACGCGTCCCGACCTGATGGCCTAGTAGGCCACCTAGAATGGTGCGGGCGAGTAGGGCTTGGCGCGAAATCATGTGAGCGACTATAGCCGAGAAGCCGGGCGCGCGCAATACGGTAGCAACAATCCCGATCGACGCGATCACGCGTCGCCTGCCGGGGCAGGAAAGCGCCCTGCCCCGGCGACCCGGCTCAGGCCTTGGGCGGGATGCGCAGCTTCTGGCCCGGATAGATCTTGTCCGGATGCGACAGCATCGGGCGGTTGGCCTCGAAGATGGCGTTGTACTGTGCGCCGTTGCCGTAGGCCGCCTGTGCGATGGCCCACAGCGTGTCGCCCTTGACCACGGTGTGCCATTGCGACTCGGCCGCCTCGACATTGACCGACATCTTGTCGTCGACCTTGTCCACGCCCTGCACATTGCCGCAGCACAGGATGATCTTCTCTCGCGTGGCCTGGTCCGGCGCCACGCCGAACACCGTCACCAGCCCCTGCGAGCCATCGACCTGCACCATCAGTCCGGTGGCGTCCAGGCCCATCTGCTTGATGTAGGCCTCGATGGCATCGCCGGCGGCGCGGTTGGCCGCGTCGGCGTCGGCCGCCGGCGCGGCATCCGGCGTTGCCGCCTTGGCTGCTGCGCCGCCGAACAGTTTCTCCCCTGCTTCCTTGATGAAGTCGAGCATGCCCATGAGAACCTCCTGTGATCGTGAAAAGAGAACAACGAGGGAACAGCAACCGGAGAACGAGAACAGCAACCCCGGGGGTCAGAGAGCCAAGATAAAAGAGTGGCGGAAAAAGCGCGAGAACAGAAGAGTAAGAAAAAGAAAAGGCGCCGCAGCGCCCTTTCGACCAACCGGGTCAGGAACGTTCGTTCCCGCCGTCGCGCAGCTTGCGCTCGCCGGCCGGGTGGCCGTGCAGCCCACGCCAGCCCCACAGCACATAACCCGAAATGGCATACGCCACGAACAGCCCGAACAGCGCCACCGGCGGATCGGTCGAGACCACCACGAACAACACCAGCACCAGCACCATCATGCCGAACGGCACGCGGTAGCGGACATCGAGGGCCTTGCCGCTGTAGAACGGCGCGTTCGACACCATCGACAGGCCGGCGTACAGCGTGATGCCGAACGCCACCCACGGCATCCACAGCTCCTTGACGGGCAGCTTGTTGTCGATCACCAGCCACACGAAGCCGGCCACCAGCGCCGCCGCCGCCGGGCTGGGCAGCCCCTGGAAGAAGCGTTTGTCGACCACGCCGATATTCGCATTGAAGCGCGCCAGGCGCAGCGCCGCGCAGGTGCAGTAGACGAAGGCCGCGATCCAGCCCCATTTGCCCAGGTCGTGCAGGATCCACTCGTACATCACCAGCGCCGGCGCCACGCCGAAGGAGGTCATGTCGGACAGCGAATCGTACTGCTCGCCGAATGCGCTCTGCGTATTGGTGATGCGCGCCACGCGGCCATCCATGCCGTCGAGCACCATGGCGGCGAAGATGGCGATGGCCGCCGTGTCGAAGCGCATGTTCATGGCCTGCACGATGGCAAAGAAGCCGGCGAACAGCGCCGCGGTGGTAAACGCGTTCGGCAACAGGTAGATGCCGCGCCGGCGCGGGCGCACGTACTCGATGTCGTGGTCTTCGCCGGCGGCGTCGTCGTAGCCGTCCTGTTCGTTTCCGCGCAGCTGGTTGTGGCGGAACGGACGCAGATGCGTCACGTTGCCGTTGCTGGCGCGCTTGTTGCGCCGGTTGAATGCACCCATGCCTGTTCTCCAGTGGCTCCGGTCTGTTGCGGCCGAGGCCCGATCAGTCCAGCTCGGCCAGGACGGTCGAAGAGGCCGACACCTTCTCGCCGATGGTCACGCGCGGGCGCGCATCCACGGGCAGGTACACGTCCACGCGCGAGCCGAAGCGGATAAAGCCATAGCGCTGGCCGCGCGACAGCGTTTCTCCAACCCGGGTATAGCAGAGGATGCGGCGCGCCACCAGGCCGGCCACCTGTACCAGCGTCACCACCTTGCCGTCGCCCGCGCGGCGGATCACCACCGCATTGCGCTCGTTTTCCAGCGAAGCCTTGTCGAGATCGGCATTGACGAACTTGCCGGCAAAGTACTCGACCTTCTCTACCTGGCCGTCCACCGACACACGGTTCGAATGCACGTTGAACACATTCATGAACACGCTGATCTTCAGCGCCTCGCGCCCGGCGTAGGGATCCTGGGTCTTCTCGACAACCACGATGCGGCCGTCGGCGGGGGCCAGCACGGCGTTCGGCTGGGCCGGGATCGGCCGCGGCGGATCGCGGAAGAACTGCAGCACGAACAGCGTAATGATCCACAGCGGCAAGGCCCACCAGAAGCCGGCGCTGACCTGCACCAGCAGCGAGATGACAAAGGCGCCGGCCAGGAATGGCCAGCCTTCACGGGCGATCAGCGGATGAGGATAGTTCATGCAATGCTTGGTAGAAGAAGAAAGTCTGACAAGGATAACAAAAAGCCGTCCAGCCCCCGCGCGAAAGCTCCCTCGGAACAGGGATTCGAACGCGCGGAAGACTGGACGGCCGCGGCCCGCCGCGCGGAACGGCGGGCCCAGACTGGATTCCGACTTAGTTCTTCGACTGGTCGACCAGCTTGTTCTTGGCGATCCAGGGCATCATGGCGCGCAGCTTGGCACCCACTTCTTCGATCTGGTGCTCGGCCGTCAGGCGGCGGCGCGAGATCAGGGTCGGGGCGCCGGCCTTGTTCTCGAGCAGGAAGCTCTTGGCGTACTCGCCGGTCTGGATGTCGGTCAGGCACTGCTTCATGGCCTTCTTGGTCTCCTCGGTCACGACGCGCGGGCCAGTGACGTATTCGCCGTATTCGGCGTTGTTGGAGATCGAGTAGTTCATGTTGGCGATGCCGCCTTCATAGATCAGGTCGACGATCAGCTTCAGTTCGTGCAGGCACTCGAAGTAGGCCATTTCCGGCGCGTAGCCGGCTTCCACCAGCGTCTCGAAGCCAGCCTTGATCAGCTCGACGGTGCCGCCGCACAGCACGGCTTGCTCGCCGAACAGGTCGGTTTCGGTTTCTTCGCGGAAGTTGGTCTCGATGATGCCGGCGCGGCCGCCGCCGTTGGCGGTAGCGTACGACAGGGCGATGTCACGGGCAGCGCCGGACTTGTCCTGGTGCACGGCGATCAGGTGGGGCACGCCGCCGCCCTGCGCGTAGGTCGAGCGCACGGTGTGGCCCGGCGCCTTCGGCGCGATCATGATCACGTCGAGGTCGGCGCGCGGGATCACGGCACCGTAGTGCACGTTGAAGCCGTGGGCGAAGGCCAGCGCGGCGCCTTGCTTGATGTTGTCGTGCACTTCGTTCTTGTACACGTCGGCGATCTGCTCGTCCGGCAGCAGGATCATGACCACGTCGGCGGTCTTGACGGCTTCGGCCACTTCCTTCACTTGCAGGCCGGCGTTGACCGCCTTGTTCCACGATGCGCCGCTCTTGCGCAGGCCGACCGTCACCTTGACGCCGGAGTCGTTCAGGTTCTGCGCGTGGGCATGGCCTTGCGAGCCGTAGCCGATGATGGTGACGTTCTTGCCCTTGATCAGGGAGAGGTCGGCGTCCTTGTCGTAAAACACTTTCATGATGGTTCCTTCAAGCTTTCGTTTTCGTGTGTCGGGGTAGCGGCTGCCACGCTGCATGTGCCGGCGCCGCCCATGGATACTGCAATCTGGTTCAGACCTTCAGGATGCGCTCGCCGCGGCCGATGCCCGAGCCGCCGGTACGGACGGTCTCCAGGATGGCGGCACGGTCGATGGCGTCCAGGAAGGCATCGAGCTTGACGCCGTTGCCGGTCAGCTCGATGGTATAGGTCTTCTCGGTGACGTCGATGATGCGGCCGCGGAAGATGTCGGCGGTACGCTTCATTTCCTCGCGCTCCTTGCCGACCGCGCGCACCTTGACGAGCATCAGCTCGCGCTCGATATGCGCGCCCTCGGTCAGGTCCACCACCTTGACCACTTCCACCAGGCGGTTCAGATGCTTGGTGATCTGCTCGATCACGTCATCCGAGCCGCTGGTGACGATGGTCATGCGCGACAGCGAGGCGTCTTCGGTGGGTGCCACCGTCAGCGTCTCGATGTTGTAGCCACGCGCCGAGAACAGACCCACCACGCGCGACAGCGCGCCCGGTTCGTTTTCCAGCAGGACCGAAATGATATGTCGCATTACAGGTCCTCCGCGCCGAGCAGCATTTCTGAAATACCCTTGCCGGCCTGCACCATCGGCCACACGTTTTCAGTCGGGTCGGTCTGGAAGTCGAGGAACACGGTACGGTCTTTCAGGCGGAAGGCTTCGCGCAGGGCGGGCTCGACATCGGACGTCTTCTCGACGCGCATGCCGATATGGCCATAGGCCTCGGCCAGCTTGACGAAGTCGGGCAGCGCATCCATGTAGGAATGCGAGTAGCGGTTGTCATACTCGATTTCCTGCCACTGGCGCACCATGCCGAGATAGCGGTTGTTGAGCGCGCAGATCTTGACCGGGGTGTCGTACTGCAGGCAGGTCGACAGTTCCTGGATGCACATCTGGATCGAGCCTTCACCGGTGATGGTCACCACTTCCTTCTCGGGGAAGGCTTTCTTGATGCCCATCGCGTACGGCAGGCCCACGCCCATCGTGCCCAGGCCGCCGGAGTTGATCCAGCGGCGCGGCTCGTCGAACTTGTAGAACTGCGCGGCCCACATCTGGTGCTGGCCGACGTCCGAGCAGATATACGCGTCGCCCTTGGTCAGCTCCCAGATCTTCTCGACCACATACTGCGGCTTGATGATCTCGGAATTGCGGTCGTACTTGAGGCAGTCCACCGAACGCCACTGCTCGATCTGCTCCCACCAGCGGGCCAGGGCCTCGCGCTTGGGCTTGACGTCGCTGGCCTGCAGCTGGGAGATGAGCTCCTGCAGCACGTCCTTGACGTTGCCCACGATGGGAATATCCACCTTGACCCGCTTCGAGATGGAAGACGGGTCGATGTCGATATGGATGATCTTGCGCGGCTGCGAGGTGAAGTGCCCCGGGTTGCCGATCACGCGGTCGTCGAAGCGCGCGCCAATGGCGATCAGCACGTCGCAGTTCTGCATGGCCATGTTGGCTTCATACGTGCCGTGCATGCCGAGCATGCCGACGAACTGCTTGCTGGTGCCGGGGAACGAGCCCAGGCCCATCAGCGTGTTGGTGACCGGATGGCCGGTCAGCGCCGMCAGTTGGCGCAACTCGTCGCTGGCGTTGGCCAGCACCACCCCGCCGCCCGCGTAGATGAACGGACGCTCGGCGTTCTGCAACAGCGCGAGCGCCTTGCGGATCTGGCCCGAGTGGCCCTTGTTCACCGGGTTGTACGAGCGCATGTCGATCGACTTGGGGTACTCGTACTTGCAGGCGTTGCGCGAGACGTCCTTGGGAATATCCACCACCACCGGGCCCGGACGGCCGGTCGCGGCGATATAGA
This sequence comes from Cupriavidus sp. 05N38, assembly GCF_056397345.1. Taxonomy (NCBI): domain Bacteria; kingdom Pseudomonadati; phylum Pseudomonadota; class Betaproteobacteria; order Burkholderiales; family Burkholderiaceae; genus Cupriavidus; species Cupriavidus sp. 05N38. The sequence continues at coordinate 24,984 of NZ_JBFTNF010000007.1, forward strand.
ACGCCTTCTTGATGGTCGAAGCGAGATCGCGGACGTCCTTGACCAGGAAGTTGTGCTTGACGATGGGGCGGGTGATGCCGACCGTGTCGCACTCCTGGAAAGCGTCCTGTCCGATGGCGTGCGTCGGCACGTTGCCGGTGATGATCACCATCGGGATCGAATCCAGGTAGGCAGTGGCGATGCCCGTCACCGCATTGGTGACGCCGGGACCCGAGGTCACCAGGGCACAGCCCACCTTGCCGGTCGCACGTGCATAGCCGTCTGCGGCATGGACCGCGGCCTGCTCGTGGCGCACCAGGATGTGCTCGATCTTCTTTTGCTTGTAGAACTCGTCGTAGATATACAGCACTGCGCCGCCGGGGTAGCCCCAGACGTACTCGACGCCTTCTTCGGCAAGTGCGTGAACGAGAATTTCCGCCCCGATCATTTCGGGTGCGGCAGATGAATTGCTGTCTGCGTGGGAGAATTCCGCGCTGGGCATGTTCATTTCAGTCCTTTGCAATTTTCGGCAAAAAATTGTTCGGATGCTCTCTGCCGGGCTTGTGGCACGGGTTCAAGCGGTGCGCGTCTGCATGGAAGACCGCCTCATAAGCGGCCGGATGAGACAACCACTGATGTCGTGAACCAACGATGATACTGCATTGCATCAGGATGGTCCATGGCTTTCTGATTGCCAGGGAAGCCCCCGCTGCCGGCTGCCATCCGGAGCCGCGATCTGGCCGCGCGGAGACCGCGGGACTACATGGGAGGGTCCTGAATGACCACAAGAGAGAACAAGGATGGTCACCCACAGGGTTATTTGCTAGCATTCCCCCCATTTTGGAAGTGCAGAAAGCCGTAACCTGCACATCCACCGGCCACGGCCTCACCGTCAGTACCCGCCTGCATGGCAACCGATCAGGAACTCTCCGACTTTCTCGCCAGCGTCGAACGGCGCGCCTTCAAACAGGCCGTGTTTGCAGTGCGCGACGACGAGGCCGCCCTGGACATCGTCCAGGACGCCATGATCAAGCTCGCCGAAAAATACGGCGACAAGAGCGCCGGCGAGCTGCCACCGCTGTTCCAGCGCATACTTCAGAACACCATCCACGACTGGTTCCGACGCCAGAAGGTGCGCAATACCTGGGTCACGCTGTTTTCCAACCTGCGCGATGACAGGGAAGGCGAAGATAATGACCTGCTCGACACTTTCGAGGCCGAAATCGGCTCCGAATCAGCGGAGAGCAGCGCCGACAAGGTAGAGCGCGCCCAGACCATGCACATCATCGAACAGGAGATCCAGCGTCTGCCGACACGTCAACGCGAAGCTTTCCTGATGCGTTACTGGGAGGATATGGACGTCGCGGAAACGGCTGCTGTCATGGGATGCTCCGAAGGTAGCGTCAAGACTCACTGTTCCCGTGCCACGCACACACTGGCGCAGGCATTGCGAGCGCGGGGGGTCCGACTATGAGCACCAGAAACGAAAAAGAAATCAACGAACGCCGCCTGGCACACGAGATCCGCACGGCACTGGATGCCTCGGCGAATGCGTTGCCGGCAGATGTGACCGAGCGGCTCGCGGCCGCGCGGCGGATCGCGCTGTCGCGCAAGAAGGCGCAGGCTGCCGTCGCCATGCCGCAACTGGCCGCGGCGGGCGTACACACGATCGACTTCGACGAAGACGATTCTCCGCTGCATCGCGCGGGCGCCTGGCTGCGCCGCCTCGGCCTGGTCTGGACGCTGGTGGCGCTGGGCGCCGGCCTGATCGGCATCTACCACTGGCAGCAGCAAAAGCGCGTCGACGAACTCGCCGACGTGGATGCCGCCATGCTGCTCGACGATCTCCCGCCGTCGGCCTACGCCGACCAGGGCTTCCACGTGTTCCTCAAGCGCGGTCAGTAGCGATGGCCAGTGCCCTCTTCCATCCCGCCGCATCGCGCCGGCGGCTGGCAGGCTTGCTGCTGGCCGGCGCCGCCTTTGCTGGCGCCTGGCTGCTCAATCCCTCTGCATGCCAGGCGCAGGGCGGCCGCCCGACCGGCGCCGCATCGTCCGCCGCCGGCGCCAGCATCGCCAACGCCCGCCCGGCCTGGTCCGAGCTCTCCGTCGTGCAGCAGCGCATCCTGGCTCCGCTGGAAGGGGAATGGAACACATTCCCCGAGCTGAATCGCCGCAAATGGCTGCAGATCGCCGAGCGATACCAGAAGCTTTCGCCGGCCGAGCAGGCGCGCCTGCAGACCCGCATGACAGAATGGGTCAAGATGACGCCGCAGCAGCGCCGGCTGGCGCGCGAAAACTACCAGATCACGCGATCACTGCCCCCGCAGAAGAAGGCCGAAGCCTGGGACAAATACCAGCAGTTACCGGAAGAACAGAAGAAGAACCTGGCCGCCGCCGAAAAAGTGCCGCGCCGCCCGGGTGCGGTCAGCGCGCTGCCGTCCGGCAAGCGCCTGCCCGCCGAAACCACCCGCCAGCTGCATCTGGAAAAGAAGGCACCCGCCGGTAACCGCGCAACCGTCGCGCATCATCCGGCATCGGCAGCCATTGCGCATGCATCCGATGCGCAGGCCGGACAGCACGCACCGGCCGCGCCGGCAACCCCGGCCAGTGCGGTCGCCGCGACGGATACCCCGCGCGAGGCCAACACCGAGGCCGTGACCAGCAGCGCCATCGGCCCGGCCAGCCCGGACGAGCCGGTACGCCGCTGAACCCTGCACGCCGGGCGCCCTTCCCGGCGCCCCGGGCCAGTCCCGGCTTTGGCATAATCCCCTTTCGCGCCCGCCCGTCCGACCGCGCCGCGACAGCGTCAGCCGCCGCGCATGACCCCAGGCGCGGCATCGCCCTCCCCCAATTCCGCCATGCCCGCCGCGACCACGTCCAAACCCACCGCCAAGACCTCCCCCGCCCCGGCCAGCGCCCCGCGTCCGGCGCAAGCACCCTCGCTGCGCCGCCGCGTCGCCTGCATGCTTTATGAAGGCGTGCTCCTGTTCGGCGTGCTGAGCGCATCGACCGCGCTCTACCTGCTGGGGCGCCCCGCGCTGCAGCGCCTGGGCCTGGACGGCACCTTTGCCATGCAAGCCTGGAGCTTCCTGGTGCTGGGCTGCTACTTCGCCTGGTTCTGGCAGCGCAACGGCCAGACGCTGGCCATGCAGACCTGGCGCATGCGCGTGGAGACCGCCGCCGGCGTGCCGCCGCGCTGGCCGCGGGCCGCCTTGCGCTACCTGCTGGCCTGGCTGTGGCTGCCGCCCTCGGCGGCGGTGGGCCACGCGCTCGGACTGGTCAAGGGCCCCTTCGTCGGCGCCCTGGCCGTTGGCCTGCTGATCTGGATCCTGCTGGCGTGGCTCGACCCGCGGCGCCAGTTCCTGCACGACCGCCTGGCGGGGACGCGCCTGACCGACCTGCGCCCGCCCAAGCCATGACGCTGTCGGCCGCCGCCTTGCGCCGCATCGCGGTGGCATTGCAGGCCGCCGCAGCGCTGGGTTGTGCCGCCGCCCTGCACGACTGGTTCGGCTGGACGCTCGCCGCGGGCCTGCTGGGCGGTCTGGTTCTCGCCCTCCTCGTCCTTGGCCTGTCGGTCGCCGCCGCCTTCGCCATCTCCCTGCGCGGCCTGGGCGTGCCCGCCGCAATGCGCCCCCCGCTGCCGCCCGCCCTGCTGGCGACACGCTGCGCGCGCCTGACGCCGGCGCGGGCGCTGGCCTGCCACGCGCGCGAATGCCTCGCCGTGTTCCGCATGTTCAACTGGCTCCAGCCTTTCTGTTCGCACCGGCGCTTCGTGCCGGCCCGCGCCCCCGGCGCACGGCCGCCGCTGCTGCTGGTGCACGGCTACGGCTGCAACCACGCGGTGTGGCTCGACATGCAGCCGGCGCTCGCGGCGGCCGGCTATCACTGCGAGGCCATCGACCTGGAACCGGTGTTCGGCGATATCGAGCACTACGCGCTCGAAGTCCGCGCAGCCATCGCGCGCATTGCCGCCACCACCGGCCAGGCCCCGCTGCTGCTGTGCCACAGCATGGGCGGGCTGGCCGCGCGTGCCGCCATGGCGGGCCGCGGTGCGCCACCGCCGTGCCGCGGCATCGTCACGCTCGGCACGCCGCACCACGGCTGCGCGCTGGCACGCTACGGCAGCGGCTTCAATGCCCGCCAGATGCGCTGCGGCAGCGCGTGGCTGCGCGCGCTGGCGATGCGCGAAACGCCGCGCCAGCGCGCCGCGCTGGTATCGATCTTCAGCTGGCACGACTCCATTGCCGGCCCGGCCGGTTCTTCCTGGCTGGAGGGCGCCCACCATGTCCCGCTCGCCGGCATCGGCCACGTCAGCCTGCTGCGCGATCCGCGCGTCACGCAGGCCGCGCTGGGCGCGCTCGCGCAACTGTCGGCGGTGGCGCCGGCCGCCTGAGCCCCCCGCCGCGCCGGGCGCCGGCGGCTTCTTTTTGCCGGCACGCCACAGTCATATGACATTCATGTTTCCGTCACGGCTCCGTCATCGCCGGCTGGCCCAATGCAGCCATCGTCGCTACCGAGGCCGCCATGGTTCAAGCCCTTCGTTCTGCCCGCGGACACCTGGCAAAGGCCGCGCAACTGCTGCGCGGCCGCGCTGGCGGATCGCCATCGCTGCCCCGCCCTTCGTCCCTGCCCGCCGCGCTGGCCGCCTTCATGCCACCGGCCAGCGCCCTGCAGCAACGCCCCCCGGCGCGCGGGGCCGCCACCCCCGCCTCCGCCAGCCTGCCTCCTCCCGCCGCCACGCCCCAGCCCCCGCATCCCACCCATCCGATCCGCCACTACCGCGCCATCTGGCTGTCGGACATCCATCTCGGCACGGCCGGCTGCCAGGCCGACTACCTGCTCGATTTCCTCAAGCACAATGAATCGGACCAGCTCTACCTGGTCGGCGACATCATCGACGGCTGGCAGTTGCGGCGCGGCTGGTACTGGCCGCAAAGCCACAACGACGTGGTGCAGAAGCTGCTGCGCAAGGCGCGCAAGGGCACCGAGGTGATCTACGTGCCCGGCAACCACGACGAAGTGGCGCGCCAGTTCGACGGCCTCGCCTTCGGCGACATCACGGTGCGCGAGGATGCCATCCACGTGACCGCCACCGGGCGCCGCCTGTGGGTGGTGCACGGCGACCTGTTCGACGGCGTGGTGCAGCACGCGCGCTGGCTGGCCTACCTGGGCGATTCGCTCTACACCCTGATCCTGGCCATCAACCGCCACTTCAACCGCATCCGCGCGCGCCTGGGCTTCCCGTACTGGTCGCTGTCGCAATACCTCAAGCACCAGGTCAAGAACGCGGTCAACTACATCAACTCCTTCGAGCACGCGATGGTGGACGAAGCGCGCCGACGCGGCTGCGACGGCGTGGTCTGCGGCCACATTCACAAGGCCGAGATCCGCGAGGTGGACGGACAGCTCTACTGCAACGACGGCGACTGGGTGGAAAGCCTGTCGGCCCTCGTCGAGACGCAGGAGGGCGAGCTGCAGATCGTCTACTGGACCACGCTGCTCGACGCTCCCGCCACGGCCGGCCGCCGCGCCGCCGTCACCGCGGCCTGAGCGCCCGCGCCAGCCACCAACGCATCGCCCTGGCCTCGCCGAGGCCGGTCACCCACGCGGCCCGCCGCAAGGAGAGAGCCATGAAGATCCTGATCGTCACCGATGCCTGGGAGCCGCAAGTCAATGGCGTGGTGCGCACGCTCAAGTCGACCCGCCGCGAACTGGTGGCGATGGGCCACACGGTGGAGCTGATCACGCCGCAAGAATTCCGCACCATCCCGTGCCCGACCTATCCCGAGATCGCCCTGTCGCTGTTCGCCGGCGCCAAGGTGCGCGCGCGCATCCGCGCCTTCGCGCCGGACGCGCTGCACATCGCCACCGAAGGCCCGCTCGGCCTGGCCGCGCGCCGCTACGCGATGCGCGAGCAATTGCCGTTCACCACGGCCTACCACACGCGCTTCCCTGAGTATGTGCAGGCGCGCTTCGGCATTCCGCTGAGCTGGACCTATGCCTTCCTGCGCTGGTTCCACGGCCCGGCGCGCGCGGTGATGGCGCCCACGCCTGTGGTGCTGCAGGACCTGCACCGCTACGGCCTCACGCACGGCGTGCTGTGGACCCGCGGCGTGGACCTGGACGTGTTCACCACGCAGCACGCCAACGTGCTCAACACGGCCCACCCGATCTTCCTCTACGTGGGCCGCGTGGCGGTGGAGAAAAACGTCGAGGCCTTCCTCGCGCTGGACCTGCCGGGTTCCAAGTGGGTGGTCGGCGACGGCCCGGCGCTGGCCTCGCTGCGCGCGCGCTATCCGGGCGCCAGCTATCTGGGCGTGCTGAGCCAGCCGGAACTGGCCAAGGTGTATGCTTCGGCCGACGTCTTCGTGTTTCCCAGCCGCACCGACACCTTCGGCCTGGTCCTGCTCGAAGCGCTCGCCAGCGGCCTGCCCGTGGCGGCGTATCCGGTCACCGGCCCGATCGACGTGCTCGGCGAGAGCACTGCCGGCGTGATGCACGAAGACCTGCGTGAAGCGTGCCTGGAGGCACTGCGCATCGACCGTCTCACCGCCCGCGCCCACGCCGAGCGGTTCTCGTGGCGCGCCGCCTCCGAGCAGTTCCTGACACACCTGCAGCCGCTGCCGTGCGCACATGCAAGCGCCAGCGGCAGCGCTGCCCGTCACTCATCCGAACATGCCGACTCCGCATCCCCCGCCGCCCGCACCCAGCCGCCCGCCGGCGGCCCCGACCTCGGCACCGGCCAAGGCTTCGCCGAACAGCGACTACACGATTGAGCAGAACCCGCACAAGGGCAACCGCGGCCTGGCGCGGGCCTGGCATGCGGGCATCAACTCCCTGTCGGGCCTGCGCTACGCGGTGCTGGAAGAGAGCGCGTTCCGCCAGGAGCTGACCCTGGTGGCGATCCTCACGCCCTGCGCGCTGCTGCTGCCGGTCGGCATCGTCGAGCGCATCCTGCTGCTGGGCACCTTGCTGCTGGTGCTGATCGTCGAGCTGCTCAACTCCAGCGTCGAGGCCGCGGTGGACCRTATCTCGCTCGAGCGCCACGGCCTGTCCAAGCGCGCCAAGGACTTCGGCAGTGCCGCCGTGATGCTGGCGCTGGTGCTGTGCGGCGGCACCTGGCTCGCCATCGCCGGGCCGATCGTGGCCGGATGGCTGCGACAGCTGGCCGCCTGAGCGCAAGTCCGCGGCCGGCGGCGGCGGGCGTGCATCGCCCGCCCCGCGGGTATGCGTGCGGCGGTGCGTCAGGCGCGATTGCTTATAATCGCCATCAACTCACCGAATCGCCGCTCGCCCGGTCGCCCATGGAACCCAAACCGCAATCCGGTCCCCGCCGTACCCGGGACCGCATCCTCGACGTCTCGCTGCGCCTGTTCAATGAACTCGGCGAGCCCAACGTCACGACCACCACCATCGCGGAAGCCATGGAGATCAGCCCCGGCAATCTCTACTACCATTTCCGCAACAAGGACGACATCATCAACTCCATCTTCGTGCTGTTCGAGCAGGAGATGGAGCGTCGCCTGAAGCTGCCCGAAGATCACAAGGCCACGCTGGACGAGAGCTGGGGCTACCTGCAGTACATGTCGGAGTTCCTGTGGAACTACCGTTTCCTGTATCGCGACATCAACGACCTGCTGGCGCGCAACCGCATGCTTGAAACCAACTTCAAGCGCATCGTCGAGCAGAAGAAGCGCTTCGCGATGGAGATCTGCCGCCAGTTCCAGGAAGACGGCGAGATGGAAGCCACGCCCGAGCAGGTCGATGCCATCTGCACCAACATGGTCGTGGTGTCCACCTACTGGCTGTCCTTCCAGTTCGTGCAGCACCCGCGCCAGTACAACGATCCCGCGCAGATCCGCGGGTACCTGCACGGCGCGAGCTATCACATCTTCTCGATCCTGGCGCCCTACCTGCGCGGCAAGGCGCGCCAGGCGTTCGACAAGCAAGCCCGCGAATACGCCGCCGYCAGCGCGGCACAGAACCAAAAGGAAGACAAGTGAAGTCCGTCTGCATCTACTGTGGCTCCAGCCCCGGCAACCGTCCTGAATACGCCGACGCGGCGCGCGCCATGGGCAAGGCCCTGGCCGAACGCGGCCTGGCGCTGGTCTATGGCGGCGGCAAGGTCGGACTGATGGGCACCGTGGCCGATGCCGTGCTGGCGCACGGCGGCACCGCCATCGGCATCATCCCCGACGCGCTGATGCAAAAGGAAGTCGGGCATCGCGGCCTGACCGAGCTGCACGTGGTGCGCAATATGCACGAGCGCAAGCAGATGATGGCCGACCGCGCCGACGCATTCATCGCCATGCCCGGCGGCGTGGGCACCTTCGAAGAACTGTTCGAGACCTTCACCTGGCTGCAGCTGGGCTACCACGCCAAGCCGGTCGGACTGCTCAACGTGAACGGCTTCTACGACAGCATGCTGGGTTTCCTGCAGCACGCCGTGGACGAAGGCTTTCTCAAGCAGGTGCACAACGACCTGCTGCTGACGGACGCCACGCCTGCCGGCATCCTGGACAAGCTCGCCAATGCCCCGCGCGTGACCGTGGACAAGTGGCAGGAAAAGCGCGGGCAGACCTGAGCCCCGCCCGCGCGGCGCCTTACATCGGCTTGAGGCCCAGCGCATCCACCATGCCGCGATAGCGGCTGACCTGCGCGGCCTGCCACGCGTCGGCTTCCTGCTCGCTCACCGCATGCAGCACCGTGCGCCCCTCGGACTCCAGCCGGGCGCGCAGCTCCGGCTGGGCCAGCGCCTTGCCGATGGCCACGCGCAGCTTGCGCACCACGTCGTCCGGCGTGCCCTTGCGCACGTAGTAGCCACCGCCGATCACGTACTCGAAATCCGGCAACAGCTTGCTTTCGCGCAAGGTCGGGATGTGCTTGAGCTGCGCGGGCAGTGTGCGCGAGAAACTGCTCACCACCTTCAGCCTGCCTTGCCTGGCCATGCTGTCCATGCTGACCTGGTAGGCCAGGACGGCAAAGTCGATCTGGCCGCCGGCCAGGTCCTGGATGGCAGGCGCGGCGCCCTTGTACGGCACGTGCAGGAACTTGGCGCCGGTGCGCTGGCCCAGGTACTCTGTCAGCACGTGGTAGAGCGAGCCCATGCCCACGGTGCCGTAGGTCAGCGGCTTGGCGCCGGGGCGCCGGGCCAGTTCGATGAACTCATCGAGCGTGTGGACCGGCAGGTCACCACGCACCAGCAGCACGATGGTGGCTTCGGTGATCGGCTGTACCAGCCGGAAATCCTCCGGCTTGTATCTGGCCGAGGCATTCAGCAGGGGCGTCAGGATGACTTCGCTGGGCGAGCCGTGGAGCATGGCATAGCCATCCGGCGGGCCGTTCAGCACGCGCTTGGCGCCAAGCACGCCGGTGCCGCCCGCCACGTTCTCCACCAGCACCTGCTGGCCCAGCGCGCGACCGATGGGCTCGCTGAAAATGCGCGCCGACACATCGCTGGCGCCGCCGGCGGGATAGGGCACCACCAGCGATACCGGTTTCAGCGTGGGAAAGGCCGGCCCGTCGGCCAGCGCCGGCATGGCCACGCAGGCCAGGCCAAGCGCCACCAGTCGCGGCAGGGCCGACAGCCATCGCATTGCGCCGTGCAGTCGCCCCGACCGGTGTTTGTGTATCGCGCCGTTCATCTTTTCTCCGTGGTGATCGCCATGTCCAGGTATGTGGCGCCAGTCTAGCAACGGGATTTCAGCGGCAGCAATGACACGGAGAGGGCCAAATCGTTGCATCGAGTGCAACGATCGAGGGACGTGCCGGCAGGTGGCGGCAGGTGGCGCAAGCGGGCGATCCAGCGGGCGTCAGATTTCCGGAAAGGACTTCACCATATGGCGCAGCATATTGCTGGCCGCCGGCGAAAGGTGCCGCCCMGCCCGCGTGATGATGTGGTTGCGGCTGTTGTTGAGGATCGGATTGGCCAGCGGCAGCGACACCAGTTGCTTGAGCTGCGCGCCTTTGTGCGGCACCGAGCGCGGGACCATGACGAAGCCCAGCCCGAGCGCGGCGAACTCCCACAGCACCTTGAACGAATTGGTGACCAGCATCGGCTTGAGGCTGACATGCTCGTCGAGTTCCGCCGCCTGGATATGCTTGCGCACGCCAAAGGACTCCACCAGCGTGGCGCCGGCATGCGGCGCCAGGTCGGCCAGCTTGAGGGCCCTGCGCATGCGTGCCAGCGGATGATCGCGGCGCACGTGCACGCGGATCGGCGCCAGGCGCGAGCAGTGCGAGCGCAAGCGCACATCGGTAGGCGGCTCGAAGGCCAGGCCGATATGGGCGAGGTCTTCCACGATGTGCCGAATGGTTTCATCGGTGCCGGCCACCTGTATGCCGTAGGTCACCTGCGGATGCTTGCGCATGAAGCCTTGCAGCACCGGTTCCAGCAGCAGATCGACGAAGCCCTCGCCGAACACCAGGTCCACGTGGCCGCCGCGCGCGTTCTTCAGGTTGTTGACCTCCGCCAGGAAGGTGTCCTGCAGGTCCTGCTGGCGCCGCGCGAACAGGGCCAGCATGCGCCCGGCATCGGTCGCGGCCACCCCCCTTCCGCGCCGCTCCAGCAAGGCCAGGCCTGTGTCCTGCTCCAGCCTGGCCACGGCACGGCTCACCACCGACGGGTCCAGCCCCAGCACTTCGGCCGCGCCGCGCACGCTGCCGGTCTCGATGATCTGCAGCAGGCACAGCGCGCGCCTGCGGTCCAGTACGTCTTCCATGGCTTGTTCCCGGCACTGCGCTGACCTCAGCGCGCCGTCTCCGTTCCCGGTTCTTCTGCGAGGACGATGCACCGTTGCACCGTGAACAACGATTTTCCACTTTACTTGTCATGGTTACAACCGTCGGGAGTGCCGAAAATCGCCGTTTCACCTCACCCTGCCAGGAGCAGCCGCGCGATGAGCACGCCCCCGACGACACCTATTGAATCGCACCAGCCCCTCCAGCCGCGCACCGGTGCGCTGCCGCTGCCACTGCTGGAGCGCATGCGCGCATGGCGGCACGAGATCCACGCCCATCCCGAAACCGCCTTCACCGAGCACCGCACCGCGCGGCTGGTGGCGCGGGCGCTGGCCGGGATGGGCCTGGAAGTCCATGAGGGGCTGGGCGGCACCGGTGTGGTCGGCACACTGCGGCGCGGCGCCGGCCCGGCGATCGGACTGCGCGCGGACCTGGACGCCCTCGACATGCACGAACTCGGCGACGCGCCGCACCGCTCGGCCATCGACGGCAAGATGCATGGATGCGGACACGACGGGCATACGGCCATGTTGCTGGGCGCGGCGCAATTCCTGTCGCAGGACACCAGCATCAGCGGCACGGTGCATTTCATCTTCCAGCCCGCCGAGGAGAACGAGGGCGGCGGCCGCGTCATGGTGGAGCAAGGCCTGTTCGAGCGCTTTCCCTGCGCGGGCGTCTACGCGCTGCACAACTCGCCCAACCTGCCGCTGGGCACGTTCTCCACGCGCGTCGGCACCATGACATCCAACTCCGATACGTTCGAGATCGTCATCGCCGGCAAGGGCTCGCATGCCGCGCAGCCCGAGGCCGGCATCGATCCGGTCGTGGTCTCCTCGCAGCTGGTGGCGGCGCTGCAGGCCATCGTCAGCCGCAATGTCAGCGCCGTCGACTCGCTGATCATCAGCGTGACGCAGATCCACGGCGGCGATACCTGGAACGTGATCCCCGAGCGCGTGGTCCTGCGCGGCACCTGCCGCTCGTTCAGGCCCGCCACGCGCGCCCGGGCGGAAGCGCGCATGCGCGCCGTGTGCGAGGGGCTGGCGGCTGCCTCGGGCGCGCAGATCGAGCTGAACTATTTCGCGGGCTATCCCGCCTGCGTGAACACGGCGCGGGAAACCTGCCTGGCCGCCGCCGCGGCGCGCCGGGTGGTGGGCGACGAGCGCGTCGACACGGACTGCCTGCCGCGCACGGGGTCGGAGGACTTCGCCTACATGCTGGAGCAATGCCCGGGCGCGTACGTATTCCTCGGTGCGGCGCGCAGCGGGAACAACCCGCCGCTGCACAATCCGTACTACGACTTCAACGATGCGATCCTGCCGCTGGGCGCGACCTACTGGATCGAGCTGGTGCGGCTGGTGCTGAAGCCGGCAGCTTGATGGCGCCGCGCTCCGCCGCCAGCGCTCAGAACGAGGAACCCGGCTCCCGCAGGAAGGCCGCTTCCTCCGGCGTGTTCTCCCGCCCCAGCACCGCGTTGCGGTGCGGGAAGCGGCCGAAGCGCCCGATCACAGCCTGGTGCTTGAGCGCCCACGCCACCGTGTCGACCTTGCCCTCGCTGTCGTCGCGCAAGGCGCGCATCAGCCTCACCGATTCGGCCTGGTCCGCGCGCGATTCCGCATGCTCGAAGGGCATGTAGCAGAACAGGCGGTGATGCGGCGTGGGCAGCAGGCGGTCGGCGCCGCTCGCCACCACCTGCCGCGCCGCCTGCAGCGCCTGCGCGTCGGTGGCAAAGCTGCGCGGATCGTGGCGAAAGACATTGCGCGGCACCTGGTCCAGCACCACGATGCGCGCACAGGCACCCAGCGGCGTCAGGGCCCAGTCGTCGTGCGCGCCGGCGCGCACCGCTTCCCACAGCGGCAGCAAGGCGGCGCGCACGCTGGCGTCGAAGCTTGCGGACTTGGTGAACCAGGCCTTGCGGGTGGTGTTCCATTGCGCCGAGCCCGGCGCGCCGAACCAGAAATCGAGTACGCGTTGCGCTTCGGCCGGCAAGGCCTGGAGCAGGGTCATGGTGGTGGATATCGGTAGGTCCGGCAGGAACGCATCAGCGCGGCACGTTGCGCATCCAGTCCGCGGTGTCGAAAAAGGCTTTCATCAATCGCAACTGCAGGTCTTCGGACAGGCCCACGTCCTGCATCGCCAGCGCCATGCAGCGCATCCACTGGTCACGCTCGCTGGTGCCGATCTCGAACGGCAGGTGGCGCGCGCGCAGGCGCGGGTGGCCGAAGCGCTCGATGAAATGGTTGGGCCCGCCAAGCCAGCCGCACAGGAACCAGAACAGCTTGTCGCGCGAGCCGTCGAGCGAGCCGGGATGCAGGGCGCGCAGCCCCTTGAACTGCGCCTCCAGGTCCATCAGGTCATAGAAGCGGTCCACCAGTTCGCGCACGCGCGCCTCGCCGCCGACCAGTTCGTACGCGGTGGTGTCGGCGGCGTCGGTATTGGTGGCTTCGGTATTGGTGGCTTCGGGCTTCGAATCGGTACTCATAAAAACACTCGTCAGTTTCTTCAGGTGCGCGGGGTGCGCCGCAGAACATGCGCACACGCGGCGTTCAGGTCTCGCGCAGCGTGGCCAGCGCGGGCTGTCTCAGCACCTCGCGCAAACCCAGCCAGCCTCCCGCGAAAGCGCACAGCATGCCAGAAAGCACGCCGGCCGGCACGATCCAGCCGTTGAAGCGGTAGGGGAAATCGAACACGAACTGCGACAAGCCCCAGCCCACCGCGATCGCGCCCAGGCTGGCCAGCAGCCCCGCCAGGCCGCCTACCACGAGGAACTCGGCATATTGCGTCTGCCGCACCACGGCGGCGGACGCGCCCAGCGCCTTGAGCAGGCCGGCGTCGCGCTTGCGTTCGTCGCGCGCGCCGGAAAGCGCCGCGTAGAGCACCGTCACGCCGGCCGCCAGCGTGAACACGAACAGGAACTCGACTGCGGCGATCACCTGGTCGAGCACTTCCTGGACCTGGCGCAGGATCAGGTCGGTGTTGACCACCGTGATATTGGGGAAGGATGCCACCAGCCGGTTGCCGAGCGCCGACTGGCTGGCCGGCAGGTGGAAGGCGGTGATGTAGGTCTGCGGCAGGCCTTGCATGGCGGCGGGCGGCAGGATCACGAAGAAATTCACGCGCATCGAGCCCCAGTCGAGCTTGCGCAGCGAAGTGACCGGCGCCTCCACCGCCTGCCCCGCCACATCGAAGCGCAGGGTGTCGCCCAGCCGGATGCCGAGGGTCTTGGCGATGCCTTCCTCCACCGAGGCGCCGGCCTCGCGGCCGCCGGCCAGCCAGTTGCCGGCCACCACGCGGTTGCCGGCCGGCAGGCTGTCCGTGTATGACAGGTTGAACTCGCGCTCGACCAGGTTGCGGGCGCGCCCGTCAGGGTAGCGCTCGGCGCGCACCGGATGGCCGCCGATATGCGTCAGCCGCCCGCGTACCATCGGGTACAGCAAATCGGCGATGCCTGYATGCGACAGCATGCCGGCCAGCGGCGCCCGCTGGTCCGGCTGGATATTGATGATGAAGCGGTTGGGCGCGTCCGCCGGCGTTGCGTTGCGCCACGAGGCGATCAGGTCGTTGCGGGTCATGCCCAGCAGCAGCAGCGCCATCAGGCCCACCGCCAATGCCACCGTCTGCAGCACCGTCACGGCGCGGCGCCGTTCCAGCACCGCCAGCGCGAAGCGCCAGCCCACGCTGCCGCGCGCCAGGGTGCGCCCGCGCATCAGACGCGCCAGCAGGCTCAGCAGCCCCAGCGCCAGCAGCGCGAACACCACGCCGGCGCCGACGAAGCCGCCGGCCGTGGTCAGGCCGAGCTTGAGGTCGCGCGCGGCCACCAGCAGCAGCGCCACGAAGGCGCCGAGGCCGAGCCCGTAGGCAATCCAGGTGGACACCGGCGGCGCGCCGAGGTCGCGCCGCAGCACGCGCAGCGGCGATACGCGCGTGAGCGCGAGCAGCGGCGGCAGGGCAAATCCCGCCAGCAGCACCATGCCGGCCAGCAGGCCGACCAGCGCAGGCACGAAGGAAGGCTGCGGCAGCGTCACGGTAAGCAGCTTGCCCAGCGAAAGCAGCAGGCCATAGTGCGCCAGGTAGCCCAGCACCACGCCGCTCACCGCCCCGCCCACGCCCAGCAGCAGGAACTCCAGCGCGAAGGCCAGCAGGATGTCACGGCGCGACAGGCCCATGCACTTGTACACCGCGCAGGCATCGGTATGGCGCTGCATGTAGCGGCGCGCCGACATGGCGATCGCCACCGCGGCGATCATCGCCGACAGCACCGCCACCAGCGACAAGAAACGCTCGGCGCGATCCAGCGTGGCGCGCATCTGCGGCTGGCCCGATTCGAGCGACTCCACGCGCGTGTTGCGCAGGCCGCGCTTGCCGATCTCGGCCTCGGCCCACTGCTGGTAGGCCTGCGCGGCAGCGTCGGGACCGGCCACCAGCAAGCGGTAGGTCACGCGGCTACCCCACCCCACCAGCCCGGTCGCGTCCAGGTCCGACAGCGGCAGCATCACGCGCGGCGCGAAGTTCATGAAGCCCGCGCCACGGTCCAGTTCCTGCGTGATGATGCGTTCGATGCGAAAGCCGCGGCTGCCGAGCTGGATGGTGTCGCCAAGCGACACGCCGAGCGAATCGAGCAAGGCTTCGTCCACCCACACCGTGCCCGGCGCGGGAATGCCCGTGGCCGCGGCCTCCTCGCCACCGCGCGCGGCGGCCACCTTGACCTGGCCGCGCAGCGGATAACCGGGACCGACGGCCTTGAGCGCGGCCAGTTGCGACGGAGCCTCTGCCGGCGCGGCGGCACCGGCGGCCGGCGCCCCTGCCTTGCGCGCGGTCGCCATGCTGGGAAAGGTGACAGTGCGCGCGACGGCCAGCCCGGCTTGCGCGGCGCGGCCGGCGAAAGTCGCATCGAAGGGCTGGTCGCTCACGATCAGCACGTCAGATGCAATCATCTGGCGCGCGTCGCGCTCCAGTCCAAGCCGCATGCGGTCGGCCAGGAAGCCCACGCTGCTCAGTGCCGCCACCGCAAGCACCAGGGCGAACAGCAGCAGGTACAACTCGCCCGCGCGCCAGTCGCGGCGCGCCATGCGCAGTGCCTGGCGCCAGGCGGAGAAGCGCGGCGAGGGCAAGATAGCGCCGGAAATCGCGGCAGCCGAATCCATTTCTGAAGGCATCAGTCAGTTGTCCGTGCACATACGTTGAGGCGGCCTGCGCGGCAGGCCGCCGGGTATTCATCCCTGCGTCGATGCGGTGAGCCTGGCGGGGCACCGGGCCGCATGGGCGCGCTAGCGCCTGGGCTCGCGCCGCGCCGCCACCGCGGGCGCCGCGCGCTTGGCAAGCGCCTCGCGCAGGCGGCGCAGGCCACGCCACAGCTTGGGCAGCAGCCATATCGCCACCAGCAACAGCAGCGCCAGCACCACCAGGAAGACCACCGGCAAGAAGAACGCCAGCAACAGCCCGCCGCCGGCGGCGACATCTTCGCTCAGCGAGGCCGCCCAGTTCGAAAACGGCTCCGGCGATACATTGATGAGCGCGCGCGTGCCGGCCTTGGCCGCATGCGCCGTGCCAGCCAGCGTGCCGCCGACCAGGCCCGCGGCCACCATCCACTGCGGATCGAGCTGGCCGAAGGCGGCAGCGGCCAGGATCGCGCCGGCGGGAATGCGGATGAAGGTCTGGATGCTATCCCAGAACGAGTCGAAGCCCGGCACCTTGTCGGCTACGAACTCGGCCAGCGCCAGCACCGCGGCGRGCGCGATGACCCACCATGACTCCAGCGCCTGCAGCCCCGCGGGGAGGTGCAGCCAGCCCGCGCGTCCCAGCGCGCCGGCCGTGAACACGGCCAGGTAAAGGCGGAATCCGCTGGTCCAGGACAAGCCCGCTGCCAGCGCGGCCGTTTCTAGCATGACACTCCTTGCACGGCGGGAGCGGCCGGCAGGCGCGCCAGCCGCTGCAAGCAGTGTAATACGGCACCGGGCAAACAGCCCGGAGGAAGCATCAGGGCCTTAGCCGCCTTCCTTGCCGTCGGGCCGGTACCAGGGCAAGGCCTCCTGCGGGGTCAGGATCCGCTGGGGCTCGGCCATGATGTAGCCGGGCAGCGCCTCGATGCGCCTGGCAAAGGCCGGTTCGGCCATGCGCGCGAGCAGTCCGTGCGCCCAGGGCGCGAGCTGGTCGTTCTTGCGCAGCGCCAGGAAATACGCTTCGCGCGTCAGCGGCACGAAGGCCAGCCCGAGCGCCTCGGCATTCATGCGCAGCCCGAAACCCACGTCGGCACGCCCCTCATGCACGGCTTGCGCCACTTTCTCGTTGCTGAACTCGGGGGTTTCGTAGCCGACGATCTGGTCCGGGAACAGGCCGTGCGTGGCCAGCAGCTGGTCGAACAGCATGCGCGTGCCGGAGCTGCGCTGGCGGTTGACGAAGCGCGCCCCGCTGCGGGCCAGGTCGCGCAGATCGCGGATGTCGCGCGCCAGTTGCGGCGCGACGATCAGGCCCTGCTCGCGCCAGGCCAGCCGGATCAGGCGCACCGCGGCCGGGCGCAGCCATTTGCGCAGCGTGACGTGGGCCACCGAGCCGGCGGTCTGGATCGGCGAGACATAGAAGCCGGCCAGTTCGGACTGCCGCTCCTGCAGGCAGATCAGTCCTTCCACGCTGCCGCAGAACACCGTGTCGAGCTGCAGTCCGCCGACTTCTTCATGCAACGCCGAGGCCAGCACTTCCATGCCCGGATCATGGCTGCCGGAAAAGCGGATGCGTGTCTGCGGCTGGGCCGCATCGTCGAGATCGGCCAGGAAATCCGCCATGGCCTTCTGCACCACCGGGTCGATGGCGGCCCGCAGGCGCCCTTCGGCGCGCAGCAGCCGTTCGCCGAACAAGGTCAGCGAGGCGCCGCGGCCGCGCTCCATGTCGAGCATGGCGCGCCCGAGCATATCCTCCCAGGAGCGCATCACGCCCCAGGCGTGGCGATAGGACAGCCCGATCTCGCGGGCCGCGCGGTGCAGGGAACCGGTTTCGCGCACCGCCTTGAGAAGCTGGAACACCTTGGCATTGGCACGGGGATTGTCGTCCGCACCCACGACAGGGAACAGGTCAAAGCGAAATGTCATATGAAACGCTTCTCACAATTACGAGTTGGATGCGGCTCAAGGACAATCCGAATCCTGGAAAATCATCGCTTCCGCCACATTCTCACCGATCTCGCGACCTTGTGGCAATTGTGTTTCTACGAACATAAAGACAAGAAGCCGCCGTGCCGGCGTTCACTCTTCCAGCCATCCCGATCACTTGCCGGGCCGCGCGCCGATCACCGTCGGCATCGCTGCCATGGTGGCGCTGGCGGGCACCTCCGCCGCCCTGGCCGGCGAGCGGCTTCAGACCTGCGCTTCGTCCAGCCGCGGGAGCTGCGGCAGCTGCGGCAATTCCCCGGCCACCTCGGCGATCATCCGCCGCAGCCACACCACGTCTGGCGCCGCATGGCAGCGCTCGTGCCAGAGCTGGTAGAAGCGCATGCGCGGAAACGGCACCGGCGACGGCACCATGCGCAGCGGCAGGTATTGCGCGTAGTGCGCGGCAAACTGCCGGCCGGTGGTGAACACCATGTCGGTCTTCATCAGCACGTAGGGGACCAGCCCGAAGTACGGCAGCGTGACCTGGATATTGCGCTTGTAGCCTTGCTCGGCCAGCGCCTGGTCGATCATGCTGCGCTGCATCGACGCATACGGCGCCGGCGCCAGGTGCGGCATTTCCAGATAGTGCTTGAGCGTGAGGCCCTTGCGCGCCAGCGGGTGCTGGGCGCCCAGCATGCACACTACCTCGTCGTCGAACAGCGGCGAGATATGCAGGTGTTCCGGCGGCGACAGCCAGTTTCCCACCACGATATCGAGTTGCCCCTGCTCCAGGCTGTCGAGGAAATCGCTGGACGAGGTCATCGGATGCACGAACAGCTTGGCGCCGGGCGCCAGCCGGCGCACGCGCTCGACGATATTGGGCAGGAAGAAGGCGTCCAGGTAGTCCGGCGCGCCCAGGTGGAAGGTGCGCGTGGTGGTGGCCGGGTCGAAATGCTGCGGGGGCCGGGCAATGCGGTCCATCGCCGCCAGGCTCTGCTCTGCCAGCAGCAGCAGCTCCCGCCCGCGTTCGGTCGGCACCATGCCGCTCTTGCCGCGCACCAGGATTGCGTCGCCGGTGATCTCGCGCAGGCGCTTGAGCGTATTGCTGATCGCCGGCTGGGACTGGCCCAGCTTGACCGCCGTGCGGGTCACGCTCTGCTCGGTCAGCAGCGTGTGCAGCACTCGCAGCAAATAGGTGTCGAGATGGTCGCGTCCGTGCATGGCGAGGGGGCGCCAGGCGCGCTTTGCGGCCAGTGGCGTGGGGGATGGGAACGGCGCATAGTGTAAGTCAGGCACCCCGCCATCGGTCAAATGCGGCCGGCGCCGGCGCAACGCTCTCCCCCCTTGATGGGGCATATCACCTGGGCTGAATATTGCATGAACGCCCTGAGTGCTATGTTTGTCCCCATCACAAAGAGAGAAGACACCATGGAGACGCAAACCATCCGCTTTTACCACCGCGGCCAGGTCCAGGAGGTCAGCGGCGCGCCCGTGACCCGCACCGTGCTGCAGTACCTGCGCGAGGACGCGCGTTGCACCGGCACCAAGGAAGGCTGCGCCGAAGGCGACTGCGGCGCCTGTACCGTGGTCCTGGGCGAGCTGCGCGAGGATGGCGAGGTCGAATTCAAGGCCGTCAACTCCTGCATCCAGTTCCTGCCCACGCTGGACGGCCGCGCGCTGATCACGGTGGAAGACCTGCGCCAGGCCGACGGCGCGCTGCACCCGGTGCAGCAGGCGCTGGTGGAATGCCATGGCTCCCAGTGCGGCTTCTGCACCCCAGGCTTCGTGATGTCGCTGTGGGCACTCTACCAGCAGAATGCCGACGACGCCGGCACCGGCCGCGCGCCGGAGCGCGAGACGATCTGCGACGCCCTGACCGGCAACCTGTGCCGCTGCACCGGCTACCGCCCCATCATCGAGGCCGGCCAGCGCATGATGGCGCTGCCCGCGCCCCAGGCCAGCAAGCTCGATCCGCGCAAGATCACCGAGACGCTGCGTTCGCTGCGCCGCGATGACACCTTCCACTACAGCGCCGGCGGCCAGCATTTCTACGCGCCGCGCACGGCTTCGGCCTTCGCCGCCATCAAGGCGGCCGAGCCCGGCACCCGCATCCTGGCCGGCAGCACCGATGTCGGGCTGTGGGTTACCAAGCAGTTCCGCGAGCTGGGCAACCTGCTGTATGTGGGCCAGGTGGCCGACCTGCAGGACATCCGCGAAGCCGGCGGCGCCGTGGAGATCGGCGCGGGCGTGTCGCTGGAACGCGCCTACGCCGCGCTCGACACGGCCCACCCCGAGCTGCGCGAGATGTGGAAGCGCTTCGCCTCGCTGCCGATCCGCAACGCCGGCACGCTCGGCGGCAATATCGCCAATGGCTCGCCGATCGGCGACTCCATGCCCGCGCTGATCGCGCTCGGCACCGAAGTGGTGCTGCAGCGCGGCGAGGTGCGCCGCACGCTGGCGCTGGAAGACCTCTACCTCGCTTACCAGAAGACCGCCATGGCCGAGGGCGAATTCGTCGCGGGCCTGCGCGTGCCGCTGGCGGCCCCGCAGCATTTCCGCACGTACAAGCTATCCAAGCGCTTCGACGAGGACATTTCCGCGGTGTGCGCCGCCTTCGCGGTCACGCTGGCGGACGGCGTCGTCACGGATGCGCGCGTGGCCTTCGGCGGCATGGCCGCCACGCCCAAGCGCGGTGCCCGCACCGAGGCCGCGCTGCTCGGCCAGCCGTGGACCGAACCCACCGTGCGCGCCGCCATGGCCGAACTGGCGCAGGACTACACCCCGCTGAGCGATATGCGCGCCACCGCTGCCTACCGCAGCCGCGGCGCCGCCAACCTGCTGTACCGCTTCTGGCTGGAAACACGCGCCGACGCGTTGCCGGCGTCCGCCGTCAATGTCCGCGCGCCCGGCGCCGGCCAGGCCCTGGCCATCGCTTAAGGAGAGATCGGCACCATGAACAAGCAAACCGAACCCTTCCTGCTCGATCCCGCACTCGATCCCGACAGCGAGGCCCGCACCGCCATCGCCACGCCGCAGGTCGGCATCTCGCGCCCGCACGAATCGGCGCACCTGCACGTGGCGGGCACCGCCACCTACACCGACGACATCCCCGAGCTGGCGGGCACCCTGCACGCCGCGCTCGGCATGAGCGCGCGCGCCCATGCCCGCATCAGGTCGATCTCGCTCGACAAGGTGCGTGCCGCGCCGGGCGTGGTGGCCGTGCTGACCGCCGACGACATCCCCGCGTCCAACGATTGCGGCCCGATCATCCACGACGATCCGATCCTCGCCACCGGCCTGGTGCAGTTCATTGGCCAGCCCGTGTTCGTGGTGGTGGCCACCTCGCACGACGCCGCGCGCCGCGCCGCCCGCCTGGGCGTGATCGAATACGAGGACCTCGCCCCGGTGCTGTCGCCCGAAGCCGCGCACCAGGCCGGCAGCTATGTGCTGCCGCCGATGCACCTGACGCGCGGCGAGCCGGCCAGCCAGATCGCCGCCGCCGCGCACCGCGAGCGCGGCCATATCCGCCTGGGCGGCCAGGAGCAGTTCTACCTGGAAGGCCAGATCGCCTACGCCGCGCCCAAGGAAAACGACGGCATGCACGTCTGGTGTTCCACCCAGCACCCCACCGAGATGCAGCACGCGGTGGCGCATATGCTGGGCTGGCACGCGCACCAGGTGCTGGTGGAATGCCGCCGCATGGGCGGCGGCTTCGGCGGCAAGGAATCGCAGTCGGCCATGTTCGCCTGCTGTGCCGCGCTGGCTGCGTGGAAGCTGCTGTGCCCGGTCAAGCTGCGCCCGGACCGCGACGACGACATGATGATCACCGGCAAGCGCCACGACTTCTTGTTCGACTTCGAAGTCGGCCACGATGACGCAGGCCGCCTCGACGGCGTGGCCGTGGAAATGGTGTCGCGCGCCGGTTTCTCGGCCGACCTGTCCGGCCCGGTGATGACCCGCGCCATCTGCCACTTCGACAACGCCTACTGGCTGCCCAACGTGCAGATCGACGGCTACTGCGGCAAGACCAACACGCAGAGCAATACCGCTTTCCGCGGCTTCGGCGGCCCGCAGGGCGCGTTCGCCATCGAGTACATCCTCGACAACGTAGCCCGCACCGTCGGCCGCGATTCGCTCGACGTGCGCCGCGCCAACCTGTACGGCAAGACCGAGCGCAACGTGACGCCCTACGGCCAGACCGTGGAAGACAACGTCATCCATGAACTGCTCGACGAACTCGAGGCGACCAGCGCCTACCGCGAGCGCCGCGCCGCCACGCGCGCGTTCAACGCCGCCAGCCCGGTGCTCAAGAAAGGCATCGCCATCACCCCGGTGAAATTCGGCATCTCGTTCAACGTGGCGCACTTCAACCAGGCCGGCGCGCTGGTGCACGTGTACAACGACGGCTCGGTGCTGGTGAACCACGGCGGCACCGAGATGGGCCAGGGCCTCAACACCAAGGTGGCGATGGTGGTCGCGCACGAGCTGGGCATCCGTCTGGAGCGCGTGCGCGTGACCGCCACCGACACCAGCAAGGTGGCCAACACGTCGGCTACCGCCGCCTCCACCGGCTCGGACCTCAACGGCAAGGCCGCGCAGGACGCCGCGCGCCAGATCCGCGAGCGCCTGGCTGCCTTTGCCGCGCGCCAGGCCGGCGTGGATGCGGACAGCGTGAGCTTCGGCGACGACCTGGTGGTGGCCGGCGAGCTGCGCCTGGACTTCAGCGACCTGGCCCGCCAGGCGTACGTGGCGCGCGTGCAGTTGTGGTCGGACGGCTTCTACACCACGCCCAAGCTGTACTGGGACCAGTCCAAGCTCCACGGCCGCCCGTTCTATTACTTCGCCTACGGCGCGGCCTGCTCCGAGGTGCTGGTGGACACGCTGACCGGCGAATGGAAACTGCTGCAGGCCGACGTGCTGCACGACGCGGGCCGCTCGCTCAACCCGGCCATCGACATCGGCCAGGTGGAGGGTGCCTTCATCCAGGGCATGGGCTGGCTGACCACCGAGGAGCTGTGGTGGAACAAGGACGGCAAGCTGATGACGCAYGCSCCSTCCACCTACAAGATYCCSACSRTCAACGACTGCCCGGAGAGCTTCACCGTGCGGCTGTTCGACAACCGCAACGTGGAAGACAGCATCCACCGCTCCAAGGCGGTCGGCGAGCCACCGCTGCTGCTGCCCTTCTCGGTGTTCTTCGCCATCCGCGATGCGGTGGCAAGCGTGGGCGAGTACCAGGTCAACCCGCCGCTGGTGGCGCCGGCCACCAGCGAAGCGATCCTCGATGCCGTGGACGCGGTGCGGGCAACGCAGGCGTGCGCGCCGGCAGCACAGTAGGAAGGCACATCATGCAGGACGCCCCGCTCAAACCCTTCCGTTTCGCCGACGCCATCCGCTGCGTGCGCGCCGGCGTGCCGGTGGCGATGGTCACCATCGCCGAGGTCAAAGGCTCCGCCCCGCGCGAGGCCGGCATCCGCATGCTGGTGACCGCCGACGACCTGGTGGGCACCATCGGCGGCGGCCATCTCGAATGGCGCGGCATGGAGATCGCACGCGACATGCTGGCCGGCGGCGCGCCGGCGCGCCAGCTGGTGCGCATTCCGCTGGGGCCGGCGCTGGGGCAATGCTGCGGCGGCGTGGTGCAACTCGCCTTCGAGGTGCTGGGCGAAGCCGACCTGCCGTGGCTGGACGCGGTGCAGGAAGCCTTCGCCGGCGGCCGCTCGCTGGCGCGCACGGTACCGGCCGCGGGTCCGGTGCGGCACGCGCCGGCGGCGGCGCTGCTGCCCTCGGTCACGCTGAACAAGGACGGCAGCCTGACCGACACCATGGTGCCCGACGAACTGCAGATCGTGCTGTTCGGCGCCGGCCATGTCGGCCATGCACTGGTCACGCTGCTGGCCAGCCTGCCGTGCCGCGTGCACTGGGTGGACGAACGCGACACCCTGTTCCCGCCCGGCCTGCCCGCCAATGTGATCGCGGAAGCCACCGATACGCCGGAAGCGGTGGTCGACACCGCACCCCCCGGCGCCTATTTCCTGGTCATGACGCACAGCCACGCGCTGGACCAGGCGCTGTGCGAGCGCATCCTGCGGCGCGACGACTTTGCTTACTTCGGCCTGATCGGCTCCAAGACCAAGCGCGCGCGCTTCGAACACCGCATGGCCGAGCACGGCATCGACCCGGCGCGCTTCCCGGAAATGACATGCCCGATGGGCGTCTCCGGCATCACGGACAAGGCTCCGGCTATGATTGCGGTTGCCATCGTCGCCCAGCTGCTGCAGGTCCGCGACCAGCGCCTCGCCCATCTGGGCGCGCTGAGCGCGGCACGCAGCGGCGAAGCGGCGGGGACGACGCAAACCAGAACCGCAAAAGGAACCCCATGACGCTCGATGCCGCGCTCGCCGACCGTATTCGCCTCAGCCCCAAGGCGGAACTGCATGTCCATATCGAAGGCACCCTCGAGCCCGAACTGATCTTCCGGCTGGCCCAGCACAACAAGGTGACGCTGCCCTACGCCAGCGTGGAAGCGCTGCGCGAGGCCTATGCCTTCACCGACCTGCAATCCTTCCTGGACATCTATTACGCCGGCGCCAGCGTGCTGCTGACCGAAGACGATTTCTTCGACATGACGATCGCCTACGTGCAGCGCGCGGTGGCCGACAACGTGCGCCATGCCGAGATCTTCTTCGACCCGCAGACCCACACCGAGCGCGGCGTGCCGATCGGCGTGGTGATCGACGGCATCTCCGACGCGCTGGCCCAGGCCCGCACCCAGTTCGACTTCTCCAGCAGCCTGATCCTCTGCTTCCTGCGCCACCTGTCGGAGGAAGACGCCTTCGCCACGCTGGAAGCCGCGCTGCCCTACCGCGACCGCTTCGTCGGCGTGGGCCTCGACTCCTCGGAGCAGGGCAATCCGCCGGAGAAGTTCGCGCGCGTCTTTGCCCGCGCCCGCGAGCTGGGCCTGCACCTGGTGGCGCACGCCGGCGAGGAAGGCCCGGCGCAGTACGTGACCGACGCGCTCGATATCCTCAAGGTCGAGCGCATCGACCACGGCGTGCGCGCCATCGACGACGCGGCGCTGGTCGAGCGCCTGGCGCGCGAGCGCGTGGCGCTGACCGTGTGCCCGCTGTCCAACCAGAAGCTCAAGGTCTACCCCGACCTGCGCGACCACTCGCTCAAGCGCCTGCTCGATGCCGGCGTGATGGTGACGCTGCACTCGGACGATCCCGCCTATTTCGGCGGCTACATGAACGCCAACTGGGAAGCCACCTTCGAGGCCATGCCGCTCACCGCGGCCGACGGCCATGTGCTGGCCCGCAACAGTTTCGAGGCGTCCTTCCTGCCCGCCACGCAGAAGGCCGCCTTCCTCGCCGAAGTCGACCACTTCTGGCGATCCCCCCTGCCCGCCGCGGCCGCCCCGGCCTGAAGCGCGGCTTACACCAAGATGCCGGCGCGCCGACCCTGGTCCGCGCGCCGGCGCACCACGAGACATCGACATGACGACCACTCCCCCCACCCAAGCCATCACCCGCGCCATCCGTGGCCGCGTGCTGCACTTCCTGCGCGATCCCCAGTTCCATGAAGACGCGTATCAGTATTGGGAAGACGGGGTGCTGATCGTCACCGCGGGACATATCGTTGCCGCCGGCGCCTACGCCGAACTGGCCGCGCAGATCCCGGCCGGCGCCCAGATCGTCGACCGCCGCGGCAAGCTGATCGTGCCGGGCTTCATCGACACGCACGTGCACTTCCCGCAGACCGACATCATCGCCTCGCCCTCGCCCGGCCTGCTGCACTGGCTGGAGACCTACACCTTCCCGGAAGAGCGCCGCTTCGCGGAGCCCGAATACGCCGCCGCGGTGGCCAGCTTCTTCACCGACGAACTGCTGCGCAACGGCACCACCAGCGCGGTGGCCTGGAGCACCGTGCATGCCGCCTCGGCCGACGCGCTGTTCGCCGAAGCCGACCGCCGCAACCTGCGCATGGTCACCGGCAAGGTCATGATGGACCGCAACTGCCCCGAGTTCCTGCGTGACACCGCCGAATCCGGCGCGCGCGACTCGGCCGACCTGCTGTCGCGCTGGCACGGCAAGAACCGCCTGTCCTACGCCATCACGCCGCGCTTCGCGCCGACCTCCACCGAAGCCCAGCTGGCCGCCTGCGGCGAGCTCGCCCGCGCCTACCCGGACGCCTTCATCCAGACCCACGTGGCGGAGAACCGCGACGAGGTGAAATGGGTGGCCGAGCTGTTCCCGCAGGCGCGCAGCTACCTGGACGTCTACGACCGCTACGGCCTGCTGCGCCCCGGCGCCCTCTATGGCCACGCCATCTACCTGGACCAGGACGACCGCCGCCGCCTGTCCGACAGCGGCGCCGCCGTGGCGCACTGCCCTACCTCCAACCTGTTCCTGGGCAGCGGCTTCTACGACTTCCACCAGTCCGACGCCAACCGCCTCAAGGTGACCCTGGCCACCGACGTCGGCGGTGGCACCTCGTTCTCGATGCTGCGCACCATGAACGCCGCGCACAAGGTCGCGCGCATGGGCGGCTATCACCTGACCGCGCTGCGCATGTTCTACCTGGCCACCCGCGCCGCCGCCGACGCGCTCGGCTGGAGCGAGCGCGTGGGCAGCTTCGCGCCCGGCTGCGAAGCCGACTTCATCGTGCTCGACCCGCAGGCCACGCCCCTCATCGCGCGCCGCAGCGAACGCTCGGAGACGCTGGAAGAACAACTCTTCGCCTTCGCCATGCTCGGCGACGACCGCGTCATCGGCGAGGTCTATGTGATGGGCGAGGAAGCCGGCGCCACGGCGCGCGCGGCGCACTGAAACGGCGCACCGAAGCGGCGCTTCCGCCTCCCGGGCGGGAGCCGCCGTGCTCTTTTTGACGCCAGTCAACACCCTCGTCATACATCCCTTCTAAGCTGTCGCAATCTTGGCCTTATGTGGCCGCTTATCGCCCAGTTCCATTCCAAGCGTTCGACAACTGAAGGTGCCATGACCGTCTCACAGCAAATTCCCTTTCCCGAACCGGTTTCCCCCGACGCTGCGCTGCCCCCCCGCAAGGTCATCCGCAGCTGGATGATCCCGATCACGGCGCGCAGCACGCCGCGCGCGCTGGTGCTGTTCGCGCTCGACACCGTGCTGTTCGCCGCGGCGCTGGCCGGCGTGGTGCTGTTTTCCCACTGGCTGGCCAAGACGGCCGCCGGCGTGGTGACGGGCCTCATCATCGCCCGCCTGTTCATCATCGGCCACGACGCCTGCCACCAGAGCCTGACGCCGCGGCGCGGCCTCAACAAGTGGCTCGGGCGGCTGACCTTCCTGCCTTCGCTGACGCCCTACAGCCTGTGGGAAGTCGGCCACAACGTGGTGCACCACGGCTATTCCAACCTCAAGGGCTTCGACTTCGTGTGGGCGCCGTACTCGCTCGAGGAGTTCCGGGCGCTGCCGCGCTGGCGCCGCGCGATGGAACGCATCTACCGCACCGGCTTCGGCGCCGGGCTGTACTACCTGGTGGAGATCTGGTGGTGCAAGATGTTCTTCCCGAGCCGCCGCCAGATGCCGACGCGGCGCGCCATCTTCCTGTGGGACTGCACCCTGGTCGCCGTGTTCGGCGCAGCCTGGATCGGCGCGCTGGCGTGGCTGGCGCAGGCCACCGGCCAGTCGGCCGCGCTGCTGGTCGGACTGGGTTTCGTGCTGCCCTTCCTGGTATGGAACCTCACGGTGGGCTTCGTGCTTTATGTGCACCACACGCATACCAGCGTGGCCTGGTATGACACCAAGGCCATGTGGGCGCGCGCCCAGCCGTTCGTCTCCACCACCGTGCACCTGCGCTTCCGCTACGGCATCGGCGCGGCGCTGCATCACATCATGGAACACACCGCGCAYCACGTGGACATGAGCGTGCCGCTSTACCGYCTCAAGCGCGCCCAGGCSMTGCTGGARCASRCGCTGCCSGGCCGCATCATCATCSAGAACTTCAGCTGGC
Organism: Cupriavidus sp. 05N38; assembly: GCF_056397345.1. NCBI lineage: Bacteria > Pseudomonadati > Pseudomonadota > Betaproteobacteria > Burkholderiales > Burkholderiaceae > Cupriavidus > Cupriavidus sp. 05N38. Next base: position 52,769 of record NZ_JBFTNF010000007.1, read on the forward strand.
GCTGGTACTTCGGCACCGCGCGCCGCTGCAAGCTGTACGACTTCAAGGCGCTGTGCTGGACCGATTTCCGCGGCCGCCAGACCAGCGACAACGCGCCGGTGCCGCTGTAACCAGAGCCATCACGCGATGTATTGGTGTACCGATTCCATTCACGCCCGCAAGGAGTCTCTGCAGTGGACATTCCACGGATCTTCAGCATCACCGAAAGTGCTCACCGCATCCATAACCCGTTCACACCCGAAAAGCTCGCCACGCTCGGCGCGGCGTTGCGCCTGGAACCGGGGACCCGTGTGCTCGACCTCGGCAGCGGTTCGGGCGAGATGCTGTGCACCTGGGCACGCGATTACGGAATCATCGGCACCGGTATCGACCTGAGCCAGTTGTTCACCGGGCAAGCGAAACTGCGCGCTGAAGAACTCGGCGTCGCCAATCAGGTCGCGTTCATCCACGGCGACGCTGCCGGCTACGTCGCCGACGAAAAGGTCGGCGTGGCAGCCTGTCTCGGTGCCACCTGGATCGGTGGGGGAGTCGTCGGCACCATCGGACTTCTGGCGGAGAGCCTGCGCACCGGAGGGACCATCCTCATCGGCGAGCCGTACTGGCTGCGGTTGCCGCCGACGGAGGACGTTGCCAAGGGATGCCTTGCCGGTTCGATCGCCGACTTTCTGATGCTTCCAGAACTTCTCGCGTCTTTCGGCGACCTCGACTACGACGTCGTGGAAATGGTTTTGGCGGACCAAGACAGCTGGGACAGATACGAGGCGGCCAAGTGGCTCACCATGCGCCGGTGGCTCGAAGCGAATCCCGACGACGGCTTCGCGAAAGAGGTTCGGGCCGAACTGACCTCGGCACCCGAACGCTACGCCGCGTACACGCGTGAATACCTGGGCTGGGGCGTGTTCGCGCTGATGGCGCGGTGATGTGAGGCACTATCGGGAGCGGATTCTCTTTGGCTCGCTACGGAGTACATGGCGCGATTGCCCTGCGCTGTGAGCGGAGGCACTGGACGAGCACGGCCCGCCTTGGCATAATGCGGGCTTCCATTGGGGAGTAGCCGCCCCGTTTTCACCACCCGCGCAACGCGGGAAGCGGAAAAACGGGGGCGTACGTCAACAGACTTGACCGCTTGCGGTTATGGCGTGCGCAGCATCCGGAACGGGCCAGGCGCCTGTTTCCAGGGCCTGGCGAGACCGATGACATCACCTTTCTGGCCGGGCCGGGAAAGGTGTGTGTCATTGGCATCTCGCGATGCAGCGGCCCGGTTATCACCTATAAAAATGGAAGCCTTCCTCGTCTCCACAGGCATCGTCGCCCTCGCTGAAATGGGCGACAAGACCCAATTGCTGTCCCTCGTGCTCGCGGCCCGGTACCGCAAGCCCCTGCCGATCATCCTTGGCATCTTCATCGCGACCATCGTCAACCACGGTTTTGCCGGCGCGCTCGGCGGCTGGATCACGCACATGCTCGGCGCCGAGGTCCTGCGCTGGATCCTTGGCGTGGGCTTTATCGCCATGGCCGGCTGGATGCTGATCCCCGACAAGCTCGACGACGCCGAGCAGGCCAAGCCGGTCAAGGGTGCGCTCGGCATCCTCGGCACCACCATCGTGGCCTTCTTCTTCGCGGAGATGGGCGACAAGACGCAGATCGCCACCGTGGCGCTGGCGGCCCGCTTCAGCGGCGAGGTCATCGGCGTGGTGGCAGGCACCACCTTCGGCATGATGCTGGCCAACGCGCCTGCCGTGCTGCTCGGCGACCGTTTCGCCAACAAGATGCCGATCGCGCTGGTGCACAAGATCGCCGCGGCAATCTTCCTGGCGCTGGGCGTGCTGGCGCTGCTGGGCGTGGGCGGCTAAGCGCGGCCACCGCGGCGCCGGTGCGGCGCGCTCAATTCGGCGCACACTGCGGCGCTCAATTCGGCGCTCACTTCGCCGCCGCGCCCGCCGCCGTCGGCCGGCCGCTTTCCTGTGCCATGCGTGCCCGCATCGCCTCTGCGGAGCCGATCTGGTGGAACAGCGGGCCGCCCGGCGCAAAGCTGTCGGCCGTGGCCAGCGGGCCCACCACCACCGGCTCGAAGCCGGCGTCGCGCACCAGTTGCTCGCCAACGCGCAAGGCCGCGGGATCGTCCGCGGCGATCGGCACGGCCAGCAGCCCTTCGGCACGGTGGTTGTCCTTCGCGAAATTGGCGGCACCCATGAAATTGAAGGCGCGCACCACGCGCGCGCCCCGCAGGTACTTCGCCGTGGTGATGCCGATGCCGTTGCCGAGCGCCTCGTCGGCAATGGCGCCGTCGCGCTGGCGAATGGCGTTGGTCGCATCCACCACCACCTTGCCGTTGAACGCGCCGGCGTTCTGCTCGGCAATCTCGGGCAGCGCCTTGTAAGGCACGGCAAGGAAGATCACGTCGGCATAGGCCAGCGCCTCGGCCACGGTGCCGGCGCGCGCCAGCGGACCGAGCTTGTCGACCAGCGGCTTGAGCTCCTCCGGATGCCGCGAGGAAAACAACACCGGATGCCCCGCCTTCACCCATAGCCCGCCAAGCGTGCTGCCGATGCGGCCGGAACCGATCACGCCGATGCGCACCGGCCCCGCGTCGCGGCTGCCCTGCGCCAGCGCGCGCGACGGCCGCACCGCCAACGCCAGCGCTGCCAGCCCCAGGCCGGCGGCGCCCAGCAGCAGGCGCCGGCGCCGGTCGACCGGCCCGGCACGCAACGTGCCGGCGAGCGCGGAGCGGCGGTCCGGAGCGGACCGGGCCGCGCAGCCAGCGCGGCGGGACAGCAAGACAAGATGACCGGGAAACGGCATATCGGACTCCTCCATCAGGACGGAACGGGACGGAACACGACCAGGATGGCGTGCCCCGTCAGGCAGCGGGAGCAGCAGCAGCGTGGCGCAGCAACGCCTTCAAACTCTAGGTGAAAAATGCAGCGCGCGCCGCCCAAAGCTGCCAATTTGGCAACGCGTGTGGCGTGCAACTTCTCCGCGCAAAAGCCCATTGCGTCGCAGTTCAAGGCCGACGAGCAGAAGGTCGAGGCAGGCAGGAAGAAGGCCGACGAGGTGCTCTGCACGATGTGCCATCTGGGCGGCTTCACCGGGCAGAACGAGATCCCGCGCGTGGCCGGGCAGCAATATGCGTACATCGTCAAGCAGCTGGAAGCCTTCCGTTCGCGCCGCCGCACCAACGATGCCGGCAGCATGACCAGCGTGGCGAAGGGGTTGTCGGATGCCGATATCCGGAACCTGGCGAACTGCATTGCCAATATGCAGTAGCGGGGATGGGATGGGACGACTGAGGGTCGAAGGCAGGAAAAACGGGGCTTGCGCCCCGTTTTTCCTGCTCGCGTCGCCACGGCGACGCGGCGCAAAGGTCAGTTGGTAGTCTTGGCGCCAGCCTCGAACCACTGCCCCAGCAGCGCCCGCTCATCGTCGGTGATCTGCGTGACGTTGCCCAGCGGCATGGCCTTCTGCTGCACCGCCTGCTGGTAGATCAGCTGCGCGTGCGCCTTGATCTCGTCGGCGGTATCGAGCTTGATGCCCTTGGCCGCGCTCGGCATCATCTTCGGCGACGCGGCATGGCACTGGATGCAGCGCGAGTTGATGACTTCCTGCACCTTGGTGAAGCTCACCTGGGTAGCGGCGCCGCCGTCCTTGCCCGCCACGGTCTCGCGCGGCATGGGTGCGATCATCACGGCGACCACGGCCAGCACGGCCACGCCGGCGGCCGGCCAGGCCACGTTGATCTTGCCCTTGTGCTTGAGGATGAAGAACTGGCGGATCAGCACGCCGGCCAGCATGATCAGCACCAGCACGGCCCAGTTGTACTTGTAGCTGTAGGTCATGCTGTAGTGGTTCGACAGCATGGCGAACAGCACCGGCAGCGTGAAGTAGGTGTTGTGCACGCTGCGCTGCTTGGCGTTCTTGCCGTGCACCGGATCCACCGGATCGCCCTTGCGCAGCGCGGCGACGACCTTGCGCTGCCCGGGGATGATCCACACCAGCACGTTGGCGCTCATGATGGTGGCGATCATCGCGCCGGTCAGCAGGAACGCCGCGCGGCCGGAGAACACGTGGCAGGCCACGTATGCGGCCACCGCCACGTAGATCGCCACCAGGATGCCGACGGTGCGGTCGCTCTTGCCGAACACGCGGCAGATGCAGTCGTACACCACCCAGCCCAGGCCCAGGTAGGACAGCGCAAAGCCGACGGCCGCGCCCGGCGACATGTCGAAGACGTTCTTGTCGATCAGGAACGTGCTGGCGTTGAACAGGTACAGCACCACCAGCAGGCCGAAGCCKGTCATCCASGTGGARTACGACTCCCAGTAGAACCAGTGCAGGTTCTCCGGCAGCGTCTTGGGCGCGCTGAGGTATTTCTGCGGGTTGTAGAAGCCGCCGCCGTGCACGGCCCACAGCTCGCCGCCCACGCCTTTCTCCTGCAGGTCGGGGTCGTCGGGACGCGTCAGGCTGTTGTCGAGCCAGACGAAATAGAACGAGGAACCGATCCACGCGATGGCGGTGATGACGTGCACCCACCGCAGCAACAGATTGGCCCAGTCGAGGATATAGCCTTCCATGTCTTGTCTCCTGTGTTGCCTGGTCCGCGCTCAGCTGCCGCGGTAAGTCGAATACGACCAGGGGGAGACCAGCAGCGGCACGTGGTAGTGCGCGGCCGTGTCCGCAATGCCGAAGCGCAGCGTCACCACGTCGAGGAACGCCGGTTCCGGCAGCTTGGTGCCCTGCGCGCGGAAATAGTCGCCGGCGCCGAATTCCAGTTCGTACACGCCTGCCGCCATGGTGTCGCCGTCCAGCAGGGGCTGGTCGCAACGGCCATCGTGGTTGGTGACGACTGTTTTCAGAGTCTCTCGCCGATTGTTGACAATTTTATGCAGGGAAATCGACATGCCGGCGCCGGGGGTCCCGGCTGCCGTGTCGAGTACATGAGTGGTCAAGCGTCCCATCCTGTTCTTCCTTAGGGCTTTGGGTTGTGAGAGGCGCCGCTGCCTTCACTAGCACCATTTGTGGGGAATGGTGCCCGCTCGGTACGTATTTCTAACGCATCCCGGCGCTGGACTGGTGCAGGGCGACAATGCTTCGCACCACTCCGGATGGCAACTCAGGAATTACCCTGAGTTGTCGAAAACCTAGCTCGGTTTTGTTGACAATATTGAACGCATAACCAAATAATTGTCAACAATTTTTGGGGCGCGCTACTGGTTTTGGCCGCTGCTTCCGGCCGATTCCCAAGGCGCGCCGCTCCCCTCCCACCAATACGCTGGTGCCAAGATGTCCAAGAGTCTCAAGCTGATTGCCGGTGTCGATGACACCGCCGCCCCGACCGAAATCAAACCCGCCCGCAAGGGGTCCGTCGAGGAGCGCATGTATCACGAGATCTATGACGCGATCATGGAGCACAGGCTGCCGCCGCGCACCAAGCTGACCGAACACTCGCTTTGCGAAATCTATGCCACCGCGCGCCATACCGTGCGCAAGGTACTGGCGCGACTGGCCGCCGACGGCATGGTCGACCTCGAACCCAACCGCGGCGCCTTTATCGCCAGCCCCTCCACCGACGAGGCGCATGACATGTTCGAGTTGCGCCAGATGCTCGAGCGGGCGGTGCTGGAAAAGCTCGCCGCGATGCGCGACGTCAAGCGCGTGATCGCGCCGCTGCGCAAGATGGTCGGGGCCGAGCGCCAGGCCTTTCTCACCAATGAGCGCCCCAAGTGGATCCGCCTGTCGGCCGAGTTCCACACCGCGCTGGCCGAGCTTTCCGGCAACGCGTTGCTGGTCACCATGATGCGCAGGCTGGTGTCGCGCACCACGCTGATGATCGCCAGCGTGGAAGCGCCGGGCAACAACGCCTGCTCGTTCGACGAGCACGAAGAGATTCTCGATGCACTGGAACAGGGCGACGCCGCTCTTGCCCAGAGCCGCATGGCGCACCATCTCGGCGCCTGCGCCGACCGCGTGCAGCCCGACGAACCGGGCAACTTCGATCTTCGCAGCGTGCTGGGCCACTCCACCTAGCACGGTGTTCCCGCTGCCTTCCAGCGGCCAAGGCCCGATTCCTGCTCATAAGAACGCGTCCTGTGACGATGCGCACGAGCCGGAACCCCGAAGAGAGCCAGCCACCGGCAGCGTTCCCATCAAATCCAAAGGAGAGGAGACACACCTATGACTAGCGCTAGCACCACGGTCCCCACGGATCTCACCAACGAGCGGTTGCCTTCGGGCCGGCTGCTCGCGCTCGGCCTGCAGCACGTACTGGTGATGTATGCCGGTACCGTTGCCGTGCCGCTGATCGTCGGCGGCGCGCTCAAGCTGCCCAAGGACCAGCTTGCCTTCCTGATCAACGCTGACCTGTTCGCCGCGGGCCTGGCCACCTTGATCCAGGCCTTCGGCTTCTGGAAGTTCGGCATCCGCATGCCGGTGATGATGGGGGTGACCTTCGCCTCGGTGGCGCCGATGATCGCCATCGGCTCCGACCCCAATGTGGGCCTGCTCGGCATCTACGGCGCGGTGATCGCGGCGGGGCTGTTCGGCATCCTGGTGGCGCCGCTGATGGGACGCATGCTCGGCCTGTTCCCGCCGGTGGTGACCGGCACGGTGATCACGCTGATCGGCGTGTCGCTGATGCGGGTGGGCATCAACTGGGCCGGCGGCGGCCAGCCCACCACGCGCGCCGTGATCGACGGCGTGGTCAAGGAAGTGCCCAACCTGGCCTATGGCGACCTCGGCGCGCTGGGCATCGCCGGGCTGGTGCTGGTGGTGATCCTGCTGCTGAGCAAGTTCGGTCGCGGGCTGGTATCCAACTGCGCGGTGCTGCTGGGCATCGTCGCCGGCACCCTGGTGGCGATGGCGCTGGGCAAGGTCTCCTTCGAGGGGGTCAACGAGGCCAGCATGATCGCGGTCATCACGCCGCTGCACTTCGGCATCCCGACCTTCGATATCGCGGCCACGCTGTCGATGTGCGTGGTGATGCTGATCACGCTGGTGGAATCCACCGGCATGTTCCTCGCGCTGGCCGACATTACCGGCAAGCGGCTCTCCAACGAGGACCTGACCCGCGGCCTGCGCGCCGACGGGCTCGGCACCGTGATCGGCGGCGTGTTCAACACCTTCCCCTACACCTCGTTCTCGCAGAACGTGGGCCTGGTCACGGTGACCGGCGTGCGCTCGCGCTATGTGGCGGCCGCCGGCGGCATCATCCTGATCGCGCTGGGCCTGTTCCCGAAGATGGCGCACATCGTGGCCTCGGTGCCGCAATTCGTGCTGGGCGGCGCCGGCATCGTGATGTTCGGCATGGTGGCGGCCACCGGCATCCGCATCCTCGGATCGTGCGATTTCAACCGCAACCGCCACAACCTGTTCATCGTCGCCATCTCGATCGGCTTTGGCATGATCCCCACGCTGTCGCCGACGCTGTTCCAGTACCTGCCCAAGTGGTCCGATCCCTTCACCCACAGCGGCATCGTGCTGGGGACCATCGTGGCGGTGGTGCTCAACGTCTTCTTCAACGGCATCCAGTCGCGTGAAGAAGCCATGCGCCATGCGGCCGCGAACTCGCACGGCACGGAATAACGCACGGAGCCAATTTCGCCGGCGGCGGCCGGCACAGTTTCCTGAAGAACCATGACCCCGATGACAAGCAACAACTATCCACGCGACCTGATCGGCTACGGCAGCCAGCCGCCTCATGCGCGCTGGCCTGGCGGCGCGCGCATTGCGCTGCAGTTCGTCCTCAACTACGAAGAGGGCGGCGAGAACAACGTGCTGCACGGCGATGCCGGCTCCGAGCAGTTTCTCTCGGAGATCATCGGCGCGGCCGCCTACCCGGACCGCCACATGAGCATGGAAGGCGTGTACGAGTACGGCTCGCGCGCCGGCGTCTGGCGCATCCTGCGCGAGTTCGAGCAGCGCGGGCTGCCGCTGACGGTGTTCGGCGTATCGATGGCGCTGCAGCGCCATCCCGAGCTGACCCGTGCCTTTGTCGAACTCGGGCACGAGATCGCCTGCCACGGCTGGCGCTGGATCCACTACCAGGGCATCGACGAGGCCACCGAGCGCGAGCATATGCGCATCGGCATGCAGATCATCAAGGAACTGACCGGCTCGCTGCCGCTGGGCTGGTACACCGGCCGCGACAGCCCCAACACGCGCCGCCTGGTGGTGGAGCACGGCGGCCTGCTCTATGACTCGGACTACTACGGCGACGACCTGCCGTTCTGGACCGAGGTGGAGGTGAGCAACGGCGAGAAAAAGCCCCACCTGGTGGTGCCCTACACGCTGGACTCCAACGACATGCGCTTCGCCACGCCGCAGGGCTTCAACACCGGCGAGCAGTTCTTCCAGTACCTCAAGGATGCGTTCGACGTGCTCTACGCCGAAGGCGACCCGCAAGGCCTGGACCGGCCGAAGATGCTGTCGGTCGGCATGCATTGCCGCCTGCTCGGCCGCCCTGGGCGCATGCGCGGGCTGCAGCGCTTTCTCGACTATGTGCAGGGCCACGACAAGGTCTGGATCTGCCGGCGCGTGGATATCGCGCGCCACTGGGCCGAGACCCACCCCCATCCGGCCAGCCACGCCGCCAGCCATTCCGCAAAGACGCACGCCTGAACCGACCCGCCAGCATGAGCCAAACCTACACCCTCGACCAACTCAACGCCCTGCCCGCCGCCACCTTCGTCCAGGTGCTCGGCGGCATCTATGAACACTCGCCATGGGTGGCCGAGGCCGCCGCGGCCCAGCGCCCGTTCGCCAATGCCGCCACGCTGGCCGACGCCATGCGGGCCATCGTGGACGGCGCCGGCGACGCCGCCCAGATCAAGCTCGTGCGTGCCCACCCGGAGCTGGCCGGCAAGGCCGCCGTGCGCGGCGAACTGACTGCCGAATCGACCCGCGAGCAAAGCGGTGCCGGCCTGGACCAGTGCTCCGCCGAGGAATTCGAGCAACTCCAGACACTCAACCGCCGCTACAACGAGAAGTTCGGCTTCCCCTTCATCCTGGCCGTGCGCGGCTACGACCGCGCCGGCATCATCGGCGAGTTCGCAAGGCGCGCGGCCAACGAGCCGGCCGCGGAGTTGCAAACATGCATCAACCAGATCCATCGCATTGCGCAGTTCCGCCTGAACGACTTAGTATCCGGCTGAGCAAAAATAGGCAGCCTGCTTATCGATGACAGGCGCCCGGGCAGCGCCCCGCAGGGGTCCGCGAGCCAGCGGATTTCCCGGCCGGCGCGCGCCCCAAGAACGAATAGAACCCGTCAGGGACCCAGTACACAAAAGCACGCAACGGATCAACCACGGAGATCTCACCAATGCAGAAACAACTCAAGCCGGCCCTCAAGCTGGCGGCAATGGCCGCGGCACTCGCCAGCGGTGCCGCCATGGCCCAGTCCAGCGTCACGCTGTACGGCCAGGCCGACATGTTCGTCGGCGGCGTCAAGAACGTAGGCGCGGCCGACCGCGCCTACGTGGCCAACTCGGGCGGCATGCAGACCTCGTACTGGGGTATCAAGGGTACCGAAGACCTCGGCAGCGGCACCAAGGCCATCTTCGACCTGAACGGCTTCTTCCGTACCGACAACGGCAAGTCCGGCCGCTTCGACGGCGACTCGATGTTCAGCCGCAACGCCTTCGTCGGCCTGCAGAACGACAAGCTGGGCACGATCAAGCTGGGCCGCAACACCACGCCCTACTTCGTCTCGACCATCCTGTTCAATCCGCTGATCGACTCCTACGTGTTCTCGCCGATGGTGTTCCACACCTACTTCGGCGCGTCCACGGCGCGCGTGAACGACCCCGGCATCATCGGCGACTCGGGCTGGAACAACTCGCTGCTGTACTCGACGCCGACCTTTGGCGGCCTGACCGCCAACGTGATCTACTCCTTCGGCGAGAAGACCGGCTCCATCGGCCAGAACAAGTGGGGCGGCAACCTGACGTACTTCAGCGGCAACCTGGCCGCCACCCTGGCCTTCCAGCAAGTGAAGTTCGACAACACGCCGGGCGACATCACCGCCTCCACCAGCCCGCTGCTGGTCGGCTTCAGCAAGCAGAACGCCGTACAGGGCGGCCTGAGCTACGACTTCCAGGTCGTGAAGGTGTTCGCGCAAGGCCAGTACATCAAGTCCGACATCAACAACAACGTCAACGGCGACATCAAGCACTACAACGGCCAGGTCGGCGTGTCGGTGCCGCTCGGCGCGGGCAACGTGCTGGCGTCCTACGCCTACGACAAGACCAAGAATTCGGTCGCGGACTTCAAGCGCAACACGCTGGCAGTCGCCTACGACTACAACCTGTCCAAGCGCACCGACGTCTACGCCGCTTATTTCTACGACAAGATCACCGACCTGTCGCACGGCGATACCTTCGGCGTGGGCTTGCGTCACAAGTTCTGACGCGCCGGCCTTGTCGACGGGAATCTGGAACCCGCCTCCATGGCGGGTTTTTTTATGCGCGCGATGCCCGCAAGGTCCACCGTCATCGCCACCTTGAACGTGCGCGGCGTGCCCTGCGGCAGATGGCCGCCCCAGCTCGAAGCCCGGCATGCCTTGTTTTGACGCAAATAATTTTGGTTTTTATTAACATTTACTAATCTGTCTAACCGGGCGCGAATATGCCTTTTGCGCCAGTTCGCGAAGTGACGTGTGCGAGGATTCGCCGCGCAGCGGCTTGCGCCCGCGCCCTTGCCAGGCAGATGGCAGGACGCCGTCGGGCCCGGAAAATTGCTGCAATGCGATAGAGGCAGCCTACCGAGCAATCAGGATCGAAAGTCGCCGTTTAATAGGCCGATTCAATTGGCGAGGCCGTCAATGCCTGCCTAGATTAAGTTTCCAGGCAACGAGACGGCAACGGACGAGGTGACTCATGCGGCGTGATGCAAAGACCCGGTCGGAGTTGATGGCCATCCTGAACCAGTTCCTAAACAACAACCCCGAGTGCGGTGAATGTGAATTGCACGCCATGCGCGTGCACCAGCCCGACCACACGGGTTGCAACTGGAGCGCTGAAGTCGATTTCCGGCGCGAATGCGATGACCAGCTATCGACGCAACTGGCAGCCGCCAAATCCATCATCGTGGTGATGCGCGAGCAGTACAACATGCTGCAGTAGGTGCGGCAGCCGCAAGGACATCCAGACATCCAGGTTTCAGCGGGCCGGCGGAACTGCATCACAAACCGGTCCAAAAAAAACGGGGCTCCCAAGGAGCCCCGTTTTTCATGCTGCGGTCCCTGACCGCGATACGCCGGTTCAGCGCGTCGCGTTCGCCTCCGCCACTGCCACCGCCGTCATATTGACGATGCGGCGCGTGGTGGCTTGCGGATTGAGGATGTGCACCGGCTTGGCCGCGCCGAGCAGGATCGGGCCAATGGTGACGCCCTGCCCGCCCGTGATCTTGAGCAGGTTGAAGGCGATATTGGCCGCATCCAGGGTCGGCATGACCAGCAGGTTGGCACTGCCGGCCAGCTTGGTGCCCGGCAGGAAGTGACGGCGCACGTCCTCGACCAGGGCGGCGTCGCCCTGCATCTCGCCTTCCACTTCCAGGTGCGGGGCCACCTGCGCCAGGATCTCCTGGGCCGCGCGCATCTTGCGCGCCGACGGACGGTTCGACGAACCGAACATCGAGTGCGACATCAGCGCCACCTTCGGATGAATGCCGAAGCGCGCGATTTCCTCGGCGGCCAGCTTGGTGATGGCAGCCAGTTCCTCGGCGGTGGGATCGTCGTTGACGAAGGTATCGGTGATGAACAGCGTGTATTTCTCCAGCATCAGCGCGTTCATTGCCGCAAATACCTTGGCGCCCGGCGCCAGGCCGATGACGTCGCGCACATGTTCCAGGTGCGCCTCGAAGCGGCCCACCGTGCCGCACAGCAGCGCGTCGGCGTCGCCCATGTGCACGAGCATGGTGCCGATCAGCGTGTTGGAGCGGCGCAGCGCCACCTTGGCCATATCGGGCGTGACGCCGTCACGGCCGCGCAGCGCATGGTATTCCTCGTGATAGGCGCGGTAGCGCGGATCGTCTTCCGGATTGATCAGCTCGAAATCCACGCCCGCCTTCAGGCGCAGGCCGGCCTTCTCGATGCGCATCTGGATCACGTGCGGGCGGCCGATCAGGATCGGGCGCGCCAGGCCTTCGTCCACCACGCCCTGCACCGCGCGCAGGACGCGCTCTTCCTCGCCCTCGGCATAGGCCACGCGCTTGGGCGCGGCCTTGGCGGCGGTAAACACCGGCTTCATGATCAGGCCGGTGTGGTAGACGTACTGGGTGAGCTGCTGGCGGTAGGCCTCCAGGTCCTTGATCGGGCGCGTGGCCACGCCGGACTCTTCGGCCGCCTTGGCCACGGCCGGCGCGATCTTCTCGATCAGGCGCTGGTCGAACGGCGTCGGGATGATGTAGTCGGGGCCGAACTTCAGCTCCTGGCCGCCGTAGGCCGCCGCCACCGCGTCGTTGAGCTCGGCCTCGGCCAGCTCGGCGATGGCCTTCACGCAGGCCAGCTTCATGGCTTCCGTGATCTTGGTGGCGCCGCAATCGAGCGCGCCGCGGAAGATGTACGGGAAGCACAACACGTTGTTGACCTGGTTCGGGTAGTCCGAACGGCCGGTGGCGATGATGCAGTCAGGCCGCGCGGCCTTGGCCACTTCCGGGCGGATTTCGGGTTCCGGGTTGGCCAGCGCCAGGATGATGGGCTTGTCGCCCATGGTCTTGACCATCTCGGCGGTCAGCACGCCGGCGGTCGAGCATCCCAGGAACACGTCGGCGCCGTTGACGATGTCGGCCAGCGTGCGGGCCGAGGTGTCTTGCGCGTAGCGGGCCTTGTTGGGCTCCATGTTGGCGTCGCGGCCGGTGTAGATCACGCCCTTCGAATCCACCACCGTGATGTTGGTGCGGGTCACGCCCAGGCTCACCATGGTATCCAGGCAGGCGATGGCCGCCGCGCCGGCGCCCGAGACCGCCAGCTTGACCTTGGCGATATCCTTGCCCACCACCTTCAGGCCGTTGAGCAACGCCGCGGCGGAGATGATGGCGGTACCGTGCTGGTCGTCGTGGAAGACGGGAATGTTCATGCGTTCGCGCAGCTTCTGCTCGATGTAGAAGCACTCGGGCGCCTTGATGTCCTCGAGGTTCACGCCGCCGATCGTCGGCTCCAGCGCGGCCACGATTTCCACGATCTTGTCCGGGTCGCGCGCGTCGAGTTCTATATCGAACACGTCGATGCCGGCGAACTTCTTGAACAGGCAGCCCTTGCCTTCCATCACCGGCTTGCCGGCCAGCGGACCGATATCGCCCATGCCGAGCACGGCGGTACCGTTGGTGACCACCGCCACCAGGTTGCCGCGCGAGGTGTACTCGGCGGCCATGGCCGGATCCTTGGCGATCTCCTCGCAGGCATAGGCCACGCCCGGCGAGTAGGCCAGCGACAGGTCGCGCTGGTTCGACAGCGCCTTGGTCGCATTTACCTGGATCTTGCCCTTGGTCGGGCTGCGGTGATATTCCAGCGCTGCCAGGCGCAGTTGCGCTTCAGGGCTGTTGGGGGCATGTTGCGGTGCATCACCGCCGGTCTTGCTGCTCATTGTGCTCGTCCGGGTAGTAGTGGCCCCACCAGGGTCTGCCGCGGCCGCTCCGGTCGTATCCGGCGCGCTTGCCGGAATCTTCCAGCGCAACTTTCAAGACAGGCTCCGGCGGCTCGGGCCGAAAATTCGAGCCGTCATTCTAGCTCAGCCAGGCCCGGCGCGAAGACCCTGCCACGCGAGGGCGCAAGGTATTCGGGGTTTTCGCCGGGCAATTCAGTTTTTACCCCAGCAGGGGCAATGCGTTACTTATCGTTCGGGTCCAGCGGCAAGGTCACGCGCTTTGGCCTGCCGTTCTCCGCGGGGAACTGCACGAAGGCGCTGCGGATCAGGTAAGGCATCGCCGCCTGCAGCGAGGTTTCCTCGCCGCGATGATGCGCCGTGACCTGGTAGACCTTCGTGCCGCTGGCGGCCTCCTTGAACATCACCCGCAGCGTGGACAGGGTCACCGGCACATCGCGGATGGTGGTGGTCGGTGGCCAGTAACCCGGGCCGCCCCAGCCCCACGGCCCCCACGGCCGGTAGTAGGGCCCCCAGTACGGGCCATAAGGGCCGGGATACCAGGGATCGGAGTAGGTCGTCTCCTGCACGCGCATCAGGCGCGAATTGGTGTCGTAGTCCATCCTGACCAGGTAGCGCGCCTGCGCGCGTGCCACCTGCTCGAAGCCGACCCCGGACAGCGCCTGCGCCAGCCATTGCTCATAGGTCTGGTCCTCGAGCTGGGCCTCCTGGCCCGGCGCGCGGTCGAAGGCATAGGTGCGCGGCGGATCGTTCTGCCAGTTGCCCTGCCGGAATGCCGTCACCTCCGTGGTGACGGTGCTGGCGCAGCCCGACAGCAGGGCCGCGCCGAGCAGCGCCGCACCCGCCATCACCCTGCTGCGCAGCAAACCCGCGCCGGCCAGCCGCGCCCACAGGGCGCCTATCCATTGCCTTGTCATGATGCCCCTCGCAAGATCATTGTTCCTCGCCTGTTTTATCCGCCTGTGACAGCGCGACTTCCGCCGCCGAGCGGCTCCGGCGCATCGGCCCGAGCCGCCGCGCCCGTGCTTGGCTACAATGGGTTCTTCAGTGCCACGCCGGCGCGCGGCCGCGGCAGCCTTCGTCCCATCCGGCCATAGCCACCTGCCGCCCTTGCCGCCCCTTTGCCCGCGTGGCGACCATGACGCCCCATTGGCCTTCAGAGGACAGGACTCTTTCATGCTGCGCACCGACACGCCCGTTACCGTCCACCGCAAAGACTATACTCCGCCGGCCTTCGCTTTTGAGCACGTCGACCTCGTGCTCGAACTCGACCCCGCGCGCACGGTGGTGACCAACACGCTTCGCTTCATGCGCCACGCACCCGGTCCGCTGGTGCTGGCCGGCGAAGAACTCGAACTGGTCGGCGTGAGCCTCGACGGCCGCCCGCTGGACAACGCCCGCCAGGAAGCCGCCAGCCTGACACTGCCCGAGTTGCCCGACCACGGCACGCTGGAGATCGTCACCGCCTGCCAGCCGGCCGCCAACACGTCGCTGTCGGGCCTCTACGTCTCGAACGGCAATTTCTTCACGCAGTGCGAGGCCGAGGGCTTCCGCAAGATCACGTATTTCCTGGATCGCCCCGACGTGATGTCCACGTTCCGCGTCACGCTGCGCGCGGAACGCGCGGCCTATCCGGTACTGCTGTCCAACGGCAACCTGGTCAGCGAGCGCGAGCTGCCCGGCGGCCGGCACGAGGCCGTATGGGAAGACCCGTTCAAGAAGCCGTCCTACCTGTTCGCGCTGGTGGCGGGCAAGCTCGAGCGCATCGAGGAACGCATCGCCTCCGCCTCCGGCAAGGAAAAGCTGCTGCAGGTCTGGGTGGAGCCGCAGGACCTGCCCAAGACGCGTCATGCGATGGACTCCCTGATCCATTCGATCCGCTGGGACGAGCGGCGCTTCGGCCTGGAGCTCGATCTCGACCGCTTCATGATCGTCGCCGTGGGCGACTTCAACATGGGCGCGATGGAGAACAAGGGCCTCAACATCTTCAACACCAAGTACGTGCTGGCCAATGCGCAAACCGCCACCGACGCCGATTTCGGCAATATCGAGTCGGTGGTCGGCCACGAATACTTCCACAACTGGACGGGCAACCGCGTGACCTGCCGCGACTGGTTCCAGCTCTCGCTCAAGGAAGGCCTGACGGTATTCCGCGACCAGGAATTCTCGGCCGACATGATGGGCTCGGAATCGGGCCGCGCGGTCAAGCGCATCGAGGACGTGCGCGTGCTGCGCCAGGTGCAGTTCCCCGAGGACGCCGGCCCCATGGCGCATCCGGTGCGGCCCGACAGCTACGAAGAGATCAACAACTTCTACACCGTCACGGTGTACGAGAAAGGTGCCGAAGTGGTACGCATGTACCAGACCCTGCTGGGCCGCGAAGGATTCCGCAAGGGCATGGACCTGTACTTCCAGCGCCATGACGGCCAGGCCGTGACCTGCGACGATTTCCGCGCCGCGATGGCCGATGCCAACGGGCGCGACCTCACCCAGTTCGGCCGCTGGTACAGCCAGGCCGGCACGCCGGTGGTGGGCGTGCGCACCGCGTGGAACGGCGACGAGGGCAGCCTGACGCTGACGCTGTCGCAGCACTGCCCAAAGGTCGGCATCGAGACCCACCCCGGCACGCCGGACAAGCTGCCCTTCCATATCCCGTTCGCGCTGGGCCTGCTCGATGCCGAAGGGCGCGATCTGCCGCTGCAACTCGAAGGCGAAAGCCAGCCCGGCGCCACCACGCGCGTGCTCGACTTCACCGAGGCCGAGCAGAGCTTGCGCTTCATCAACCTGCCGCGCGGCGATGCGCCGCCGCTGCCGTCGCTGCTGCGCGACTTCTCCGCGCCGGTCATCGTCGACGCCGACTACAGCGAGGCGCAGCTCACCTTCCTGCTCGCGCACGACAGCGACCCGTTCAACCGCTGGGAAGCCGGTCAGCGCCTCACCACCCGTGCGCTGCTGCAGCTGGTGTCGCAATCGCAGGCCGGGCGCGAGCTCAAGCTCGACCCGGCGCTGGTGGCCGCGCTGCGCACCGTGCTCAACAACCAGCAGCTCAGCCCCGCCTTCCGCGAGCAGGCACTCACCCTGCCGGCGGAAGCCTACCTGGCCGAGCGCATGGGCGTGGCCGACCCGGCCGCCATCCACCGCGCGCGCCAGTTCATGCGCGAAGCGCTGGCCCGGGAACTCAAGGCCGACTGGCTGGCCGCCTATCATGCCAACGCCACGCCGGGCGACTACAGCCCCGATGCGGTCTCCGCCGGCAAGCGCGCGCTGCGCAACCTGGCGCTGGGCTACCTGGCCGACAGCGGCGACGCCGACATGCAGGCGCTGGCCGAAGCGCAATACAAGGCGGCCGACAACATGACCGACCGTGTCGCCGCGCTGATCGCGCTGGTCAACACCTTCGCTCCCGGACGCGAGGCAGCGCTGGCCGACTTCTACCAGCGCTTCGAGCAGGACGCGCTGGTGATCGACAAATGGTTCTCGCTGCAGGCCGCGCAACGCGGCACGGTGGGGCCGAGCCTCCCGGGCCACGCCGGCAAGCACACCATCGACACCGTGCGCGCGCTGATGGAACACCCTGCCTTCAACCTGCGCAATCCCAACCGCGCGCGCTCGCTGATCTTCAGCTTCTGCGCCGCCAACCCGGCCCAGTTCCATGCCGAGGACGGCTCCGGCTATGTGTTCTGGGCCGAGCAGGTGCTGGCGCTCGACGCCATCAACCCGCAGGTGGCCTCGCGCCTGGCACGCGTCATGGACCGCTGGCAGAAATACGCCCTGCCGCTGCGCGACCGCATGCGTGCCGCGCTGGAACAGGTGGCTGGCGCCAAGGACCTGTCGCGCGACGTGCGCGAGATCGTAAGCAAGGCGCTGGCGCCCTGACAGGCACCGCGACGGGCGCCGGATCCGGCGCACCGACGGGCCGCCGGCGCGCCGCGGCCCGTCGCCGCTGCGGCCTGGCAGCCATGCGGCCATGTAGAATTGCGGCCATTCAAGGAGAAACCCCATGAGTCGCATCAGCCTCACCCGCTATCTGGTCGAGGAGCAGCGCAAACACAATACGATCCAGCCGGAGCTGCGGCTGCTGATCGAAGTGGTGGCGCGCGCCTGCAAGGCCATTTCCAACTCCGTCAGCAAGGGCGCCCTCGCCGGCATCCTCGGCTCGGCCGGCACCGGCAACGTGCAGGGCGAGACCCAGCAGAAGCTGGACGTGATCGCCAACGAAGTCCTGCTCGACGCCAACGAATGGGGCGGCCACCTCGCCGCCATGGCCTCGGAGGAAATGGACAGCTTCTACGAGATCCCCAACCGCTATCCCAAGGGCGAATACCTGCTGCTGTTCGATCCGCTCGACGGCTCGTCGAACATCGACGTCAACGTCTCGATCGGCACCATCTTCTCGGTGCTGCACATGCCCAAGCCCGGCCAGACCGTGACCGAGGCCGACTTCATGCAGCCCGGCACCCACCAGGTCGCCGCCGGCTACGCCGTGTACGGCCCGCAGACCACCCTGGTGCTGACCGTCGGCAATGGCGTGCACATGTTCACGCTGGACCGCGAAGCCGGCAGCTTCGTGCTCACCCAGTCCGACGTGCAGATCCCGGAAGACACCAAGGAATTCGCGATCAACATGTCCAACATGCGCCACTGGGCCCCGCCTGTGCGCCGCTATATCGACGAATGCCTGGCCGGCGACGAAGGTCCGCGCGGCAAGAACTTCAACATGCGCTGGATCGCCTCCATGGTGGCCGACGTGCACCGCATCCTCACGCGCGGCGGCGTCTTCATGTACCCCTGGGACAAGCGCGAGCCGGAGAAACCCGGCAAGCTGCGCCTGATGTACGAAGCCAACCCCATGGCCATGCTGGTCGAGCAGGCCGGCGGCGCCGCCACCAACGGCCACGAACGCATCCTGGACGTGCAGCCCGAAAAGCTGCACCAGCGCGTTTCCGTGATCCTCGGCTCGAAGAACGAAGTGGAGCGCGTCACGCGCTACCACCACGAGGAAAAGGCCGCGGGCTGACGCCGGCTGCCGGCGAGAAGGCCACGGCACTTGCATGTGCTGGTGTGGGAAGGGACGCCCCGGGCGTCCCTTTTCCATGGCCAGGCTGGCCGCAGCCACGTCCGCCCCGGAAATTTTTGCCTGGGGGGCTTCACAGGCAAAATAAACGTTGCTATTATTGCGGGCTTCATCCAGTAGTTGTTTCGCGGATGGTGAGGCCGAAGTAGCTCAGTCGGTAGAGCAGCTCATTCGTAATGAGAAGGTCGGGGGTTCGATTCCTCTCTTCGGCACCACAAGCATTCCAGAGTATTGCCAGCAGTGCCAAGCAACCCGGACAGCCCAGAGCTCTCCGGGTTTTTTGTTGCCCGGCGCCGGCGAATCCCGGGGCGCCACGCCTGCCAGTCACCGCGGGTCCTTGGTACCATCCAGCCCAGCCTCGCAAGCGAACCCGGTTGCGCTGCGCCGCCCGCAACGCGACTCTTTGGAGATCATGCCGTGAAATACATGAAGGTATTGGCAGCAATGGCCTGCCTGGTATCGGCGGCTTGCACCACGTCTGCGCCCGCGCCCGCGCCATCCGGCGGCAGGCAGATGTCGACGTACGACGCAGACACCGAGTACACGGTCGAGTACGTCCCGGATGGCTTCACGCTGATGGTCAACTATCGCTACCCGGGGTTCACCGTGCGGTCCAGCACGGCGCAGACGGCGTGCAAGGCAGCGCTTTCCAGTGTGGCCAACAGCCTCTCCGAGCGCCGTCAGCGGCAAATCGAACCGCTCGACGACCGGCTCGTCAAGCTCACCACCCGCAGGAACTGGTCCGGCACGATGGCCACCTGCTCTGCCACAGCGCCAATCGCCTGGAAGCGCTGACGCCGGGCCGGCACGCCCGGCAGAGCATTTTCTCTTTCCCCCCGCACACATCCCGCGCCCGCCAAAAGCATGGCGGCAGGACAGCCGTTGACAGCCTCCTGTCCGTCACATCCCTCCTTGGGCTTACGCCGTTCGATTCATTGAATCTGCACGCCCCAGGCACCAGACTGGTATCACAAGACAACCAGAACAACGGGTAGCGACTCCAGGCGCCCGAATACACAGGACGAACCGGCCGGCAGCGTTCCGGCACGCGTTCGCCATTGCTGCGCAACCGGGGAACAGCATGCATACCGCTCCGACATAGCCGGCGCCGCGCCGGATTTGCAGGTTGGCCGTGCCCGCGCGCACCCGCGCGCCGCGCGCGGCCGATCCACGCCACGACAAGAACAAAGGAAGCGGCCATGGATGCTTGTCCAGTCCCTGGTACGGCGAGCCGTTGTCTTTTTCCGCGCGGATTCGTCGTGCTGCTTGCCATGTGCGCATCACTGGCAGCGGCGCCGGCGCGCGCGGACGATGCAAAGCCGCCGGATATCCCTGTACCTTCGCCGGAAGGCTTGCCGGCAGCGGACACGCCCGCCGCCGCTCCCGCTCCCGGATTCTCGCCGCAGGTCTGGCTCAATGCGGGCTTTCTCTCCTATCACTTCAACCACGCTGCGCACTACAACGCGTACAACTGGGGATTCGGCATCGATCTTCGCGTCAGCGAGGATTTCACCTTGTCCGCCGGCGAATACCGCAACAGCATGCGCTACCACTCGACCTACGCCACCGTGAGCTGGCAGCCCCTGCACCTGGGACCGCTCCGGATCGGCGTCGCGGCAGGCGCGGTGCGCGGGTATCCGGATATCAATCATGGCGGCTGGTCACCGATGGCCGCACCGGTGATCGGTGTCGAGTACCGCCGCGTGGGCGCGAGCCTGATCTATGTGCCGACGATGCGAGGCAAGGTCGACGGCTGCATTTCCTTGCAAATCAGGATACGGGTCTGGTAGCGCGCGCGTATTCGCACGAGGGCACGAGGGCACGCGGGTGGCCCCAGCGGCATCAATTGCGATGCGCTGCCCGATGCGATGGGTGCCTGTCCCCCGGTGTGGCTGGATGCCTCCGACCTTGCCGCAAGCCGCGAGGCGCGCCGCGAGGGCTTCTGCAGAAAAAAACGCCGCATGCGCAAGCATGCGGCGTTACGGAAGGAGGGCCAAGGGATGGACCCTCATCGGGAATACCACCCCCGGGGAAGAGAGCGGTATGTGGCTACTGTAATCACTGGCGCCACGCCAACCAATCAGCCGCTTCCTAATTTCCATTCGGAAATTTCGGCAAATCAAACCCGCGCGCCAAGTACCGGGGGGGGCATTGCCTACCTTGACGGCATTGCGCGCCGCTGCCGGACAACGCGCAGGACAAGGGGGAGAAAAAGGGAGAAGGAAATGGGGATCGCCCGCTGGCCGGACGATCCCGCTGCGAGGTCAGACCAGCGCGATGCGGTCCTCGACCAGCCGGAACTGGCCGCCCGGCTTGTCCTCCATGATCTTCATGGACTTCTGCCCGATATGCGCGCTGACCCCGCCGTGGATGCGCCGGCTCACCTCGATCACCGCCCCGGGCGAGGGGCGCAGCTGCTCGGCCAGCCTGGCCAGCCTGGCGTCCAGCTCGATGGAGTCGCGGGTCAGCTTGAACAAGGTCGCGCGCGCCTTCTCGCGCAGGTCGCCGACCGCTTTCTCGGGGTTCTTGGCGAAAAAGTTGACCAGCTGCTGCACCTTGGCCTGGTCGGTCTCGAGCTGGCGGCGCTGGGCCTCCGCTTCGGCCTTCTCCGCTTCCGCATAGGGATTGGTGCCGACCTGCACGATGGTGGCGGTGCCTGCGGACGCGCCGAGGGTGGCGGTGCGCACCGCCGCCTTGGCCCGGATGCGGCCGCCGGTGATATTGCCCTGTCCGCCCTTGGGACTGCCCGCGAGGATGCTGCGCCCGGCGGCCACGTCGCTCTGCCGGATGCCGCTTTCCACGGTGACATCGGTGCCGGCCTCGACCACCGCGCTTTCGATGAAGCGCGCGTGCAGCGCGCCCTTGCAGCGCACGCTCGCCAGCGCCGCCGCGCCATCGCCGCCCTGGTGCGCGCCTTCGGCCCGGCCGATGATGCCGCCCTTCACCACGACGTCGCCGCCCGCCTCGACATGCGCGGCCTCGATGGTGCCGCTGACGATGACATCTCCGGTCACCCGCACCGTCATGCCGGTCTTGATATCGCCGTTGACGCGCAGAGTGCCGTCGAAGGTGACATTGCCGGAATGCATGTCCACCGCTTCTACGTCGACCACCGGGCTGACCGAAACGCCATGCGGCAAYAGCGTCGGCGAGCCGGAGATCGCCGCCAGCAGGACGCCCGGATCGGCGGGATCGGGGGCCACGCCCGTCAATCCATCGGCATAGGGCGGATCGGCCGCCTCCGGCGCCGCCACGGGCTTGCCGAAGACGTCGACGCCATCCGTGCCCTGGCGGGCCGGGATGCGGCGCATCAGCGGCGTGCCCGGGTTGACCAGCAGCAGGGTCCCGAGGTCGCGCAKGTCGACGCGGCCACTTTCGTCTTCCGCCACCAGGGGCTTGCGCGGCGCCAGCAGGCTTTCGAAGCGCGCTGGCGTGCCGGGCCGCGGCGCGCGCCCTGCGGCGATCTCCACGCTGTCGCATAAGCCCGCCTCGAAGACCGTGCGCAGGATGTCGCGGTCAGGCTCGGCCACGATGCCGCGCTCGGCCAGCGCGGCGCGGACATCGTCACGCACCACCGCGCGGCCGCCTTGCGCCGGCAGCAGGCTCAGGCGCACGCTCAGCCCGTCGGCGCTGATGTCGATCTCGAAATAGCCGTCGGTGACCTCTCCGATCAGCGCCTGCACCGGCGCGCCTTCGGTGGCGCGCTGGCACTGCGAGAGAAAGCCGCCGACCGCGGCTGTGTCCAGCCTGGCCCCGCCCCAGCCTGCGGCGGCCAGCGCCGCCTCCAGTGCCGCGCGGTCCGGCGGCATCCGCCCCGGCGCCATGGCATAGGTGGCGTGCAGATGCCGCGTGGCCTCATCGAGACTGACCCGCAAGCCCCCTTCTACTGCGTCAACTGGGTGTTCTCCCCGACTTTCCATTCCGTCGTTCCCTCTGGTGGATCTGTCCGGGCGCGCGGTCCCGCCCGCTGCGCCACTTGCCATTCCGGGCCGCCCCCGCCGCGCGCTGACGCAGCCCGCGACCAAAGGGTGCGGCGGCATCGCCGTGGGTACCTGGGCTTCTGGCATCTGCCCGCGGGCGCCGCGCACGGGGCCCCGGGTTGTCTTTGCGCGCCGCTGATCTTTGTTCTTTCTGGCGCACACAACACCAACGGCGGCCTTGCGGAAAACTTGAGGGCCGCGCGCCGGGATCCCGCCGAAACCAGGCGGCAAGCAGGTGGCGAGCACCGGCATCCGCTGCGGCGGTTGCGCCACTCCGCCCGGCCGCCGGCGACTTTCGGTAAACTGCCGCTATTCCGGCGCCGCGTCGTCCGCTTTGGCGCACGCCCCACTGCCTCACCGCTTTTCCCAGGTTCCCCAGATGGCCCAGAAGTCCCCGGCGTCGAAGACGCCCGCCGCACCGGCGCCCAGCCCCCACGAAATCCGCCCCGGCCAGTCCGTCGAGCTGCTCAAGGCGCTGCATATCCTCACGCGCGACGGCAAGATGAACCAGGACAGCCGCCGCAAGCTCAAGCAGGTCTATCACCTGTTCCAGTTCATCGAGCCGCTGCTGCAGGACCTCAAGCAAGACCATCCCGACGTGACGCTGGTGGACCATGGCGCAGGCAAGTCCTATCTGGGCTTCATCCTGTACGACCTGTTCTTCAAGGACCACCTGGACAACTCGCACATCTTCGGCATCGAGACGCGCGAGGAACTGGTGCGCACTTCTCAGGAGCTGGCCGCGCGGCTTGGCTTCAAGGGCATGTCCTTCCTGAACCTGTCGGTGGCGGACTCGATCACCTCGYCGCARCTGCCGCCCRCCATCGACATCGTSACCGCSYTGCAYGCCTGCAATACGGCCACGGACGATGCSATCCGCTTCGCGCTGGARAAGCRCGCSAARTACATCGTGGTGGTGCCYTGCTGCCAGGCCGAGGTGGCCGGCGTGCTGCGCAAGAACAAGGGAAAATCGCTCGCCAGCCCGCTCACCGAGATCTGGCGCCACCCGCTGCATACGCGCGAGTTCGGCAGCCAGGTCACCAATGTGCTGCGCTGCCTGCAACTCGAAGCGCACGGCTACCAGGTCAGCGTGACCGAGCTGGTGGGTTGGGAGCATTCGATGAAGAACGAACTGATCATCGCGCAGTACAAGGATCTGCCGCGCCGCCGGCCCACCGAGCGCCTCAACGAAGTGCTGAAGACGCTGGGGCTGGAGGAAATGTCGGGACGCTTCTATACCGGCGAAAGCCACGGCGAGGCAGCCTGCGCCGTGGCGCAGTGAGTTTCCGGCCTGATGCGTGGCGGCGCCCGCCCGGCGCGCCGCTTCAGGCGCGCATCAGCGCCCGCCACCCCTCCAGGCCGAGCTTGCGCATGGTGTCCTGGTTGCGCTCGTAGATATCCGCCGCATCGGGAAAGGCCTCCACGGCACGCGCGATGCTGTCTTCGCGCAGCAGGTGCAGGATCGGATAGGGCGCGCGGTTGGTGTAGTTCTCGATATCGTCCGGCTCGGTTCCGTCGAACTGGTAGTCCGGGTGGAAGCTGGCGATCTGCAGCGTGCCGGCCAGGCGCAGGCTCTTGAGCAGGCGTTCGGCGAAAAACAGCGCGTCGTTGTAGTCGAGAAAATCCGCCAGCGCGTGCGGCAGGATCAGCAGCGTGGTGTCGGTCTCGGCCGGATCCGCCTCGGCCAGCAGTTTCAGCTCGGCCTCGAGGTCGGCCATCACGCCCTCGCTATCGGTGGCGCCGCTCACCGCGTAGCGGATCTGTTGCTTGACATGCACGGCCTTGGCGAACGGGCAGAGGTTAAGGCCGATCACGGCGCGCTCCAGCCACTGCCGGGTGGCTTGCAGGACGGATTCGGTGGACGGCGGAGCTGAAGTCATGACGATGGCGAACGGCGCGAAACCACCATTTTAGCGCCCGGCCCGCACGTCTCGCTCAGCGGCGCTGGCCGTAGATCTGCCTGGCAAGCGTATCGGCCTGGCGCATGGCCGCGTCGCGCTCGGCCGCGCTCAGTTTGCCGCAGACGTACTCGAGGTTGGCGGTATCGAGGTCGGTCACGCGGCGATCGCCGGACAGCACGATCACCTTGCGCCACGCGCAGGCACGCACGCGGTCCTTCTCCAGCCCGAGGCAGCCTGACTGCAGGCAGTAGGACAGGTTGCGCTGGGCCAGGAAGTCGCCATGCATGGCCTTGTCCTGCAGCCCTTGCGCGGTTTCCTGCGCAAACGCCGCCGGCGCTCCGCACAGCAGGCCGAGCACCAGGCCGGCAGGCACGCCTCGCGCGGCAGCGCGCACTACGGCGCGAAACGCCGGGAAAGAAAAAGATACGGTCATGGGAAACGCACGCTGGCGGCATCGAGGACCGGATCTTATCAGCCGCCGCCGGGCTGCGCCGGCCACCCCGCGCCGGGCCATGGCGAGCCGCCCTATATAATCCGATCCGCCGCGCCGCACGCCCAAGGCACGCCTTTCGCATTGCCGCGGCTCACCGCCCTTCCTCCGGATTCAAGCCATGTCTGCACCCGCCGCCTCTCTCTCCGCCAGCATCGCCGTGATCGGTGGCGGCCCCGCGGGCCTGATGGCGGCCGAGGTGCTGGCCGCGCGCGGCTGGCGCGTGGACGTGTACGACGCCATGCCGTCGGTGGGCCGCAAGTTCCTGATGGCCGGGCGCGGCGGCATGAACCTGACGCACTCGGAGGCGGCGCAGCCCTTCCTGGCGCGCTACGGCAGCCGCAGCACGCAGATCGCGCCGCTGCTGGCGGGCTTCGATCCGCAGGCGCTGCGCGAATGGGTGCACGGGCTGGGCATCGAAACCTTCGTCGGCAGCTCGGGCCGGGTCTTCCCCACCGACATGAAAGCGGCGCCGATGCTGCGCGCGTGGCTGCACCGGCTGCGCGAAGCCGGCGTGCAGTTCCATATGCGGCACCGCTGGCTGGGCTGGGCGGACGACGAGGATACCACCGGCGCCCTGCGCTTCGCCGCGCCCGAGGGCGAACTGCGCGTACAGGCGGATGCGGTGGTGCTGGCGCTGGGCGGCGGCAGCTGGGCGCGGCTGGGCTCGGACGGCGCCTGGGTGTCGCTGCTGGCGGCGCGCGGCGTCGAGGTGGCGCCCTTGCGCCCCGCCAACTGCGGCTTCGACGTGGCCTGGAGCGAGCACTTCGGCTCACGTTTTGCGGGGCAGCCGGTCAAGGCCGTGGCGATCGGCCTGCAGGACCGCGACGGCAACCAGCACTATCGCCAGGGCGAGTTCGTCATCACCGCGGGCGGCATCGAAGGCAGCCTGGTCTATGCGCTGAGCGCGCCGATGCGCGACCTGCTGGACAGCACCGGCGAGGCCGTGATTCATCTCGACCTCGCCCCGGGCCTGAGCGCGGAGCGCGTGGCCGAGGCGGTGCAGCGCCCGCGCGGCGCGCGCTCGCTGTCCAGCCACCTGCAGAGCAAGCTGGGCATTACCGGCGTCAAGGCCGGGCTGCTGCGTGAATGCCTGTCGAAGGAAGATTTCGCCGATCCCGCGCGGCTGGCCGCCGCGATCAAGGCGCTGCCGCTGCGCCTGCTGCGCGCCCGCCCTATCGACGAAGTCATCAGCAGCGCAGGCGGCATCACGTTCGAGGCGCTGGACGCCCGGCTGATGCTGCGCGCCATGCCGGGCGTGTTCTGCGCCGGCGAGATGCTGGACTGGGAAGCGCCCACCGGCGGCTACCTGCTCACCGCCTGCTTCGCCAGCGGGCGCGCGGCCGGGCTGGGCGCCGCTGCCTGGCTGGAACGCGCTGCCTGAAGCAGCGCTTCGCTCAGGGCAGCGCTTTGCTCACACGCCCTTGACGATGCTCAGCGCGACGGCCTCCGCCACCTCGATGCCGTCGATGGCCGCCGAATAGATGCCGCCAGCGTAGCCGGCGCCTTCGCCGGCCGGGTACAGGCCTTCCACGTTCATGCTCTGGTAGTTGTCCTTGCGGCGGATGCGCAGCGGCGATGAAGTGCGCGTTTCCACGCCGGTCAGCACCGCGTCGTGCATGGCAAAGCCGGCGATTTTCTTGTCGAGCTCCGGCAAGGCCTCGCGGATGGCCTCGGTCACGTACGACGGCAGCACGTCGGAGAGATCCGTCGGCGTGACGCCCGGCTTGTACGACGGCTCCACCGAGCCCATCGCGGTGGACGGCCGGCGCGCGATGAAGTCGCCCACCAGCTGTGCCGGCGCATTGTAGTTGCGCCCCCCCAGCTCGAAGGCGCGCTCTTCCCAGTGGCGCTGGAAATCGATGCCCGCCAGCGGGCCGCCAGGAAAGTCCTCGGGTGTGATGCCGACCACGATGCCGGCATTGGCGTTGCGCTCGGCGCGGTAATACTGGCTCATGCCGTTGGTCACCACGCGGCCCGGCTCGGACGCGGCGGCCACCACCGTACCGCCCGGGCACATGCAGAAGCTGTAGACGGCACGGCCATTGCTGGCGTGGTGCACCACCTTGTAGTCGGCGGCACCGAGCAGCTTGTTGCCGGCGAACTTGCCGAAGCGGCTGCGGTTGATCAGGCCCTGCGGGTGCTCGATGCGGAAACCCAGCGAGAACGGCTTGGCTTCCATGAACACGCCGCGCGCATGCAGCATCTGGAAGGTGTCGCGCGCGCTGTGGCCCACGGCCAGCACCACGTGGTCGGCTTCGAGGTATTCACCGTCGTGCAGCTTGAGGCCGCGCAGCTTGCCATTGTCGATGTCGACGTCTTCGACGCGCGTACCGAAGCGGATCTCGCCGCCCAGCGCGAAGATCTCCGCGCGCATCTTCTCCACCATGCTGACCAGGCGGAAGGTACCGATGTGCGGGCGCGC
Source organism: Cupriavidus sp. 05N38 (assembly GCF_056397345.1). Lineage (NCBI taxonomy): Bacteria > Pseudomonadati > Pseudomonadota > Betaproteobacteria > Burkholderiales > Burkholderiaceae > Cupriavidus > Cupriavidus sp. 05N38. The sequence continues at coordinate 80,231 of NZ_JBFTNF010000007.1, forward strand.
GAGATAGAGGATGTCTTCCGGTGCGCCAGCCTTGACGAACTCCTCCAGCACCTTGCGGCCGTAGTGCTTCGGGTCCTTGATCTGGCTGTACAGCTTGCCGTCGGAAAAGGTGCCGGCCCCGCCTTCGCCGAACTGCACGTTCGATTCGGGATTCAGCACGCTCTTGCGCCACAGGCCGAAGGTGTCCTTGGTGCGCTCGCGCACTTCCTTGCCGCGCTCGAGGATGATCGGACGGAAGCCCATCTGCGCCAGGATCAGCCCGGCGAGCAGCCCGCACGGGCCCATGCCGATCACCACCGGACGCAGCGTCGTGCCTTGCGCCGGCGCCTTCGCCACGAAGCGGTAGGCCATGTCCGGCGTCACGCTCCAGTTGGGCTTGCCTGCCATGCGCCCGATCGCCGCGGCTTCGTCTTTGACCGCGATATCGATGATGTAGGTGAGCTTGATGTCGGAGCGCTTGCGGGCGTCGTGCGCGCGGCGGAACACGGTGAACCCGGTCAGGCCATCGGCCGTGACACCGATCTCGGCCAGGCGCGCGCGCACCACGGCATCGAGATCGCTCTCGGCATGGTCGAGCGGGAGTTTGACTTCACTTAGACGTAGCATGGGAACCTGGAATTCTGCGGCCGGTAGGTCCGCCCCGCATGGGACGCGAACTGCACTCTGGGTGAGCGTCGGGCTGGCCGGACCGCAATTTTATAGTTTTTCGGGCCAGGCCCTGCAATCTCTGCCCCGCGGCGGCGAAATTGTGAGATCTTCCGCACCCCGGCACACCCGCGCGCATGCCTTCGCGCCCTTGCCTTTCACAGCAACCCATCAAGGAACACCATGATCGATGGACTAGTCAGCGGCCGCCTCCATGGCCACGCCAGCGAACGCACCGGCCAGGGCGGCAGCCTGTTCGTCACCGCCAGGCTCAAGGCCACGCTCGGCGACGGCGACACCGTGATCGTCAACGTGATCGCGTTCGCCGACAAGGTGCGCGCCGCGCTGCTGGCGCTGGAAGACGGCGAATCGGTGGCGCTCGCGGGCAGCCTCACGCCCAAGGTCTGGACCGACAAGAACGGCGACACGCGCCCCGCGCTGGACATGGTGGCGCACGGCCTGCTGAGCGCCCGCGACGCCCAGCCCTGAGCGCCGCAGGCGTGCCGAGCGCTATGACTGCGCCGGCTGCAGCAGCGTCGCGAAGCGGGCCAGGTCCACATTGCCGCCCGAGATCACGATGCCCACGCGCTTGCCGCTGACATCGAGCCGCCTGGCGAATACCGCCGCGGCCGCCAGGCAGCCGGTCGGCTCCACCACCATCTTCATGCGCCCGGCGAAGAACGCCATGGCCTCGACCAGCTCGGCGTCGCTGACCGTGACGACATCGTCGACCAGGCTGCGCAGCACCGGGAAGGTCAGGTTGCCGAGGTGCTGGGTCTGGGCGCCGTCGGCCAGCGTGTCCGGCGTGTCGATATGCACGATCTTGCCGCTGCGCAGGCTGCGCTGGGCATCGTTGCCGGCTTCGGGCTCGACGCCGATCACCTGGCAGCCCGGGTTCAGCGCGCGCGCGGCCACCGCGCAGCCGGACAGGAGCCCGCCACCGCCGAGCGGGGTGATCAGCACGTCCAGCGGGCCGGCCTGCTCGAACAGTTCCTTGGCGGCGGTGCCCTGCCCGGCCATCACGTGCGGATGGTCGTATGGCGGGATCAGGGTCAGGCCCTGTTCTTCCGCCAGGCGGCGGCCGATGGCTTCGCGATCCTCGGTATAGCGGTCGTACAGCACCACCTCGCCGCCATAGCCGCGCGTGGCGGCGATCTTGATGGCCGGCGCATCCTGCGGCATCACGATGACCGCGCGCACCCCGAACAGCCGGGCGGACATGGCGATGGCCTGCGCGTGGTTGCCCGAGGAGAACGCGATCACGCCCGCCTTGCGCTGCGCTGGCGTGAACTGCGCGATGGCGTTGTAGCCGCCGCGGAACTTGAAGGCGCCCATGCGCTGGAAGTTTTCGCACTTGAAGAACAGCTGGGCACCGCTCTGCGCGTCGGCAAAGGCGGACGTCATGACCGGCGTGCGGTGGGCTACGCCCTCCAGCCGCCGGTGGGCCTCGACCACGTCGTCATAGGAAATTGCAAGTTCGCTCATTTTTGTTGCTCTCCGTGAATGCATTGCGGTGCGGCGGGGGATGCGGCGGCCCGGAATCGCGCAGCGAGGCCCAGCCAGCGAGCCCGCCACGGCTGCGCGGCGGGCCGGTACAGCCTCAGCGTGGCGGCGCGCCTGGCCAGCACTTCCACCCAGCCTGCCGGCAACGTGACCGAACTGCCGGCCGCCAGGCGCTGCGGCTGCCGCCATATCGTGTCGGCGAGCCAGCGCGGCGGCCCGGACAATTCGAGCTCGCCCTCCATCAGGTACAGCGTGGTGCCGGCTTTGGCATAAAACCGCAGCATACGGCTGGTCTCGAGATCGAGCAGCTGGGCCTCCGGCGCGCCAGCGGGCGCCATGACGCGCGCAGGCGTCACGGCAGGGATGACAGGTTCGGCGGATTCGGTCGGGTCTGAACGATAGCCTTGCATGATGCGGCTCCGTGCTGTGATGGCAAGGCTCCAGACTATCGGGCCGCCCCCCGGCAAAACAGGCACACGGATGCACGAGGTGAACCGTAACAGAACACCGAAAAATCATCTGTTACGATACAGAACACCTACATCTGTATCTGTTGCGCAGGCCGCCGCCGCGCCACCATGCCGCATGGACTCCGCCCCGCTCTACCGTCAGCTTGCGCAGCACTATCGCCATGCCATCGAAACCGGCACGCTGAAGCCGGGCGACCGCGTGCCGTCCGTGCGCACCCTGATGGAACTGCATGGCGTGAGCCTGTCCACCGCGTTGCAGGCTTGCCGGCAAATGGAAAGCGACGGGCTGCTGGAGGCCAGGCCGCGCTCGGGCTATTTCGTGCGGCACGCGCCGCCCGCGCGCCACCAGCCGCTGGCCCCGATCGCGGAGCCAGCCGCCACGCTGCCGGACCCGGCGCAGTATGTCGGCATCCATGAGCGCATTTCTGCCATCACCGCCCGTGGGCGACAGCACTCCGTGGCGGTGAACTTCGCCGGCGCCTGCGGCGCGCCCTCGCTCTACCCGGCGCAGGCGCTGCGCGATGCGGCGGCACGCGCGCTGCGGCGCCACCCGCTGCTGTTCGGCAGTGCCGCCGATGCCGACGGACACCCCGCCTTTCGCGCGGTGCTGGCGCGGCACGCGCTGTTGTCGCGCATCACGGTGGCGCCCGAGGACATCCTCGTCACGCACGGCTGCACCGAGGCCCTCAACCTGGCGCTGCGCGCAGTGGCGCAGCCCGGCGACGTGATCGCCGTGGAATCGCCGACCTACTATGGCCTGCTTCAGATCCTCGAAAGCCTGGGCATGCGTGCGCTGGAGATTCCCAGCAGCCCGCAGACCGGCATCTCGCTCGAAGCGCTGGAACTGGCGGCGCAGACCTACGACAACATCCGCGCCGTGGTCGTGGTGCCGAACCTGCAGAACCCGCTGGGCTGCATCATGCCGGACAGCAACAAGGCGCAGCTGGTGGCCTGGTGCGAACAGCGCGCCATTGCGCTGATCGAGGACGACTGCTTCTCCGCACTGGCTGACACGGAGGCGCCGCTGGCGGCGCTGAAGGCCTGGGACCGCAGCGGCGGCGTGATCCACTGCGCGTCGCTGCACAAGATCCTCGCCCCCGGCATGCGGCTTGGCTGGATCGCCGCGGGCCGCTGGCAGGCCCGCGTGGAAATGCTCAAGTACAGCCAGTCGCGCCCCAACGAGTTGCTGGCGCAGATGGCGCTGGCGGACTATATGGGCTCGGGCGCCTTCGAGCGCCACCTGCGGCGCCTGCGCGAGCAACTGCGCAGCCAGCGCGCGCAGGTGGCGCAGGCGATCGCCGCCGAATTCCCCGCCGGCACGCGTGCCTCGAATCCAAACGGCGGCCTGCACCTGTGGGTGGAGCTGCCCGGGCCGGTGTCCTCCGAGGCCGTGTTCGACGAGGCCCTGGAAGCCGGCATCCGCGTGGTGCCGGGGGTCATGTTCTCCAACTCCAATCGCTTCGACCATTTCCTGCGCCTGAACTGCGGCATGCCGTTCTCGCCGGAGATCGAACGCGCGCTGCGCACGCTGGCTGCCGTGGCCGCACGGGTGGCCGGCAAGCCGCAGCGGACCGGACGCGGCGAGGCGCGCGCAAGGGGCTAGGCACCGCCCGGCCACGGCCCGGCGCTTGCCAGGGGCAGCCTCCGTCGCCTGGCCCGCCGTTCACGCCACCGATTCCGCCATTCATCGCAGCGTGCTGGGCGCGGGCGGAGGCAGCCGGCAAACTGGCGAGCCTTGCCGAAGGTGGCAAGACGCCTACCAGGAGAAAAGATGGCACTCCCTTCCCTCCCCCACGCTGCAGACTCGATCGGCTCGGCCCTGCGCCTGTGCACCGCGCGCCGTGCCGACCAGGCACACCGCAAGGCGCGCGCCGAAGCGAGGCCGGCCAGGCCCGGCCCGGACACCGGCGACGATGGCGCCGCGCGCACGGAACATGACCATGCGCAAAGCAAGGCGTTCGCGGTCGCCGCTAACATGGCCGCTGTTCCCGAGCAGACCATGCGCGACATGACTTCCATCCAAGCCCCGGCCCGCGGCAAGCTCGACGAGCTGCGCCAGCTGGCTTCGCACCTGACTGCCGGCTCGCTGCTGCAGGCAGCCACGCTGCAACTGATCGCCGAACAGGAAAACGCGCCGCAGCGCTTTGCGCCGGCCCGCATTGCCGAACTCTCGCGCCAGGCCTGAGTCGCCGCGAGGCGGCGTTGAAGTGGCCGCGAAGTGGCCGCGAACGCGACACGGAAGGCCCCCGGCTGCGCGTAGGCTTTTACGCCACACACCTCCCCATTTTTCTCCCCGCTGCCCTATGCTATCGGCGGTGCGCGCATGGCAGCGGTCCGGCAAAGGCCCGGACGACCGGGTCAGCCGGCCCGGCGCGCCAACGGGAAAGGGAGAAAAACACATTGACGGCCACCAGCGACGCGTCGCGCATCGACGACGAATACAAGACCCTGTTCCGGCTCGCGCCGGTTTCGCTGTGGCTCGAAGACTTCAGCGCGGTGCGCGAGTACTTCCAGGTCCTGCGGGCACGGGGCATCACTGACTTGCGCAGCTACCTGCGCCAGCATCCGCGGGAGGTCGCGCGGTGCTCGGCGCTGATCCGCGTCTTGGACGTCAACAAGCGCACGCTGGACCTGTTCCGCGCCTCCGACCTGGCCGACCTGGTCAGCAATCTCGACACCGTCTTCCGCGACGACATGTTCGACCAGCATGTCGAGGAGCTTGGCCAGCTATGGGACGGCGGGCTGCATTTTTCCAGCCAGACCGTCAACTACACGCTCGAAGGCAAGCGGCTGGACATCCGCCTTGAGGCGACCGTCATGCCCGGCCACGAAGACACCTGGGCGCGCGTACTGCTGTCCATCGAGGACATCACGGTGCGTGTGTCCACCGAGCGCGAACTGCGCCGCAGCGAGCAGTACGCGCTTGGCTTGTTCGAACATTCGCCGGTCTCGCTGTGGGTGGAGGACTTCAGCGCCGTCAAGCTGCTGCTGGACGAAGTGCGCGGCGCGGGCATCACGGATTTCCGCACATTCCTCAACGTGCATCCCGATTTCATCTCGCGCTGCATGCAGGAAATCCGCGTGCTCGACGTCAACCAGCAGACGCTCCTGATGTTCAGCGCCTCGTCCAAGGCAGAGCTGCTGTCGCGCCTGGGCGATGTGTTCCGCGACAATATGCGCATCCAGTTCGCCGAGCAGCTGATCGACCTGTGGAACGAAAGGCTGTGGCAGCAGCGCGAGGTCGTCAACTACGCGCTGGATGGCCGGCCGGTCGACGTGTTCATGCAGTGGTCGGTCTTTCCGGGCCACGAGGCGGACTGGGACCAGGTGCTGGTCTCCCTGACCGACATCACCGCGCGCAAGAAGGCCGAGGCCTACGTGGAATTCCTCGGCAAGCACGATGTGCTCACCAAGCTCTACAACCGCGCCTACTACGAGGATGAGCTGGCGCGCCTGGGCCGCAAGGGGCCGTGGCCGGTCAGCGTGATCGCGCTGGACCTGAACGGGCTCAAGCAGGTCAACGACCAGCTTGGCCATGGCGACGGCGACGCGCTGCTGCGCCGTACCGGCGAGGCGCTGAAGAAGGCCGTGGGCGACCAGGTCTGCGTGGCGCGCGTCGGCGGCGACGAATTCATGGTGCTGCTGCCGGGACGCGACGAGCGCGGCGTGGCCACCGTGATGGAACAGATCCACCAGGTGGTGGAGCTCAACAACCAGTTCTATCCCGGCACCGCGCTGAGCCTGTCGATCGGCACCGCCACCTGCCATATCGGCGAGCGGCTGAGCGACGCGATCAAGCTTGCCGACGCGCGCATGTACCAGGCCAAGCGCGCCTACTACGAGGCGCTGGACGACGAGCGCGAGCGCCGGCGCCGCTGAGACAGCGAGGGCGCGGCGCAGGCGCGCGGACGACAGGAGACAGAAGGCAGAAGGGCCGGCGAATGCCGGCCCTTCTGCCTGGGAGACGAGGCGCGGCGCTCGCCGCGCCGGCCTCGCCGATGCTTCCTCAGAGATACACGATCAGCGCCACGCCGGCGGCAATCAGGCCGAACTTGACCACGTAGTACGCCTGGCGGTTCCAGGCCTTGAAGCGGCGGCGATACTGCCCGCCCACCCAGACGATGCGGAACAGCCGGTTGATCATGCCGGTCTGGTCGCTTTCTTCGTTGGGCGAGCTCGCGGCGGTCATGACCTTGCGACCCATCCAGCGATTGACCTTGCCGGCCCAGCCGAAACGCATCGGGCGCTCGATGTCGCAGAACAGGATCAGCCGGTTGCTGTCGCTCTTGTTCTCCGCCCAGTGCAGGTAGGTCTCGTCGAACACCACGCCCTGGCCGTCGCGCCAGCTATGGCGCTCGCCGTCGACCTCGATGAAGCAGCGGTCGTCGTTGGGCGTGGCCAGGCCGAGGTGATAGCGCAGCGAACCGGCGAACGGATCGCGGTGCGGGTTGAGCTTGCCGCCGGGCGGCAGCTCGGCGAACATCGCCGCCTTCACGCTGGGCAGGCCGCGCAGGAGTTCCACCGTCCGCGGGCACAAGACCTCGGCGGACGGGTGGCGCGCCTCATACCATTTCAGGTAGAAACGCTTCCAGCCGTATTTGAAGAACGAGTTGAAGCCCGCGTCGTCGTTCTTCTCGGCAGCCTTGATCTTGCGCATCGCGGCCAGCGCCAGCCCTTCGTCGCGGATCTGCGGCCAGGCGGCGCGGATCTTCTCGAGCTCGGGGAACCGGTCGACGGGAATATACGGCGTGCGCGGCACGCCGGAGAAGATGTACATGAAGCAGTTGACCGGCGCCACCAGCGCCGAATGATCCAGCAGCTGGCGCCAGATGCGCAACCTCACCTTGCCGCGGAAATGCACGTAAAGGACCGCGCCCAGATACGCCGCGACGATTATCCACTTGATCACCCGAAAATCCTCCAAATCAGCAACACTAAGCGCCGTTGCCCGGGACGGGGAACGGCGCAGCGGCGGGGGCGAAAACCCGTAGTGTAGCGAAACGGCAGTCGCCCTGCCGAATGAGATTTAAAAGGCACGCCTGGCCGGCACGGAGCCAGCGTGGCCGCGCTCAGGAATTGCCGCGCGATTGGCGGGCGATGCGTTCGATCAGTGCGCTGGCATCGTCGGGCAGGCCCTGCAGCGTCAGCAGCCGCGCATTGAGCACCATGTTCTCCAGCACCAGCTTGGCGGTGGACGCCCACATGGTGGCGAGGAGGTCGTCCGCACGCATGCCCGCGGACTCCATCGCGCTCGAGCGCTGCGCCACCAGGCGGCACACCAGGCCGCGCAGCGTGGCATCGTCGAAGGGCAGGTCGGCGTAATCGATCGGGTCCTCTTTCTCGACTTCGACCATCAGTTGCATCAGCATCTCTTCGGTCATCGGCAAGCTCCTGGAAACGGCCGGCGGACATGACAGTCCTGATGACGACGCTAATCCGCGCGCATCGGCTTGTCAATGCGGCGCACGACCGGCACGTAGTCCGATGACTCAGGGAAAGCGATAGACAAGTCCCATCGCCTGGCGCTGAACAAAGCGGGTAAGCTCCTGTCTCACTAATTCCACTAACCAAACACTAGCGTCCATGACCAAGCGTTTGTTGTCAGCCATGCGCCAGTATGCGTGGTTCGGCGGTGTCAAACACCACGTAGTCCAAGGCGTCGAAGCACTGGCCACCTTGCTCAAGTCTCCCGCAGTCGCGGCCCGCGCAGTGGCCGCAATCGTTGCCGAAACCGAACAGGGCGTGCAGGTGTGGGTGTCCTACTTCGGCAAGCCGATGGATCCGCATACCACCTACGTCTTCTGGCCCACCCGCGCCCTCAAACCCGCGCGACGGCGTGTTGCCATGGTGCCGTTGCCCCCGCAGCGGCGCGATCGAGAATAGCCGCTCACCATCACCGCTTTCCATCACTGCAGCGCCCTGGCCGGCAACCGGCCCGAAGCGTAGCGGCGGGCGCCGGCCTCGAAAGATCCGGTACCCGCCCCGCATCTCCCTCCCCGCTGCCATCCCTCCCGCTGCCCCATTTTCCGCCTCCCGGCTCAGGCATCGGCCCAGCGGCGCAGCAGGTTGTGATAGACCCCGGTCAGTCCCACCACGGCGGGTTCCCTATGGCTCAGCGCCCGCGCCACGCGCTGGATCTGCGTGTCCAACTCGAACAGCACCGAGCGCTGGCCATCGTCGCGCACCATGCTCTGGATCCAGAAGAATGAGGACACGCGCGCTCCGCGCGTGACCGGACTCACGTGGTGCAGGCTGGTGGCGGGATACAGCACCATATGGCCGGCCGGCAGCTTCACGCGCTGCTGGCCGTAGGTATCCTCCACCACCAGCTCGCCGCCGTCGTAGTCCTCGGGTGCCGTCAGGAACAGCGTCGCGGAGAGGTCGCTGCGAATGCGGAAACTGGTGCCGCGCAGATGGCGGATGGCATTGTCGACATGGTTGTCGAACCCATGCCCGCCCTCGTAGCGATTGAACAGCGGCGGATAGACCTTGAGCGGCAGGGCGGCGGAGAAAAACAGCGCATTGGCGCCCAGCGCGTCCTGGATCAGGTCGCCGACCTGGCGCGCCACCGGCGAGCCCTCGGGCAATTGCAGATTGCGCTTGGCCAGCGCCGACTGGTGCCCGGAGGTGGCGTTGCCGTCGGTCCACTGCGCAGCGTCCATCAGTTCGCGGCATTGGGCCACCTGGGCCGGCGTCAGCACATCGGGGATCTGCAGCATCATGATTTCGGGTACCTCGGCAAGACAGTGGGCAAGGTTGGGGATTGGCCGTGACGGGCGAGCGCCGATTGTATGAGAAAGCACCCCGCCACTCAAATAGGAATCATTTCCATTTAATGCATACTTGATCTGGAGCAAGATGGGCCACGCAAGCAGGCCACGGTGATGGATGCGGCTCTTCCTGTAGGCCTCGCTCCGACAGCCGGGTCTCCGCCCGGCCACTACAATGAAGCTCACCCGGCCATCATGTGAAGGAGACGGAAATGCCCGAACCGGTACACGACGAAGCGTTGGTCAACCTCTACCTCGAGCAGATTTCCGCCCTGTCGATCAGCGCCTTCGACGGCGCCGACATCGCCAAGGAACTCGGACAACTCGTGCAGGAAGCCGCCCGCCAGTGCGCGGCGAGCAAGACGGCACCCGCTGGCAACAACCTGAGTGTGCTGGTCGAGCGCCTCGATGCGCGCGCCGAGGCCGCGCAGCGCGAGGACCAGCCGCAGGTGCGCGATACGTTCGCGCGTGCCGCCGAACTCGCCAGGATGCCAGCCTGAAGCCGGCACAGCGTCCTTGCCCGGCGCCGCGGCGCTGAACCTCCCGGGCCATGGCGGCCTCTAATCGCTATCGCCCGGTGTCCGCCGGGCAGCCAATGCTGAAGTGAACGCACCATGCGCCGCGCCCTGCTCCGCCTGCTACTGGCTTTCCCGCTGTTATCGCTGGGCGCCTGCGCAACCTACGACAACGGCTACGGCTATTCCCCATACAGCCCCTACGACCCCTACGGCTTCTACCAGCCCGGCGTCGCGTATCCGCCGGTCGGCTATGGGTATGGGTATGGCTACGACTATGACTATCCGCTGCCGTTCTACGGCGGTTTCTACGGCGGTGCCGTCGTCTACAGCTACCACTCTCATGGCTACCGCGGACCCGGCCACGGCTGGTATCACTATCGTGGTGGCTACCCCTATCACGGCATGGGACATGGCTACTATCACGGCGGCGGTAGCTGGAGCGGAGGCTCGGGACGCGTTGGCGGCCCTGGCGGGCGCAGCGGAGGCGGACGGGGGCGGCGCTGAGATTGCCGGTCTGGAGCCTGCGCGCAAGGCCGCGCGCAGGAGATCGACGCAATTCGGCTAGGCCTTGCCGCGCGGCGTGCGTGCGCTGGCGGCCAGACCTCCCAGCAATTCCTGGAGATAGCGATTGACCTGGTCCAGCGCTTCGAGCTTGGCACCGAAGGTCTGGAGCGGGAACGGATTATGGCGCTTCGCCACCACCGCGCCGTCCAGCGTGCGGATGACCTCGACCAGGATTGCCCATTTCGCCTTGGGCAGCGACTGGACTTCGTAGATGATCTTGTAGCCGTTGAACTCCGGCATGATGGCACCTCCGTGCTGCTGCACGCGGAACAGGCCACGTGCTTCAGCTTCAGAGTAGGGCGCCCCACAATGCGCCATCATGATCGCGATCAAACGCAGAAGAAGAATGCATATCACGACGTGATATGCGATGTTGTGCAATTTGCAATAACACTGGGAAGTGTGCCCCGAGGCACGCCAAGCCGCCTGGAGAGGCTCCGCGCGACCTCGGCCAGGCTTGAAGCAATGCGTGCGCTACCCCTCCGCGCGCCCCACGAGCTTGTCGACTATCTGGTAGCCCGCGGCAAAAGCGGCCTCCTCGGCCGCGCGCCGGCTTGCGAAGGGCACGCCGTCGCCCGACGAACGCTCGGTGTCGCCCGCATCGGACGGATCCGCACCCTCCTGGGCCACCCTCACCTCGTAGCGCCATTCGCCCAGACCGCCGACGGAGGCGACGCCGTCGGTCCGTTGCTGGGACACCAGGACATAGACATCCATGCCGCGATAGGCTTCGACGCGCCAGTCCGAATTGCTCATGAAATCCTCCCCGGTTGCCTGTCGTCGGGCACCGCGCACAAGCGCCGCGCCTCCGCTCCAGCCTAGCCCGCGCGTCGCGGGCAAGCAAGGCGGCGTAGGCCTACATCGCGATACGGCCGGGGTAAGGCGTGGCGCGCCAGGGGCTGGCGGGATCGTCGATGCAGGCTCTCGCAAACGACATATGGTGCGTGAGCCCGCCATCGGGGCCGCCCCACATCGCACGCCCGAGCAGATAGCTATGCATGACATGCTCCCACGACGCGAACTGCGCGAACACTTGTGCCGCCGCGCGCTCGATCACAGCCCAGGCCTGCACTTCGCTCTGCATCCCGCAGTCATAGGCCATGCGCGCGACATGGACGGCGCGGCTCATGTCCCATGCCAGCACGCCGCGAGCGAGGTCCTCACCCGAGGCGACGAAGCCATCCGCGCGCAGCCCCGGCAGCGCTCGCTCCAGATTGTCGATGCACCGCGCCAGGCGCACGGGATCGAAGAACTGGTCAAGCAGCACGATCTCCCGCTCGCGCGCCGCGCGCGGCGCGGTGAACAGGATCCGGCAAACCTGTGGATACAACGCGCGATGCCCCTCCTCCAGCAACCAGGCCAGCGTGCCCCGCGCTTCGCCGGGCGTATGGATATGCCAGCCATCGGCAAGCGCATGGGCCTGCGCGCGCGGCTCGGCACCTGTGCCGAGCCCGCGCACGTCGCCATCGAAGCGTCCGTCGTGGAGCAGGCCAAGCAGCAAGCCGCACGCACGCTCGCCGTGAGCCTGCATCGGGCCGCCCCCGGCAATGCCGCCGCGCGGCTTGCCCCTGCCAGCCGGGCGGCAAGCCGGCGCAGGCAGTGGCACACACGAAATGCGGCTACGTGGCGGGCGCCGGGCGGCGCCCGCCAGCATGGCAAACAGCAAGGCAAGAACGAACCAGGGCAAAGGTCGCATCGAGGAAGCTCCCAAGGGATGCGTTCGGAGAATGCGATCGCCCTGCACGAACTGCCGGAAGCAAGGCTGCGCGGAAGCGATCGAGAGACAAGCGCGCATCGGTTGCGCGCCGGATCAGAGATTAGCGATCCGCAATCCCCCTCGCGATGCGAAGACTCTGAATCGCTTGCGCGAGCGCGCGCATTGCCGGAAGCGAGGCCGACGTAGAATGGGCGGAACCGGGGAGGGGATCGGGGAGTTCGGGCGGGACAAGCAGATCCGGAAACGGAGCCCGGAAATGCAGAAAATGGAGCCAGAAATGAAAAAGGGCTTCCATTTCTGGAAGCCCTTTTAATAGGTGGTGCGGCTGGCAGGATTCGAACCCACGACCCCTTGGTTCGTAGCCAAGTACTCTATCCAACTGAGCTACAGCCGCACTCGAGAAGGAAATTATATCGTACTTTCAGAGTTTGTGAACCCCCTTTGTGCTTTTTTTCGCTTTTTCTGACAGCGCACCCGGACTTTCTATAATGAGAGCCCTCTCGAAGTGATTCACACCATGAACAAGGCATTTGTCAAAGAGTCGTCCGACGACGAGGACGACGACCTCCCCGAAGGCGCAACCCCGCTGCCGCCGGGCAGCAAGAACTACATCTCGGCGCAAGGCTACCAGCGCCTGCGCGACGAGCTGATGCACCTGATCGATGCGGCACGCCCCGAGGTGGTCCAGATCGTGTCGTGGGCGGCGTCCAACGGCGACCGCTCGGAGAATGGCGACTACCACTACGGGAAGAAGCGCCTGCGCGAGATCGATCGCCGCATCCGCTTCCTGACCCGGCGCCTGGACAAGGCCGAGGTGGTGGACGCCTCCCTGCAGGGCGACAACGACCAGATCTTCTTCGGCGCCACGGTGACCTACGCCAACCAGGCGGGCGAGGAAACCACCATCACCATCGTCGGCATGGACGAGGTGGACCTCGACAGCAACCACGTGAGCTGGATCTCCCCGATCGCGCGCGCGCTGATCAAGGCGCGCGAGGGCGACACCGTCCCCTTGCGCACGCCCGGCGGAGTCGAGCAGATCGATATCCTGGAAGTCCGCTACCCGGCGCGGGCCGCTGCGCAACCGGACAAGGCGTGAACCCCGGCCGCAGGCACGTCAGCTGTCGTTGCGGTCGCGGAAGATGCGGATCACGTCGGGATTGCGCCTGAGCGCCCGCATGACGTTCGCGAGGTGCAGGCGATTCTGCACCTGGATGATGAACTGCATATAGGTGGCTTCCTGGTGGCCGCCCTCCTGCTGCTCCATCGCGACGTGCGCCACGTTGGCGTCGGCCGAGGTCAGGTCCGCCGCCACGCGGGCGACGATGCCCTTGACGTTGCGCACCATCACCTTGATCGAGACATCGAAGGCACGCGTGGTCTTGCGCGCCCACATCACGTCGATCCAGTGCTCGGGATCCTTGCTGTGCAGGCGCTTGGCCACCTTGCAGTCCTGCACGTGGATCTGCAGGCCTTCACCCTTGCCCAGGTAGCCGACGATGGAGTCGCCGGGAATCGGGCGGCAGCATGCCGAGAAGATCATCGACATGCCTTCGTCGCCGGTGATCGGCACCGCCGGCGCTTCGTCGCCGGCGAAGGTCTGCACCGCGGCGAGCAAGGCGCTGTCGACATCGCCGGACAGTTCCTGCAACAGGATTTCCATGCGCTTGGCCACCACGGCGGGCACGCGCCGCCCCAGCGCCAGGTCGGCGAAGATGTCCTCGCGGTGCTTGTTGCCGGTCCATTGCACCATGCGGTCCCATACCGATTGCGGTAGCGCCTTCAGTTCGATGCCGAGCTGGCGCGCGGACTGCTCCAGCAGGCGCTCGCCGAGCTGGATGGCTTCGTCGAGCCGCGTGGTCTTGAGATAGTGGCGGATTGCCGCGCGCGCCTTGCCGGTGCGCACGAACGCCAGCCACGCCGGGTTGGGCTTGGAGTACGGCGCCGTCACCACCTCGACGATGTCGCCGCTCTTGAGCTCGGTGCGCAGCGGCAGCAGCTCGTTGTTGATCTTGACCGCGACGCACTGGTTGCCCAGGTCGCTGTGCACGGCATAGGCGAAATCAAGCGCGGTGGCGCCGCGCGGCAGCGCGCGGATATGCCCCTTGGGCGTGAACACGTAGACCGCGTCGGGGAACAGATCGATCTTGACGTGCTCGAGGAATTCCTGCGAATCCCCGGTCTGGCTCTGGATATCGAGCAGCGACTGCAGCCACTGGTGGGCCTGCTGCTGGATGTCGTTGGCCTGGTCGGCCTGGTGCTTGTACATCCAGTGCGCGGCCACGCCGGCTTCCGCGATCTGGTGCATGTCGCGCGTGCGGATCTGGAACTCCACCGGCGTGCCGAACGGACCCACCAGCGTGGTGTGCAGCGACTGGTAGCCGTTGATCTTGGGGATGGCGATATAGTCCTTGAACTTGCCCGGCATGGGCTTGTACAAGCCATGCAGCGCGCCCATCGCCATATAGCAATGCATCTGCGTTTCCACCACCACGCGGAAACCATAGACATCCAGCACCTGCGAAAACGACAACTGCTTGTCGTGCATCTTGCGGTAGATGCTGTACAGGGTCTTTTCGCGCCCGGACAGTTCGGCCACGATGCCCGCGTCGCCCAGCGCTTTCTGCGCCGTCTCCAGGATGCGCCTGACCACCTCGCGCCGGTTGCCGCGCGCGGCCTTGACCGCTTTTTCGAGCGTGGCGTAGCGGAACGGCGAGCCGACCTTGAAGGACAGTTCCTGCAGTTCGCGGTAGGTGGTGTTGAGACCGAGCCGGTGCGCGATCGGCGCGTAGATCTCCATGGTCTCGAGCGCGATCCGGCGCCGCTTTTCGGGCGGCACGAAATCGAGCGTGCGCATATTGTGGGTGCGGTCGGCCAGCTTGACCAGGATCACCCGCACGTCGCGCGCCATGGCCAGCAGCATCTTGCGGAAGCTTTCCGCCTGCGCCTGCTCGCGGCTCTGGAATTCGAGCTTGTCCAGCTTGGTCAGGCCATCGACCAGTTCCGACACCTTCGGGCCGAATTTCTCGGCCAGCTCGCTCTTCGTGATGCCCTGGTCTTCCATCACGTCGTGCAACAGCGCCGCCATGATGGACTGGACATCGAGCTTCCAGTCCGCGCACAGCTCGGCCACCGCCACCGGATGCGTGATGTAGGGCTCGCCGCTCTGCCGGTATTGCCCCAGGTGGGCCTCGTCGGAGAACTGGAAGGCCTCGCGCACGATGGCCTGGTCGACCGGCTTGAGGTAGGCGAGCTTTTCCATCAGCCGGGTGATCGAGATCACCTGCTGGCGCGGCGGCACCGCGGGCTGCGAGGTAG
This sequence comes from Cupriavidus sp. 05N38, assembly GCF_056397345.1. Classification (NCBI taxonomy): domain Bacteria; kingdom Pseudomonadati; phylum Pseudomonadota; class Betaproteobacteria; order Burkholderiales; family Burkholderiaceae; genus Cupriavidus; species Cupriavidus sp. 05N38. The sequence goes on from NZ_JBFTNF010000007.1 coordinate 95,736, forward strand.
GACCGAAGAAGTGGCGGTAGGACTGCGCCAGCACTGCGTCGATGAACAACGCGTCGCCCGACGCGGCTGCGACAGGCGCCTCGTTCAGCTCGCCTTCGGCCGCGGCGTGCGCGGCCCTGCCCTTGCCCGAGCCCATTGCGGGCGCGACACCACGCTCGCCAACGACATTGTCGCCGAGCGGATCAGGAAGATTGGGAGCGCCTGTGCGTGCGGTCACGTTCGGCTGACCGCTCCCGGCACGCTTGCGCGGAACGGGCGGCATTGCGTCGCCGCCCGCATCACCAGGCCCTTCTCCGTGCGAGCGCGCCGGCGCGGCCGTGGGGCTCGCCGTTGCGGCAGGAGGAGAAGGCTGGGATGAAGACATAAGGGCGGCCTCTGAAATCTGGCTGTGCAATCGTGTTCGCGGACAGGTACGTTAGCAGATGCAGCAAGTGCTGAATGCAAAGGTACGCATTGCGAAGACTGGCCACGGCCGCCCGAAGATCAGGTAGGTACCTTCTTGAGCATCTCGATGCCGACCTGGCCCGAGGCGATCTCGCGCAGCGCCACCACGGTGGGCTTGTCCTTGGCCTCGACCTTGGGTGTGTGACCCTGCACCAGCTGACGGGCCCGGTAGGTCGCCGCGAGCGCGAGCTCGAAACGGTTCGGGATGTGTTTCAGACAATCTTCGACGGTAATACGCGCCATATCAAATCCACCTTGGGACAAAACCTATGCGATGCCGGCTATTTTACAGCACGCGGCAAAAAACGTTCCCGCGCGCTCCGGCTCAATGAATTCCGAGCTCGATGAACAGCTCGGTGTGGCGTGCCTTCTGCGATGAAAACCGCAGACGGGTTGCACGGATCACGCAGCGCAGCTGCTCCAGTGCCTGCTCGAAAACCTCGTTGATGATGACGTAGTCCGACTCGGAGGCGTGCGCCATCTCGCTGCCCGCGGCAAGCAGCCGCCGCACGATCACCTTGGGCTCGTCCTGGCCGCGCTTGTTCAGGCGCTCCTCGAGCGCTGACAGCGACGGCGGCAGGATGAAGATCTCCATGGCGTTGGAGAAGCGCTGGTGCACCTGCTGCGCGCCCTGCCAGTCGATTTCCAGCAGCACGTCGTTGCCCTGGGCCATCTGCTGCTCGATCCAGACGCGCGAGGTGGCGTAGTAGTTGCCATGCACCTCGGCCCACTCGAGGAACTCCCCGCGGTCACGCGCCGCGCGGAAGGCATCCACCGTGGTGAAGTGATATTCGCGGCCATCCTGCTCGCCGGGACGCGGCGCGCGGGTGGTGTGGGAAATCGACAGGCGGATGGCCGAATCCTGCGCCAGCAGCGCGTTGACCAGCGTGGACTTGCCTGCGCCGGAAGGTGCCACCACCATGAACAGGTTGCCGGGATAGGCGGTATCGATGGCGACGTGGGGCATGGTTTCACTCATGATGGTTATTCGAGGTTCTGAATCTGTTCGCGCATCTGCTCGATCAGCAGCTTGAGCTCCATGGAGGCATCGGCCAGTTCCTTGGCGGCGGCCTTGGAACCCAGCGTGTTGGCCTCGCGGTTGAGCTCCTGCATCATGAAATCGAGCCGCTTGCCGACCTGGCCGCCCTTCTTGAGGATATGGCGGGTTTCGTTCAGGTGGGCCTGCAGGCGCGAGAGCTCCTCGGCGATGTCGATGCGGATGCCGTAGACCGTGGCTTCCTGGCGGATGCGCTCGCCGATCTCGTCGCGGCTCATCGAGGTCATGCCGTTCGGCGCGACCAGGTTGAACGCTTCCTGCAGACGCTCCGTCAGCTTCTCCTGGTGTTGCGCGATCAGTTGCGGAATAGCGGGCGTGAGCCGCTCGACGATGGCGAGCATGGTGTCGATGCGTTCTTCCAGCGTGGCCTTGAGCGCGTCGCCCTCGCGCCGGCGCGCTTCCAGCAACTGGGCCAGCGCGTCCCTGGCGGCCCCGGTCACGGCTTCGCGCAGCGCATCCTGCGACAGCTCGGGCTCGACCAGGACGCCAGGCCAGCGCAGGATCTCGCCCATGCGCAGCGTGCCGGCCTGGGTGAAGGTGGCCGCCACCGTCGCCTCCATTGCACGGATCTGCGTCAGCAGCGCGTCGTTGAGCGCCAGCGTGGCGCCGCCCGTTCCGGCCTCGGCACGCTGCAGGTTGATACGGCACTCCAGCTTGCCGCGCGACAGCTTGCCCATGAGCATTTCGCGCAGGGCCGGCTCGAAGGCGCGGCATTCTTCGGGGGCCCGGAAGAACAGGTCGAGGAATCGCGAGTTGACAGTACGGAATTCGACCGAAACGGAAGCCGTCCTGCCGGTCGGCGCGCCGTGCGCGTCGGTCAGCGGCGCCTGGCGCGTCGCCAGGCCGTAGCCTGTCATGCTGTGGATCATTGAATAGTCTCGCGAAATGGCCGGCTGGCCGCATGGGTTCTGGCGGCACGGGGAGCCTGCTGCCCCGCTCTTGCGCCGTTCGAACGCCGGAAAGAGGGCCAAAAATGGCCGCAATTGTGTTCTTTACAAGTCATCGATTAGTCAGGACAATCCGGAGGCAATCAAGGTCCCGAATCCTATGACAGAGTCCAAGGGCGCAATACCTCCGAAGAGCGCACCGCTGCCCATTGGCACGCTGCTGTCCAACTATCGTATTGTAAAGAAGTTGGCCAGCGGGGGGTTCAGTTTCGTGTACCTCGCCACTGACGAGACCGGCTCGCCCGTCGCCATCAAGGAGTACCTGCCGTCGTCGCTGGCGCGCCGCAAGCCTGGCGAGCTGATCCCGGTGGTACCGGAAGAAAGCGCCGCGTCGTTCCGGCTCGGGCTCAAGTATTTCTTCGAGGAAGGCCGCTCGCTGGCGCGCATCTCGCACCCCAGCGTCGTGCGCGTGGTGAACTTCTTCCGCGAGAATTCCACCGTCTACATGGTGATGAATTACGAGCTGGGCAAGACGCTGCAGGAACACATCCTGCATGCGCGCCAGCAAGGCCGGGCCAAGGTCCTGCGCGAGCATTTCATCCGCAAGGTCTTCCACGCGCTGATGAGCGGCCTGCGCGAGGTCCATATCCACAAGCTGCTGCACCTCGACATCAAGCCCGGCAATATCTATCTGCGCGAGGACGAATCACCGATCCTGCTGGATTTCGGCGCCGCGCGGCAGATCCTGACCATGGAGGCGGCGCGCTTCCAGCCCATGTACACGCCCGGCTTCGCCGCGCCCGAACTCTACGGCAAGCACAGCGATCTTGGCCCCTGGACCGACATCTACAGCCTCGGCGCCACGCTTTACGCCTGCATGGCCGGCATGCCGCCGCAGGAGGCGAACCAGCGCGAGAAGGATGACCGCATGGCCGAATCGCTCACGCGCCTGCGCACCAGCTACACCGACGGCCTGGTCGACCTGGTCGAATGGTGCCTGCGGCTGACCCCGTCCGAGCGGCCGCAGAGCGTGTTCCGGCTGCAGAAGGAATTGCGCGAGCAGACCAACGCGCTGGGCGAGCAGGCCGCCGCCAGCGCGCCAGCCCCCACCACGGCCGAACGCCCCATCGCCAGCCGCTTCCTGACGCTGCTGCGCAAGCGCGACGAACCTGCCGCCGGCGTCCCCGCCGGAGAAATCGGCGCAGGCGGCGAATAAATCACAACCAGGGCGCCCAGTGCCGCCCTCGAGAAACCGACCCCAACAGCCAACATGCGATTCTCCGTCTACCAGGAAAGCAGAAAAGGCGGCCGCCGCATCAACCAGGACCGCATGGGGTATTGCTTCACGCGCGATGCCCTGCTGATGGTGCTGGCCGACGGCCTCGGCGGCCATGCGCTCGGCGAGGTCGCCGCGCAGCAGGCACTGCAGACCCTGGCCCGCCAGTTCCAGGCGCAGGCCCGGCCGTCGATCCGCAACCCTGCCGATTTCCTGCAGGACACCATCATGCTGGCCCACCGGGAAATCCATCGCTATGCGGAGGCCAACGGCCTGGCCGACGTGCCGCGCACGACGGTAGTCTGCTGCCTGGTGCAGAACGGCCAGATCCATTGGGCGCACGCCGGCGACTCCCGGCTGTACCTGGTGCGCAAGGGCAGCCTGCTGACCCGCACGCGTGACCACTCCAAGATCGAGAACCTGCTGCAGCAGGAGCGCGTCTTGCCGATGCAGGTGGCCAACCACCCCGAACGCAACAAGCTCTACAACTGCCTGGGCTCCCCCAACCTGCCGCTGATCGACATCGGCGGACCGCTGCGCCTGGAGCCCGGCGATGTCGCCCTGCTGTGCTCGGACGGCCTGTGGGGCAGCATCGAAGAGCAATTGCTGGTCGACAAGGTGACCCACCTGTCGGTGGTGCACGCCATCCCCGACCTGATCGAGCAGGCCCTGGAGAATGCCGGCGAAGGCGCGGACAACACCACCGCCATCGCCATGATGTGGGAACTGGACGCGCATCTCTCCAACGAAGAGGCGGTAGCGACCGAAACCCTGCCGCTCAACACCTTCACCACCTCCATCCTCGAGAACAACGGCGGCGACACCGACCTGCTGTCGGAGGAGGAAATCGAGCGCTCCATCGCCGAGATCCGCGCCGCGATCGACAAGACCACCAACTTCATGCGCTGAGCGGGGCCGGGCAATCCGGCCAGGGGGTACCGCATAAGCCACTCTTCGCGCAAAAAGCCGGGAATGGCGCGCCATCCGCGCGCCATGCAGACGCCGAACGGGCGCGCGCGGCCTGGCGGCGGTAAAATCCCGCTCCTGGACTGTCTCCCGAGAAAAAATCCCCCATGCGACCAAGTGGACGCGCTGCCGATGCGCTGCGCCCTATCACCCTGACCCGTCACTACACCCGCCACGCCGAAGGTGCCGTCCTGAGTGCGTTTGGCGACACCAAGGTCTTGTGCACGGCCAGTGTGCTGAGCAAGGTGCCCCCGCACAAGAAAGGCAGCGGCGAAGGCTGGGTCACCGCCGAGTACGGCATGCTGCCGCGCGCCACCCATACCCGCTCGGACCGTGAGGCCGCGCGCGGCAAGCAGACCGGCCGCACGCAGGAAATCCAGCGCCTGATCGGCCGTGCCATGCGCTCGGTGTTCGATCTCGCCGCGCTGGGCGAATACACCATCCACCTCGATTGCGACGTCCTGCAGGCCGATGGCGGCACGCGCACGGCGGCCATCACCGGCGCCTTCGTGGCCGCGCACGATGCCGTCTCCGCGATGCTGCGCGACGGCCTGATCAAGACCAGCCCGATCCGCGACTTCGTCGCGGCCGTGTCGGTCGGCATGGTGGACGGCGTGGCCGTCCTCGACCTCGACTACGCCGAGGACAGCGGCTGCGACACCGACATGAACGTCGTGATGACCGGCAGCGGCGGCTTCGTCGAAGTGCAGGGCACCGCCGAGGGCGCGCCGTTCAGCCGCGCCGATCTCGACGCCATGACCCGCCTGGCCGAGCAGGGCATCGCCGACCTGGTGACGCACCAGCGCCGCGCGCTGGGCCTGGCCTGATGGCTGGATCCCATACGGTGAACGCAATGCAACGCCTGGTCCTCGCCTCCAACAACCCCGGCAAGCTCGGCGAGTTCGGCGCCCTGCTGGCGCCGCTGGGCTATGACGTGGTGCCGCAAGGCCAGCTTGGCATCCCCGAAGCCGAAGAGCCTTTCGCCACGTTCGTCGAGAACGCGCTCGCCAAGGCGCGCCACGCCAGCCGCCTGGCCAGCCTGCCGGCGCTGGCCGACGACTCCGGCATCTGCGTGGACGCACTGGACGGCGCGCCGGGCGTCTACTCTGCGCGCTACGCGCAACTGGTGGGCAAGGCAAAGTCCGATGCCGCCAACAACGCGCACCTGATCTCGCAGCTGGCCGGCAAGCTCAACCGCCATGCCTACTACTACTGCGTGCTGGTGCTGGTGCGCCACGCCGACGATCCGCGCCCGGTCATCGCCGAAGGCGTGTGGGCCGGCGAGGTGGTCGACGCACCGCGCGGCAATGCCGGCTTCGGCTACGACCCGCACTTCCTGCTGCCGCAGATCGGCAAGACCGCGGCCGAGCTGAGCCCCGAGGAGAAAAACGCCGTCAGCCACCGCGCGCTGGCGCTCAAGGTGCTGACCGAACGCTTGCGCGCCTCGGGCCAGCACGGCCAGCCATGATCCCGATCATTCCCGTGGGCGCGGCGAGCGCGCCGGCGGACACCAAGTCGCTGTGGCTGCAGCCCGGCCAGCTCTCGCTGCCGGCGTCGCCGCCGCTCTCGCTCTACGTGCATATCCCGTGGTGCGTGCGCAAGTGCCCGTACTGCGACTTCAACTCCCATGCCGTGCCCGGCGCGGACGGCAGCCACGATATCCCGGAAGACGCCTATCTCGATGCGCTGCGGGCGGACCTGGAACAATCGCTGCCGCTGGTATGGGGCCGCCAGGTCCATACCGTGTTCATCGGCGGCGGCACGCCGAGCCTGCTGTCGGCCGCCGGCATGGACCGCCTGCTGTCCGACATCCGCGCGCTGCTGCCGCTCGATGCCGACGCCGAGATCACGATGGAGGCCAATCCCGGCACCTTCGAGGCCGAGCGCTTCGCCAGCTACCGCGCCAGCGGCATCAACCGCCTGTCGATCGGCATCCAGAGCTTCAACGACCGCCACCTCGCCGCGCTCGGGCGCATCCACGGCGGCGACGAGGCGCGTGCCGCCATCGGCATCGCGCTGGCCAACTTCGATAACGTCAACCTGGACCTGATGTACGCGCTGCCGGGGCAGACCCTGGCGGAATGCGTGCAGGACCTGGAAACCGCGCTCTCGTTCGGCACCACGCACCTGTCGCTGTACCACCTGACGCTCGAGCCGAACACCTTGTTCGCCAAGTTCCCGCCCGCGCTGCCGGACGACGACAGCGCCTACGAGATGCAGGACCTGATCGAGGCGCGCACCGCGCAGGCCGGCTACCGGCACTACGAGACCTCGGCCTATGCCAGGCCCCATCGCGAAGCGCGCCACAACCTGAACTACTGGCGCTTCGGCGACTACCTCGGCATCGGCGCCGGCGCGCACGGCAAGCTCTCGTTCCCGCACCGCGTGCTGCGCCAGATGCGCCACAAGCATCCGGCCACCTACATGGCGCAGGCCATGGCCGGCAACGCAGTGCAGGAAAGCCACGACGTCGCCGCGGCGGATCTCCCCTTCGAGTTCATGCTCAACGCGCTGCGCCTGACCGACGGCGTGCCGGCCAGCACCTTCTTCGACCACACCGGCCTGCCGCTGCATACCATCAGCCGCGACCTGGCCGCCGCCGAGAAAAAGGGCCTGCTCGAAGCCGATCTGGCCACCATCAGGCCCACCGAGCTGGGGCGCCGCTTCCTCAACGACCTGCAGGAGATGTTCCTGAAGGGCTGAGCCCCGGCAGCGCCCCTGCAAGCAAAACGGCCACCCTCGCGGGTGGCCGATTGCATCGTGCGGCACCTTCGATCAATAGGGCATTGCCATGTCGTTGGCAACCTGGGCGCGGGCGCCGATGCGCAGATTGCTCACATTGCGCTGCGTGACCGTGGCCATGCGGCCATCGTCGAGACGCACGTTGACGCGATAGACGGTCTCGGTGCCGCTGCTGGCACGCTTCTCGACCTGGTTGCCTGCCACGCCACCCACGACCGCGCCGCCGATGGTGGCGACGGTATTGCCGGTGCCGCCGCCGATCTGGTGTCCCAGCAAGCCGCCGGCAACGCCGCCGATCACGGTGCCCAGCAGGCCCGAACTGCTTTGCTGCGTGGTGACCGGCTCGATCGACTCGACCCGGCCGTACAGCACCGATCCGGGTGGCGCCTGGTAGGTGGTGGCGCCCGGAGTCTGGTAGGCGGGCTGCTGCTGCGGCGGAGGCGGCGGGGCGTTGTTGTAGCCGCCGCCATACCCACCGTTATAGCCACCGCTGTAGCCGCCGCCCGGTGCCGCGCATCCGGCCAGACCCGCCACGGCGACCGCTGCCGCCACACCCACCAGAATTTTGCCCTTCATCAAATATCCTCCTCGATTGACCGCAATGTTGACCGCAATGGCTTGCATTGCCGAAAGCCGGGGAACGCGGCCCTGTCGCCATGCGCCCCCCCACGCATCATAGGAGCCCGGCACCACTTCGAAGGTTCCGCCCTGTCCGACAGACACCGACAAGACCACATCAGGCAATCCTGCCCAAGAGCACGCGACCAGGCGCAGCTCCCTTGCTATAATGCGCGCTCTTTCCTTCCCGGAAGCGTGGCCGAGTGGTTTAAGGCAGCAGTCTTGAAAACTGCCGATGGGGTGACCCATCCGTGAGTTCGAATCTCACCGCTTCCGCCAGTTTCCCTGTCACACGGCGGCCTGCGGGTTGCGTCATTGCGCTCCCGCCTTGGCAAGCGGCACGCGCGCCGGCCACGAGCGCTGGTCGCCCCCGGCGGCATGCGTGCCGACCTTCCCCCCTTGATGCCCGCAAGCCCGTGCACGGCGCTTGAACACTGAACGGCCCTGCGCGTCTCGATCGCGTGATCGCTTGATGACCGCATCAACGCCCTGCGCCTCCTGCCCGAGCGGCGGGAATAAATCCCGGTCGCGGCTCGTTTACCGTATTGGGCAGGCCGAACGGAACCCGGTGTGAGGACAGACGCGATGTCGAGGAGATCGATCGACACTGCGGCCGGTCGCCGGAGTCCTGCCTCATGCATCAGCCTGGCAATCCAGGGCAGGACACGAGGAGATCGAATTGGAAGTGCTTCGCCTGATTCCGGCCGTGCTGCCCGCCGCCATGGCGCCGGCGCCATATTTCACCGGCGGCTCGCCCGCCCCTTGCTACAGCGGCAGCCGACCGGGCAGCCTGGCCGGCTGGCTGCGGTGAGCCTGGAGCAAGATCTGGCGGCCTGGCTACCGCAACTGCGGCGCTATGCGCGCGCGCTGACGGGCGACGCCGCCTGGGCGGACGACCTCGTGCAGGACACCGTTGAGCGCGCACTCGGCTGGGCCTCGCTGCGCGCCCACAAGAATACGCGCGCCTGGCTGTTGACCGTGCTGCGCCACCTCTATATCGACCAGTTGCGCAAGCGGCATGAGTTCACCGTCGATGACGGCGACCCGCTCTGGGAGCGGCTGGAATCGCCGGACCAGCAGATCGAGGGATTGCTGTTGCGCGATGTGCAGCGCGCGCTGTACCGGCTGCCTCCGGACCAGCGCGAGGTGCTGTTGCTGGTGGCGCTGGAGCAACTGAGCTACCGGGAGGCCGCCGCGATCCTGCAGGTGCCCGTGGGTACCGTGATGTCGAGACTGTCGCGCGCGCGCGAGCACCTGCGCGCCCTTCTCCAGGATGGCGCCGGCCAGCGCCCCACCCAACTCAAAGCCGTGAGGAGCACGTCATGACCGACGATCGCGATCCTGCCACGCCGCCGGAGCCGGACCTCGAACGTCTGTCGGCCCTGGTAGACGGTGAGTTGTCGCCACGGGCACAAGCCGAAGCCCTGGCCGGGCTGGCGCATGACGAGCAGGCCACCGCGCGGGTGGCCGACTACCGGCGCCAGTGCGCCGCGCTCAAGGCGCTGTTTCCGCCGCAGCACGATGCGCGCTACCTGGTGGTGCGCGCGCGGCCGAACTGGTGGTGGCGTGGCGCAGCGGCGCTGGGGTGCCTGGTCGTCGGCCTGGCGCTCGGCACGGGCGCCGCCCGCTTGCCGGGTGCCGCGGCCGACCCCGCTGCCTTTGCCCGCCATGCCGACCTGGCCTATGCGGTCTTTGCCGTCGAGCAACGCCACCCGGTCGAGGTGCCCGCATCCGACCAGGCTCATCTCGTGGCATGGCTGTCGCGCCGGCTGTCGCGCACGCTGACCATCCCGGTGCTGGACGACTTCGGCTACAAGCTGATGGGTGGCCGGCTGCTGCCCGGCGCAACCGGCCCCGCGGCGCAGTTGATGTACGAGAACCCGGCGGGAGAGCGGCTGACCCTGTACATCGCCTCTGCCTCCTCCACGCATCCCTCGGTCAGCGTGTTGCGCGAGAATGAAAGGCGCACCTTCTACTGGGCCACCGGCGGCGCGGGCTATGCCGTTTCGGGACAAAGCACCGAGCCGCGCCTGCGGGAGATTGCACTGGACGTGTGCGGCAGCCTGGGCGGCGCCCCCGAGGAATGGCGTTGAGCGGTGGCCGATAAATCCCGTGCTCCGGGGGAATAAAGCCGGCACCTGATCCGTTTACATCGTGTGCAGGACCGTTCCGCGATGGACACGGAAACGGGACCCGCAGGCAAACCGATGTGCCTTCAGATAAGACCGGATTCCATACGGACATGCCGGAACGGGGCGCTGCGATCACAGACCGCTTTCACCGCTCTCGCCCCTCCCCCGGAAAACCAGCGCCGTAGGCCGTATCGTGACGTCGGGAGTTCTCGCTCGGGATGAACAACCATGGGCAAGCATTTCGCAGCCGCGGCGGCGGCACTGGCCGCCCTCGGCTTTGGCCTGCCGGCGGCAGGCCAGGACATATCAGGCCCACCCTGCGAGGAGATGTCGGGACAGGCCGTGATCAACGGCGTCCTGCAGCAAGTCCAGGGCCTGGCCTGCCTGCAACCCGATGGCAGCTGGCAGATGGTCGACACCGGCGACGCGGGCGTGATTACCTACGCCGCGCCCTACTATGACCCGTGGTATTGGGCACCATATGGCGTGGCGTTTGGCGGCGTGATCTTCATCGATCGCTTCCATCATGCCCACCATGTCGCACACGCGTTCTTCCGTGCGCCCGGGATGCGCGTCGGCGGTGGCTTCCGTGGCGGATTTCATGGCGGCGGGTTCCATGGGGGCGGTGGTGGCTTCCACGGCGGCTTCCATGGCGGCGGCGGAGGCGGCGGAGGCGGCGGCCATCACTGATGCGCATGCCATGGTGAACGTCACTCTCCGGCCGGCATCGTCAGCAGGCGGTACGCCTGCTCCTCGGAGATCTTCAGGCGGTAGTGACGAGACAGCATGCGGGCGAACTGGCGCGCCGCGGATGGCTCGCAGTGCCTGAGCTGTTCGCGGTAGGCCTCCAGTTCGAAACGCAGGCGCCAGCGCGGGCTGAGCAGGTAGAGCACGCCCATCAGGCCACCGGAGCGCCAGAATTGGCGCACATGGACCTTCTCGTGCTCGATCAGCGCATGGCTCGCGCCGGGCCGCAGCAAGATCAGCGGGCCGGGCGCGAATCCGTCGAAGCGGCGCGGCACCAGCCAGCGGGTCTCGATCAGCAGACACGGCGGCGACTTGCAGAGGCGGATCCTGGGGCGGTGCATGCCAACAAGCGTAACAGGCTTTGCTGCCAGCCTGCGCGACAGGCAACGCCCGCGTCCGCCCAATAAAAAAGCCCTGCCGTGAAGCAGGGCCAAGGAGCGTGAAACCGGTGCGCCCCGCCATCGGCGTGGCGTGGATTTATTCGCTGGTGATCTTCCCGGCTTCGATCACGGTCTTCCAGCGCTGCAGTTCCTGTTTCTCGAACTGGTCGAACTGCTCGGGCGTATTGGCGACGACCTCGAAACCGCTTTCGGCCAGCTTCTGCCGCATCTGCGGTTCGGCCAGCGCGCTGACCAGCGCGGCGTGCAGCTTGCCCTTGACGTCCTTGGGCAGCCCGCGCGGCGCGGCCACGCCCTGCCACGAGTAGACGTCCACTTCCTTCACGCCGCCTTCTGCCATGGTCGGCACATTGGGTAGCACCGCCGAGCGCTTGTCGCCGGTCACGGCCAGCGCCTTGAGCTTGCCGCTGCGGATATGCTGCAGCACCGCGTTGACGTTCTGGAACGAGGCGTCCACCTGCCCCGCCAACAGGTCGGAGATCGCGGGCGCGCCGCCCTTGTACGGCACGTGCAGTCCGTCGGTGCCGGATTTCTGCCAGAACAGCGCCGCGGTCAGGTGGTCCGACGAACCCGCGCCGGAGGTGGCGAAGGCGACCTTGCCCGGGTTCTTCTTCATGTACGCAACCAGTTCCTGCAGGTTCTTGGCCGGGAAATCAGGCTTGGTCACCAGCACGTTGGGCGCGCGCACGGCCACCGTCAGCAGGTCGAAATCCTTGGCCGGATCGTAGGGCAGGTTCTTCTGCAGGAAGGGGTTCACGGCGTACACGCCGATCGACGCCACCATCAGCGTGTAACCGTCGGCGGGCGCGCGCTTGACCATGGTCGCGCCGATGGCACCGGTCGCGCCCGGGCGGTTGTCCACCACAAATGGCTGGCCGAGCTTCTCGTTGAGCGGCACCGCCAGCATGCGCGCAATGGTGTCGGTGGAGCCGCCGGCCGGGAACGGCACCACCACCGATACGGCTTTGGTCGGCCACGTCTGCGCAGCGGCGGCGGTCATGCTGCCGGCTGCCGCCAGGGCGGCGATCAGCGCCCCGGCAAGCTTGAACAGCCTGCGCCGCGCGGCGGGTTGCTGGAACTTGGTCATCGTTGTCTCCTGGTTTCTTGTTGGATTTCTTGATGTCGCGAGCTTTCGACTTCTGATTGATACCGCTTTTTTATTGTTGGCGTTCCAGGCGGGAGGACGGCACCCCTACCGGACCATGCACGGCGCCTTGTTGTTGAACTTCCAGCCCGGGATCAGGAACTGCATGGCGACAGCGTCGTCGCGCGCGCCCAGCCCCATGCTCTTGTAGCGTTCGTGCGCCAGCGCCAGCTGCTCCACGTCGAGTTCCACGCCCAGGCCCGGCGCCGTGGGCACGGCCACCTTGCCATTCTCGATCTTGAGCGGCGCCTTGGTCAGGCGCTCGCCGTCCTGCCAGATCCAGTGCGTGTCGATGGCGGTGACGCGGCCCGGCGCGGCGGCGGCCACGTGCGTGAACATGGCCAGCGAGATATCGAAATGGTTGTTGGAATGCGAGCCCCACGTGAGACCCCACTCGGCACACATCTGCGCCACGCGCACCGAACCCTGCATGGTCCAGAAATGCGGGTCGGCCAGCGGAATGTCCACCGATTGCAGGCGCACCGCATGGCCCATCTGGCGCCAGTCGGTGGCGATCATGTTGGTGGCGGTGGGCAGGCCCGTGGCSGTGCGGAACTCGGCCATGATCTCGCGGCCCGAATAGCCGTCCTCGGCGCCGCAGGGGTCTTCCGCATAGGCCAGCACGCCATGCTTGTCGCGGCACAGCCGCACCGCCTCGGCCAGCGACCACGCGCCGTTGGGGTCGAGCGTGATGCGCGCCTTGGGGAAGCGCTCGGCCAGCGCGAGGATCGCTTCCATTTCTTCGTCGCCGCGCAGCACGCCACCCTTGAGCTTGAAGTCGTTGAAGCCGTAGCGCTCGAACGCGGCTTCGGCCAGCCGGACCACGCCCTTGGCGTCCATCGCCGCTTCATTGCGCAGGCGGAACCATGCGTTGTCCGCATCGGGCTCGCCGCGGTAGCCGAGCGTGGTGCGGTTACGGTCGCCGACGTAGAACAGGTAGCCCAGCATCTCCACCGCATCGCGCTGCTGCCCTTCGCCCAGCAGCGCGGCCACGGGCACGCCGAGGTGCTTGCCGAGCAGGTCGAGCAGCGCCGCTTCGAGCGCGGTCACCGCATGGATGGTGATGCGCAGGTCGAAGGTCTGCAGACCGCGGCCGCCGGCGTCGCGGYTGGCGAAGGCGCTGCGCACGCGGTTGAGCACCGCCTGGTGGTTGCCGATCGACTGGCCCACCAGCAGTTCGCGCGCATCTTCCAGCGTCTGGCGGATGGCTTCCCCGCCCGGCACCTCGCCCACGCCGATGTTGCCGGCACTGTCCTTGAGGATGACGATATTGCGGGTGAAGAACGGACCATGCGCGCCGGACAGGTTCATCAGCATGCTGTCGTGGCCGGCCACTGGGACCACGCTCAGTTCGGTGACGACCGGCGTGCCGCCGGGCGCGGACGTCGAACGTGTCGCCGACGCATCGTGGCTTGCGGGATTGGGCGTTTGGGTCATGTCGGGTTCCGGCGGAAAGCGCGGCGGTCGACCAGGCGACGCTGCGCTTAGGGTTGTCTCGGGCTTGGCGGTGCCGGATCGTGCCGGCTTTCTCATGCTAGCGATTCCGGCAGATTGTGCGCCCAGCAAGGCTGGCCGCGCATGTTTGTTGCCGGATGGCTGTTATCGGTCGTCATATGACTTACGACGAAGTATAATGAGCGCATTGCGATCCGGTCAAGTCCCCGCCAACCATGTCAAACCCCATGCTTGCTTCCTCCACTCCGCTGCGGCGCCGCGGCCGTACGCTTGCCGAAGAGGCAGTGAGCAGCCTGAGCGAACGCATCCAGCAAGGCGCGCTCAAGCCGGGCGACAAACTCCCGACCGAGTCCGAGATCATGAGCGCGCTCGGCGTCAGCCGCACCGTGGTGCGCGAGGCGCTGTCGCGACTGCAGGCCAGCGGCCTGGTCGAGACGCGCCATGGCATCGGCACCTTCGTGCTGGCCCGCCCCGCCGAAAGCGCCTCGCCGTTCCGCATCGATCCCGCCACCATGGTCACCGCCATGGACGTGCTGGCCATGCTGGAATTCCGCGTCAGCCTGGAAGCCGAGGCGGCCAGCCTGGCAGCCTCGCGCCGCAGCGACGAGCAACTGGCTACCATGCGCCAGGCCCTGGACGAGCTCAAGCGCACCGCCACCGACGGCAAGGACTCCGTCGGCGCGGACTTCGAATTCCACCTGACCATCGCGCGCGCAACCGGCAACCGCTATTTCACCGACATCATGGGCCACCTGGGCACCATGGTGATCCCGCGCAGCCGCCTGCACGTGAGCGCGCAAGAGCGCGAGCAATATCTCGAGCGCGTCAACATCGAGCACGAGAATATCTACGACGCCATCGAACGGCGCGATCCCGAAGGCGCCAAGGCGGCGATGCGCATGCACCTCACCAACAGCCGCGAACGGCTGCGCAAGGCGTCGGCCGCGCTCGACGCCGGCTGATCCGCGCCCCGCACCCGCCTGGCGCGGGTTCTCCCGCTTGCAGGCAAGGTCTCTGATGTTGTAGGATGTCTTATAACGAAGCGCAGCGAATGCGACTGTGCCCGGCCCGTCACCCGCCCGCTGCCCGGGCGCCTTAATTGACCGCAGTTGAAGGAACCCTCATGACCATCACCGGCGAAATGCTGATCGGCGCCAGCGCCGTACGCGGCACCGCGAAGATCCTCCATGCCACCAACCCGGCTACGGGCGAAACGCTCGCACCGGAATTCCACGGCGGCGACGCGGCCGATGCCGAGCGCGCCTGCGCGCTGGCAGAAGCGGCCTTCGATACCTACCGCAACACCTCGCCCGAGGCCCGCGCCAGGTTCCTGGAGTCCATCGCCACGGGCCTGGAAGCGCTGGGCGATACGCTGATCGAGCGCGCCCATGCCGAAAGCGCGCTGCCGATCGCGCGCCTGCAGGGCGAACGTGCCCGCACCGCCAACCAGCTGCGCCTGTTCGCGAGCGTGCTGCGCGACGGCCGCTGGCAATCGGCCACGCTCGACTCCGCCCTGCCCGAGCGCACGCCGCCCCGGCCTGACCTGCGCCTGCAGAAGATCGCCGTGGGCCCGGTCGCGGTATTCGGCGCCAGCAACTTCCCGCTGGCGTTCTCGGTGGCCGGCGGCGACACCGCCTCGGCGCTGGCGGCCGGCTGCCCGGTCATCGTCAAGGCACACTCGGGCCACCTCGGCACCTCCGAACTGGTCGGGCGCGTGATCCAGAAGGCGGTGGCCGATGCCGGCCTGCCGGAGGGCGTGTTCTCGCTGCTGGTGGGCTCCGGCTTCACCATGGGCACCGCCCTGGTGGCCAATCCGTCGATCCAGGCGGTCGGCTTTACCGGCTCGCGCAGCGGTGGCCTGGCCCTGGTGCAGACCGCGAACAACCGGCCGCAGCCGATCCCGGTCTACGCCGAGATGAGCAGCATCAACCCGGTGTTCCTGCTGCCCGCGGCGCTGAACGCACGCGCGGCCGAGATCGCGCGCAACCTGGTGGATTCGCTGGTGATGGGCGTGGGGCAGTTCTGCACCAACCCGGGCCTGCTGCTGGCAGTGGACAGCCCGGCGCTGGACGTGCTGCGCCAGGGCACGGTCGCGGCACTGGCGGAAAAAGCTGCCGCCACCATGCTGACGCCCGGCATCTGCCAGGCCTACGACAACGGCGTGGCGCAACTGAGCGATATCGAAGGGCTGCGCCGCATCGGCAGCGGCCTGGCGCCCACCGGCCCCAACCAGGCGCGTCCCGCGCTGTTCGAAACCACGGCGGAACGCTTCCTTGGCGACCACCGCATGGAAGCCGAAGTCTTCGGCCCCTCGTCGGTACTGGTGGTCTGCCGCAACCACGAGGAAATGCTCGCCGTGGCGCGCCGCCTGGAAGGCCAGCTCACCGCCACGGTGCAAGCCGATGCCGGCGACCGCGCCGAGGCCGCCAGCCTGCTGACCGTGCTCGAACGCAAGGTCGGYCGCGTGCTGTTCAACGGCTATCCGACCGGCGTGGAAGTCTCGTACGCGATGGTGCACGGCGGTCCGTTCCCGGCCACCTCGGACACCCGCGCGACCTCGGTGGGCGCGTCCGCCATCGACCGCTTCCTGCGTCCGGTGTGCTACCAGAACGTGCCTGTCGAGCTGCTGCCGCCGGCGCTGCAGGATGGCAATCCGCTGGGCGCATGGCGACTCACTGACGGCCAGCTGGGCCGCGACTAAGCGCGCGCCGCGTCTCGCACCGCCATGAAAATGGGCCGGAATTTCCGGCCCATTTTCTTTCGGCAAGACCGGGAGACGTCACGCGAACCGGGACTGGCCATTCCAGCCGAGGCCTTGAAACGCGCCGGCCGCGTCATCGCCCGAATTCGGCAACGCTGCTGCCAGATGCGTGGCACGCACAGCAACGCTAAGTATCTACGTGTCCCGCAGCGGATCGCCGGCCAAGAAGCAGCCGGCCACCTGGGCCGGCGGGATGCGAACACCCGGGATGCTCAGTAAGGTGGACTGATCACGACGTACTGCCCACCCTGCGGCTGGTACCACGTATTGCCGCACTGCTGGTAGACCATGCCACCGTAGTTGACGGGCACGCACCCTGGCGGGACGGTGCGCACCATGGAGCCCACGACTGCGGCAGTCACCGCAACCGTGGCCGTGACCGCGGCCGCCGTCGCGACCGGGTGATAGTCATTGTCCCAGCCGCCGTGGCAACAACCACCGCCCTCGACGTTCACGTTGACGTTCTTGCTGGCGTTGACGTTGACGTTCCTGTTGACGTTGTTGACGTTGTTGACGCTTGTACTGCGGACATCGTTGGTACGCGCGTCCGCGCTCCTGTTGTCGATCTGCCTGCCCCCGCCTCCAGCGGCGGCTGCAGCGCCGCCGCCGCCACGAGCGCCGCCGCCGCCACCGCCGCCACCGCCGCCCACGCGCGCCTCAGCCACAGGGGCCCAGCCATAGGTCGCCAGAACGAGAACGCTCAGGAGCACCAGGAACAACTTGCCGAATGCTTGTCTCATGGCGGCTCTCCTTTACTGGTTCTTCACGGGAACGAACTCGGCCAATCTGGCACCCTTCGGCGGCGTGAAGGTGAAGGTCGACTCCTTGAACTTTGGATTCAGCCTCCAATCGAGCAGGGTGACCGATTGCGGACGCGCGTCGTCGGCGCGATTGGTGATCACCAGCTTGCGCGGCAGAGGCTTGGTCCCGTTGGCAATCCAGATCTGCCAGTCGATCGCGCCCTGGCGGAAGGCGTAATGATCACAGAGCTCGCCGTCGACAAAGTCCTGGCCGGCATTCATCGCCGACTCCATATTGTCGAGCGGCGCGGCGGGGGTGCCCCACAGGAACAGGTCCGCGATCGGTAGTTCGATGCCGAATCGTTCCTTCAGGCGGCGCACCAGCCCGGCGAGGTTGTCGGCGAATTCCGCCTTTGAATAGGATTTCTGCGCCGGTGTATAGAGTGTCACCGTCTTGCCGTCGTAGATGAGGTCGCGTTGGGAACGGGCGCTATGCATGCGGGTGCGCAGCTTGTTCGGACGATCCACTTCGAGGTCTGCCGTCGCCGTGTGCTGGAGCTTCTGGCCGTCGGCCAGCACCCGCTCGCCGGTCAGCTCGATCGATACCTCGAAGCGCTTGAGCGACTGGAGATAGGTGCCCATGTCCTTGAGCGCCTGGATGGCTGCCGGATTGACTGCCTTGGCATCAGGCTGGGCCGTACCTGCCGGCGGAGCCGGGGCAGCCGGCGCGGCCGCGGATGCCGGGGCAGCCGGTGGAGCCGATGGTGTCGGGGCGAGCGTGCTGCATGCCCCGAGCGACATCGCCAGCAGGCTCGACGCCAGTATTCGTACCATGGTGATCTCCCAGAGTTGTGAAGGCCCGCCTGGAGCAATACGAATTGCGCAGTCGCCATGCCTATGCTTGCAGAGCCGCCGGAGAATTGGAATTAACTCTTGTAAGTACGTGATCTCAATTTTTTCAAGCGCGCAACGGCTTGCGCAGAGAGCAAGCCGGATCTGCGGGGCCTGAGCCGGGAACAACACGTCATCGGCCACCGGGGAGGCGAGCAGGGCACAACGCCATCGCGCGGTCGTAGCGGCCGGCCGGCAACAAGGCTGTGCATCGTCGGCGCGGCAAGCGGCGTGCCAGGTGCGACCTGCACGGCGAACCCACTGTGCCAAGGTGCCGGTCGACGTGATCCAGCGCCCCCGGACCGGATCGATCCCCTCGCAAGGCGACGTATCAGGCCCGACCGACGCACGGGGCGAGTTGACGACATGCACGCCTCGCACATCTCAAGTGAATACGATCGCCTTGCACTACTTCCTTCATCGCATAAATTACCTCTGCCTCGCGAGAGGTATTGAAATTTTTCACATCGAAATCACCGTAAGGCGAAGCGAACGAAGAAAGCCTTGTCTTGCGTCATTCATGAAAAAACATTGCCGGTATCGATGGAATTAAATTTCCATGGATCGATGCTGCCCGCGAATAACAGGAGGAGCAAAAATGGCTGTTCTGGATACCATCCGAAACGCGTTGAAGCCGGATGACACGAAGGCGCGCGAGCAACTCGAGATCTTGAAGAAGGCGGCAATGGGGGAGCTCGATAAATACCGCTCCGAGCTGATACAAAAGATGCGCAATCCGGACGCATTCCGGGAGGAGATCGTTCCGTACAAGATGTTCGAGCATATCGAGCAATATCGGGTCAGCGTCACTGACAAGGCCGCCGACGAAATTTCTTCAGTCGTCGATTCCTTTTTCTCGGGCGGCGAGAAAAACGTGAAGGACGGGTTCTCCACGCTGATCAAGTTCGCCTTCAACGCCATTCTTGGAAGCACATCGATCGGTGAATCGTCCACCAAGAATTGGTATATCGCCCTGGAGCGCGGCGCACTGATCCGTGTCGATGTGATGGCGTGGCGCTATAACTTCTCGGGCGATGGACTGATTGCCGAAGTCAAGAATGCATTTTGCTTTACGGCAACCAAGTCCTTCGTGGATGCGGAGGAACTCAAGGCGCAGGAACTCATTTATTTCGTTGCCAAGAGCCTGAAGCTGGAATCCGTGGAAGAGATCGTGAAGAACCCGACCCTGGAGCAATACGTCAGGCTGCTGAAGGACGGCTACAAGCGGGCGCCCGTTCACGATGCCATCGATAACTACGCAAGGCTGGCGGGACGCCCGGTCATGCTGAGATAGCAGCCGGCCGGCGTGGATGGCGCTATCGGGGCGAGTCCCTGGCGGCGCCGTCCGGCCGGAGATCCACCGGAGACCGGCGCTCGCTTCGCGCATGCCGGACGGGGAACGTTTCGCCCAACGAAGAGGTGGCTCATGCCGTTCAATCAGACACAGATCGAATCGATCATCCGGAAGTACGACGAGAACAAGGCATCGCTGGGCCGATACCCGGTCCCCACGCCGGAGACCATCAAGGTCATAGACGCCGTCATGCAGCTCGTGGCGCCATTGGATCTGATCGACGGCAAGGCCGACATCGCGGACGAGCTCGGTCACATCGCCATGGCCGTGATGCACATGCAGACCCCGAAGATCCAGTACGCCTTCGTTGTCGCCTTCTCCGGTGGCCGGCTGTCCAAGCCGAACTTCGACAAGATCCAGGCCGTCCTGAAGCCAGCCCCGCTCGTCGCGGCATTGAACATGCCGCTCGTGCCGGCCGACCAGCTGGCTTTCCAGTTCGTGTACCACATGCCGCCGCCCGACATAGCGACGTGGCCCTGCGCGGAGCCAAAGGCGCTGCTGGTGGCCGAGAACCTGGATGCAACGCTCCTGGGCTTCGCCTGCCGGTGGTACACCTGCTCCCAGCTTGCCACGCCGCACCGGCTGGACATCTCCTTCGTCTCCACGCGCGAGGCCTTCATGCTGCCTTGCGAGGCATGCTTCAACCTCTTCGGTGACGCGGCGCGGTGGCCGCACGTCCATCTCTGAGCCGCGGAGACGGCCTGCGACCAGGCCGCACCGGCCCCCGGAATGCAAGACGCCCGATGCGGTTCACCGGGCGTCCCTCGCTGCAACCTGAACAGCCACGACTACGTGCGGCGGGGCGTCAACCTTTGGCCGGCTCAGGCGGCGGCACGCTCGACGGGCGCCGGCGCCTGCGGCGCCCGGATCACCGGCGCGTTGCCGCGCGAGCGCCCTGAACTGAGATAGTCCGCGATCGATTCCTGCGTCACCTCGCCGAGATACACGCCCCCGGCATCGAGCACCGGCAGCCAGCTGGTGTTGTGCTGGTACATGCGCGACAGGACGATGCGCAGGTGCTCGTCGAAGGCCCCGGTGGCCTTGAAGGGACGCATCGCATCGGCGCACGCGCCCTGCCCGCCCCGCGCATCGCGGCGCGTGACGTAGCCCAGCGCGCGCTGCGCGGCGTCCACCACCGGCAACTGGCGCACATCGGCTTCATCCATGATGCCGAAGGCCTGCGCCAGCGGCATGTCCGGGGTGCAGCTCTGCGCCATGGTTGCCGCGTCGCCGGCGCGCACCAGCAGCAGGCGCTTGAGCGTGTTGTCATGGCCGACGAAGGCCTGCACGAAATCGTCCGCCGGATGCGCCAGCAAGGCGTCGGGATGATCGAACTGCACCAGCTTGCCGCGGCGGAACACGGCCACGCGGTCGCCCAGCTTGATGGCTTCGTCGATATCGTGCGAGACCATGATCACGGTCTTGCCGAGCTGGCGCTGCATCTGGAAGAACTCGTTCTGGATGCTCTCGCGGTTGATCGGATCGACCGCGCCGAACGGCTCGTCCATCAGCAGCACCGGCGCGTCCGCGGCCAGCGCGCGGATCACGCCGATGCGCTGCTGCTGCCCGCCCGACAGCTCGCGCGGGTAGCGCGACAGCATCTTGTCCGGATCGAGCTGCACCATCGACATCAGCTCGCGCGCGCGCTCGCGGCTGCGCTTCTTGTCCCACCCCAGCAGGCGCGGCACGACCATGATGTTC
This sequence comes from Cupriavidus sp. 05N38, assembly GCF_056397345.1. Classification (NCBI taxonomy): domain Bacteria; kingdom Pseudomonadati; phylum Pseudomonadota; class Betaproteobacteria; order Burkholderiales; family Burkholderiaceae; genus Cupriavidus; species Cupriavidus sp. 05N38. Next base: position 117,049 of record NZ_JBFTNF010000007.1, read on the forward strand.
TCTTCGATGGTCATGTTGGGGAACAGGCCGATCTGCTGGATCACGTAGCCGATCTTGCGGCGCAGCGTCACCTCGTCCACGCGGGTGGTGTCCTCGCCATCGATCAGCACGCGGCCGGCGCTGGGCTGGACCAGGCGGTTGATCATCTTCAGCGTGGTGGTCTTGCCGCAGCCCGAAGGCCCGAGGAAGACGCAGATCTCGCCCTTGGGCACCGTCATGGAAACGGCATCGACGGCGTGCACTTCGGCGCCGTCCTTCTGGCGGAAGGTCTTGGTGAGTTGGTCGAGTTCAATCATGTCAGCGGATTCCTTTCGGTGTCAGCGCCCGCTGCAGCCACTGCAGGCAGGCATCGGCGACGATGGCGAGCACGCTGACCAGCACGGCACCCACCGCCAGCTTGCTCATGTTGCTCTGGCTGATCGCTTGCAGGATCAGCACCCCGAGGCCTCCCGCGCCGATGATGGCGGCGATGGTGGCCACGCCGATATTCATCACCACGGCGGTGCGCACGCCGCCGAGGATCACGGGCACGGCCAGCGGCAGGTCCACCAGCCGCATGCGCTGCCAGGTGGTCATGCCGATGCCGCGGCCGGCTTCCTGGATGCCGTCGTCCACGCTGTCGAGCGCCACGCAGGTATTGCGCATGATCGGCAGCAGCGAATACAGGAACACCGCGGTCACCGCCGGCACATAGCCCAGCGCGTGGCCGAAGCGCGCGAACACCGGGATCATCAGGCCGAACAGCGCGATCGAGGGCAAGGTCAGCACGATGGTGGCCAGCGTGAGCAGCGGTGTGGCGAGGAAGCGAAAGCGCGCGCACAGGATGCCCAGCGGCACGCCCGCCAGGATCGCCAGCCCCACCGCGGAGCCCACCAGCGCCAGGTGCTGGCCGGTCAGCTTGAGCAACGTGGGCCAGCTGTGCTGCAGGTAAGTCATCAGGTCCATGCGGCCTCCTTCAGATCAGGCCGTGGCCGCGCAGGAATTCCTGCGCCACCTTGTCGACCGGCTGCTGGCCGATATCGACCTTGTAGTTCATCTCGGTCATGGCCTCGTTGTCGAGCGTGGCCGAGAGCGCATTGAGCAGTCCGGCCAGTTCCGGGTGCCGCTCCAGCGCAGCCTTGCGCACCACCGGCGCGGCGTTGTACGCGGGGAAGAAATGCTGGTCGTCTTCCAGCAGCACGAGGTCGAARCCCTTSACSCGGCCGTCGGTSGTGTAGACCAGGCCCAGTTCGACCTGGTCGTTCTTCAGCGCGGTGTAGACCAGGCCGGGATCGAGCTGAATCACGTCGCGGCGCGAGAACGGCAGCTTGTAGCGCGCCTTGAGCGGCTCCAGGCCATCCGGGCGCGCCGCGAACTCCATGTCGACGGCGAACGGATGCGCCGTGCCCTCGCCGGCCGCGCGCATTTTTTCGGCGAAGGCCGACAGCGTGGTCACGCCGGCGGCGTCGGCGCGCTTGCGCGGCATCGCCAGCGCGTAGGTGTTGTTGATGCCGGAGGCATCGAGCCATACCAGGCCGCGCGCGGCGTCGAGTGTCTTGACGCGTTCGTAGCTCGCCTGCGCGTCGAGCTTCTCCTCGACCTTGTTGAAGACGATCAGCGCGGTGCCGGTGTAGTCCCACACCACGTCGAGCTGGTCGCTTTCCATGGCCTGGCGCATCAGCGTGCTGCCCAGGCCGGAAGTCAGCTCGGTGGCCAGGCCCTTGGCCCTGAGGTACTGCGCCGTCATCGACGACAGGATCAACTGCTCGGTAAAGTTCTTGCCGCCCACGCGCACGGGATCCGCGGCGGCGGGCGCGGCCACTGCGGCCAGGGCCGCGGCGGCGGCAAGGCCGGCCAGCAGGCGGCCTGCGCGCGCGAGCGCGCTGGTGATGGAATGCATCGGGTTCTCCTTCATGTGCGGCGGCCTTCAGCGCGCCAGGCCGCGGCTGCGCAGGTAGCAGTAGCCGGCGGCGGCGAACAGGCCGTCGAGCGCCAGGGCGAGCAGCGCGGTAGCCGCGGCGCCCAGCAGCAGCAGGGGCTGGTTGTTCAGGTAGATGCCAGGGAAGATCAGCTCGCCCAGGCTGTTGGCGCCGATCAGGAACGACAGCGGCACCGTGCCGACGTTGATCACCAGGCTGATGCGCACGCCCGCCAGGATCACCGGCAGCGCATTGGGCAGTTCGACGCGCAACAGGCGCTGGCGCGGTGTCATGCCCAGGCCGCGCGCGGCTTCGGTCAGGGCCGGCGAGACGCCGAGCAGGCCCTCGCAGGTATTGCGCACGATCGGCAGCAGCGAGGCCAGCCACAGCGCCAGGATGGCCGGCCGCTCGCCGATGCCGAGCACGGCCAGTGCCAGCGCCAGCACCGCCAGCGAAGGCACGGTGTTGCCGATATTGAAGACCTGCATCAGGCGCTCGGCCCAGCGGCGCATGCAGGGCCGGCTCAGGCCGATGCCGGCCGGCACGCCGGTGGCCAGCGCCAGCGCCATGGACCACGCCACCAGGCGCAGGTGGTCCGCCACGTCGTACCAGAGGCGGTCCTGGTATTGCCGGATGACATCGACGCCGATCCACGTGGCCAGGCCGGCCAGCGCGGCGAGCGCGAGACATCCCCAGGCGAGCGCCTGTACGGATTGCTTGGACATATTCCCCTCTTTTCCGCGCGCCGCACGTGGGCAGGAAGCACCACATCCGGACTGGCGGACGAAAACGGCCTCGGGCGGTGCAATTGGGGGCCGCCGGGCCTGACTAGATTGCCTTGCCCGCCATGACCGGCAGATGAGCCGGTGGACGGGCGCCGGGTTCCACGCGAAGGCGGGGAAACCCATTTGACGGGACGCCGGGCGTGCGAATGCCGGGGGTCCCTGGAGCGGCGCAACCCGCCGCGAAGATGCGGTACGGGAGGCCAGTGGCAGCGCAGAGTTGATGATTTCCGACGCGCCGCCGGATCAATCGGCCAACGCAGCGCAGGTAACGGACAAGACACAAACAAGGGCCAGGCAAACCTGCCGGGCCTTGCATCTTGCGCGGGATCACGCAGCATCGGATGACAACGAGAGCGCTATTATACGCATTTACGCCGATCTTGTCATCTTCCCGCTTTCCGGCCCGCTTGTGGGCGCATTTGCCGACGTTTGTCCGGCATCGTCGCGGACGCGGGCGCTGTTGCAAAAACCAGCTATAACGTGGCGGTCACCGTGCCACCGGCAGAACAATCTGTTGCCCTGCCGCCCTCTACCGCTTTTGGCCCAAACCCTTAAATTGGGAGGGTAGCCAACGGGCGGCGCGCCATTGCCGCCGCCCCAGCCAACAGGAGATCGAACATGGAACAACGCACTACCGCTACCGCCGTCGCGGCCACCGCCGAGGAAACCGTGCAGCGCTCGCGCGCGGTCGACCGCGTGGTGCGCGGCATCGCCACCTCGGATGGCGCCGGCGTCAAGCTGACCCGCGTACTGACGCAGAACCTGCAGCGCCGCCTGGACCCGTTCCTGATGCTGGATGCCTTCGGCACCGACAGCCGCGACGACTATATCGGCGGCTTCCCCGACCACCCGCACCGCGGCTTCGAGACCATTACCTATATGCTGGCCGGCCGCATGCGCCATCGCGACAGCGCCGGCAACGAAGGCCTGCTGGAAAACGGCGGCGCGCAGTGGATGGTGGCCGGCGCCGGCGTGGTGCATTCGGAGATGCCCGAGCAGGAGGACGGCCGCATGGAAGGCTTCCAGCTGTGGCTGAACCTGCCGGCCGCAGACAAGATGACCGCGCCCTGGTACCGCGACCTGCCCGCCGCCGCCGTGCCCACGGTCGCGCTGCCGAACGGCGCCACCGTGCGCGTGCTGGCAGGCGCTTCGCACGGCATGGCCGGCGCGGTGACGCGCCCGGTCACGGAGCCGCTGTACCTCGACGTGACGCTGCCCGCCGGACAGCATTTCTCGCAGCTGCTGCCGCCAGGCCACAACGCCTTCCTGTACACCTACCGGGGCGAAATCTCGGTAGGCACCGGCGACAGCGCGGCGGTGCTCGAAGCGCAGCGCATGGGCGTGCTGGACAACGCCGCGGGCGCCGACGGCGTGAGCGTGACCGCGGCGACCGATTCGCGCTTCCTGCTGATCGCGGGCCGGCCGCTGGGTGAGCCGATCGTGCAATATGGGCCGTTCGTGATGAACACCCAGGAGCAGATCTACCAGACGCTGGCGGATTTCCGCGAAGGCCGCTTCAGCCAGGTCGCGGCGAACAACGGCGCCTGACCGGCAGGACTGCGCCGATCCGCACCGGGCCGGGAACGCATCGCGCGCTTCCCGGCGCCGCACAGCGCCGGGAGCGTCCTGCCCCGGCGCTTTTTTTTGCCGCTTCCCGCCCTGCCTCGCGCGCTGCCGGACAGCCCCTCCTCCCGGCCCGCGCCGCGACGCACCCGTCACGTCCCGGCATGCGACTTGCAATCTTCCTGCAACCGTTGCGGGGCCGACAAAACTGTCCTGGACGGGCCGCCCGGCCCCCGCGCACTTATATAATCCACGCTTAATGAACGGCATCACCATTCCGTGATGGATGCTGCAATGCGTCGCGGCGATCCTGCCCCTCGCACGGCAGGAGGTGCTGCCTGACACGGACGTTGATCCACGTTGCTGCCATAACCACTCGAGCCGCCTCAGTGACCCTTAGCACACCCCCAAGGCTGGCGCTTGCCCATATCAGCAAGCGCTACCCCGGCGTGACCGCCAATGACGATGTCTCGCTCGTCGTCGCCCCCGGCGAGATCCACGCCGTCCTCGGCGAGAACGGCGCCGGCAAGTCCACCCTGATGAAGATCATCTTCGGCGCGGTCAAGCCCGACGCCGGCGAGATGCACTTCAACGGTGCGCCGGCCGCCATCCACAATCCGCACGACGCCCGCAACCTGGGCATCGCCATGGTGTTCCAGCATTTCTCGCTGTTCGACACGCTGACCGTCACCGAGAACATCGCGCTGGGACTGCCGCGCGGCAAGGGCAAGAATAGGGACAGCGCCAGCATGAAGCAGCTGGCCGAGCGCATCCGCGAAACCGCGCAGCGCTACGGCCTGCCGCTCGAGCCCAACCGCCACGTGCACACGCTGTCGGTGGGCGAGCGCCAGCGCGTCGAAATCGTGCGCGCGCTGCTGGCCAGGCCACAGTTGCTGATCCTGGACGAGCCCACTTCGGTGCTCACGCCGCAGGCCGTGCAGACGCTCTTCGTCACGCTGCGCCAGCTCGCCGCGGAAGGCACCAGCATTCTCTATATCAGCCACAAGCTCGACGAGATCCGCGAGCTCTGCCATAGCGCCACCGTGATGCGCATGGGCCGCGTCACCGGCGTGTGCGATCCGCGCCAGGAGAGCGCTGCCTCGTTGTCGCGCCTGATGATCGGCGGCGAGCCGCCGCGCGAGGCGCGCGTGCAGACCGAGCCCGGCGCCTGCCGGCTGGCGGTGCGCGCGCTCTCGCTGCCGCGCGCGCATGCCTTCGCCACCGAGCTGTCGGGCATTTCGATGGACCTGCGCGCCGGCGAGATCGTCGGCATCGCGGGCGTGTCCGGCAACGGCCAGCAGGAACTGCTGGCGGCGCTGTCGGGCGAGGACGTGCGTGCCGAGCGCGGCGCCGTGCTGCTCGACGACAAGCCGGTCGGCCGCCTCGACGCGCGCGCGCGCCGCCGCGCCGGCCTGGCCTTCGTGCCGGAGGAGCGCCTGGGCCGCGGCGCCGTGCCGGGCATGAGCCTGGCCGCCAACACACTGCTGTCGCACCAGTCCGCGCCGTACGTGCGGCGCGGCATGATTTCGCCGAAGGCGGCGGCCGGGCTGGCCCACGCCGTGATTGGCCGCTTCCGCGTCAAGGCGAGCGGGCCGGAGGCGCTGGCCAAGAGCCTGTCGGGTGGCAACCTGCAGAAATTCATCGTCGGCCGCGAGATCGAAAGCGGCCCCAAGGTGCTGATCGTGGCCCAGCCTACCTGGGGCGTGGACGTGGGCGCCGCGGCGCAGATCCATAACGAGCTGCTGGCCCTCAAGGCCACCGGCTGCGCGCTGCTGGTGGTGTCCGAGGAGCTCGACGAGCTGTTCGCCATCTGCGACCGCCTGCATGTGATCGCCAAGGGCCGGCTGTCGCCGTCGATCCCGACCCAGGACGCCACGCGCGAACAGGTCGGCCTGTGGATGAGCGGCTTGTGGGAAGGTGGCCCGGGCGGGCAGCGCGAACAACAGGAGGCCGTGCTCCATGGCTGATTTCCTGCTCCGCTCGCCCGTATCGCTGGCGCCGCGCGGGCTGCCCTCGCGCCGCATGGCCTATGCTTCGCCGCTGATCGCGCTGGCCCTGACGCTGATGTTCGGCGCCCTGCTGTTCCTGCTGCTCGGCAAGGACCCGATGGCCGCGCTCAAGGTCTTCCTGGTCGATCCGCTCAAGGACCGCCGCGCCATCGGCGAGGTGCTGCTCAAGACCGTGCCCCTGGTGCTGTGCGCGCTTGGCCTGTCGGTGTGCTACCGCGCCAATATCTGGAATATCGGCGCCGACGGCCAGCTGATCCTGGGCGGCATCTTCGCCGGCGCCACCGTGCTGTATTTCGACGTGCCCGGCAATGGCGTCAACGGCACCGTGGTGCTGGTGCTGGCATCGCTGGCCGGCGTGGCCGGCGGCATGTTCTGGGCCTCGCTCACGGCCGCGCTCAAGGACAAGTTCAACGCCAACGAGATCCTGGTGTCGCTGATGCTGACCTATATCGCGCAGCAGCTGATGCTGTACGTGGTCAATGGTCCGCTCAAGGATCCCAACGGCATGAACTTCCCGCAGTCCAAGGTGTTCTCGTCCGAGTTCCTGCTGCCCAACCTGCTGTCGGGCTCGCGCCTGCACGCGGGCTTCGCGGTGATGCTGGTGCTGGTGGTGCTGATGACGGTCTTCGTCTTCCGCAGCTTCGCCGGCTACCGCCTGCAGGTCGGCGGCACCGCGCCGGCGGCCGCGCGCTATGCCGGCTTCTCGGCGCGCCGCTCGCTGTGGAGCGCGCTGATGATCTCGGGCGGCACCGCCGGCCTGGCGGGTGCCTTCGAGGTGACCGGCCCGATCGGCCAGTTGCTGCCGTCGATCTCGCCCGGCTATGGCTTCACCGCGATCATCGTGGCCTTCGTCGGCCGCCTGCATCCGGTGGGCACCGTGTTCGGCGGCATCGTCATGTCGCTGTTCTACATCGGCGGCGAAATGGCGCAGTCGCGCCTGGGCCTGCCCTCGGCCATCGGCTCGGTGTTCCAGGGCATGCTGCTGTTCTTCCTGCTGGCCAGCGACACGCTGATCGACAACCGCCTGCGCTGGCGCGCCAAGGCCGCCTGAGCGAGAGCCCCCGACACATGGAACAATTCGCCCCTCTCATCRCCACCGCGATCAACGCCGGCACGCCGCTGCTGCTGGCCGCGCTTGGCCTGCTCATCAACGAGCGCTCGGGTGTGCTCAACCTCGGCGCCGAAGGCATGATGCTGGTCGCCGCCGCGGTCGGCTTCATGGCCGGCTACCAGACCCAGTCGCCGATGATCGGCTTCGCCGCCGGCGCACTGGCCGGCATGGCCATGGCCACACTGTTCTCGTGGCTGGCGCTGGTGCTGGCCACCAACCAGGTGGCCACCGGCCTGGCGCTGTCGATCTTCGGCACCGGCCTGTCGGCCTTCATGGGCCAGCGCTTCGTCGGCTACGCCATGCCTTCGCAGGCCAGGTCGATCCCCGGCCTGGCCGATATCCCGTTCTTCGGCCCGGCCTTCTTCCAGCATCACTGGATGGTGTATTTCAGCCTGCTGCTGTGCGCGGCCATCGCGTGGTTCCTGTTCCGCACGCGCGCCGGGCTGACCCTGCGCGCGATCGGCGAATCGCCGGAGTCGGCGCACGCGCTGGGCTACCCGGTGCGCATGATCCGCTTCGGCGCGCTGCTGTTCGGCGGCGCCTGCTGCGGGCTGGCCGGCGCCTACCTGTCGCTGGTGTACACGCCGATGTGGGTGGAGAACCTGGTGGCCGGACGCGGCTGGATCGCGCTGGCGCTGACCACCTTCGCCACCTGGCGCCCGGGCCGGGTGCTGGCCGGCGCGTGGCTGTTCGGCGGCGTCACCATCCTGCAGTTCTACCTGCAGGGCATCGGCGTGGCGGTGCCATCGCAGATCCTGTCGATGCTGCCCTACGCCGCCACCATCGTGGTGCTGGCACTGATCTCGCGCAACCCGGCGTGGATCCGCCTGAACATGCCGGCGTCGCTGGGCAAGCCGTTCCGCCCGGGTGTCGCCTGACCCGGCCAGCCGCGTCCTGTTCGCGTGGATCGCGCCCCCGCGGCGCCATCCACGCGCGGCCCTGCCGCATCCGGCCTCGTTTAGCGATTCAGAGCCATAGTTGCACCCTCAATCAAAAAAATCAGTAGCAAGGTCATTTCAAGGAGAAATCATGATCGTCACGCGCAGGAAAACCCTGGCGGCCCTCGCTGCCACCGCCGTGCTGGCCCTGGCTGGCTGCGGCAAGAAGGAAGCCGAAAAGCCGGCGGAAAGCGCCGCGCCCGCTTCGGCCCCCGCCGCCGAGCAGAAGGCCGAGCCGCTCAAGGTCGCCTTCGTCTACATCGGGCCCGTGGGTGATGCCGGCTGGACCTATGCGCACGACGCCGGCCGCAAGGCGGTGGAAGAAAAGTACGGCGACAAGGTGAAGACCTCGTTCGTCGAGAACGTGCCGGAATCGGCCGCGGACGCCGAACGCGTGTTCCGCGACCTGGCCGCGCAGGGCAACAAGCTGATCTTCGGCACCACCTTCGGCTACATGGAGTCGATGCTCAAGGTGGCCAAGGAATTCCCGGACGTGAAGTTCGAGCACGCTACCGGCTTCAAGACCGCGGACAACCTTGCGCAGTACGATGTGCGCACGTATGAAGGCGCGTACCTGGCTGGCGTGGTCGCCGGCAAGATGAGCAAGACCGGCAAGATGGGCGTGGTGGCATCGGTGCCCATCCCCGAGGTGATCCGCAACATCGACTCGTTCACCCTCGGCGCGCGCAGCGTCAATCCCAAGGCCACGGTCAAGGTCGTGTGGGTGAACAAGTGGTTCGATCCGGGCAAGGAGCGCGAAGCCGCCACCACCCTGATCGGCCAGGGCGTGGACATGCTCATGCAGAACACCGACTCCGCCGCCGTGGTGCAGACCGCGCAGGAAAAGGGCGTGTACGCCTTCGGCTGGGACAGCGACATGAGCAAGTTCGGCGAGAAGGCGCACCTGGCTGCCTCGGTGATCTCCTGGGGCGTCTACTACAACAAGGTGGTGGGCGACGTGCTGGCCAACCAGTGGAAGAACAGCACCACGTGGTGGGGCGTGAAGGAAGGCATGATCGACCTGAAGGGCTTCAACGCCGTGGTGCCGGATGACGTCAAGGCCCTGGTGGAAGAGCGCAAGAAGGGCATCGCCGACGGCTCGGCGCCGATCTGGAAGGGTCCGCTCAAGGACAACACCGGCAAGGATCAACTGGCCAAGGACCAGGTCGCCGACGACGGTTTCCTGCACGGCATCAAGTTCTACGTCGAAGGCGTGGAGGGGAAGATTCCGGGTTGATGGTTGGTGGAGGGAGGTAGTGAGAAGCGGTGGATGTGGTTTTTGGCATCTGCCGCTTTTTTTTGGATTGTCGGTGGGGGGCGGGGGCGGATTCGGTTTGGCTTTTTTGCTTCGATGTCTGAGGTTTTTTGCGTTTGATGCTGTTTGTGGTTTGTGGTTTGTGGGCTGGCGCTTGTGCTTCAAAGTCAACATCAACATCAACGTCAAAGGCTTTCGCTCCCCCGGAGCGACCTACTTTCTTTTCCCCGAAAAGAAAGTAGGCAAAGAAAGCGGGCTGCCTGGCCGGCAGGGGCAGAAACATTGGGATTCCCGGTGTTGCTGGTTTCGTCGTGGGGTTTTTGGTTCTGCTTGCATCCTGCCGTTACCGGGGCGGGCGGCCGCGATCTTGCTGGCGACAGTGGTTTCGGGGTCAGACCTATGATGGCGGGCGTACTGCTTGTCCGGCCATCTGCCGTTACCGGCTTAAGCGGCCACGGCATAGCACCCTCGTGGTTTCGTGGTTTCGTGGTGGGCGCGGTGGACCGGGGCGCGGGTGTCAGCGGGTAATCCCGCGCGGGGGCCACCGGGCACGAAACCAGTGCCGTTCCCATGCCGTTCCCATCCGCCCCGGTCGCGGTAGTTTCAGGGTCAGACCTATGATGCCGAACACACTGCTTGTCCGGCCATCTGCCGTTACCGGCTTAAGCGGCCACGACGTAGCACGCTCGTGGTTTCGTGGTGGGCGCGGTGGACCGGGGCGCGGGTGTCAGCGGATCTCGCGCACGGTCATGCCACGGGCATACACGGCGATGATCTTGTCATCGAACCCGGTGAAGCGCCGCTCGTGCTTGGGAATCAGGATCGGATCGAAGCTGCTGTCGCGGTCGCGTGGGATGTCTACGCGCCGCGGGCCGTCTTCGGTCAGCTCGGTCTTGGCGCTCCTGCCGTTGCGCTGGTTGGCCGTGCCGGCCGGACGCTCGGTGCCGGGCGAGTAGCCCAGATGATGGCCTAGCTCAGCGCCCAAAGCTCGTTCGATCAGGGCCTTCTTGAACGCCATCGAAGCGTCCTGGACCGCCTCGGCAGTCATCGGGCCCTTCACGAAATGGGCGATCAAGTCCTCGGGGATGGTGTGCAGCTCACGGTCGGCGGCCTGGCTCGTCTTGGTTTTGCGTGGCATGACATGCTCCTTGGCGGCATGTTATGCCCTAAACACAAAATTTCTGACAGGTCCGCGCTGGGTTACCTCTTAAGCGGATGCCATTGGGCACTGAGCTCAAATAGGGGCCGCCGCGCCCACCACGAAACCAGTGCCGCTCCTAGGACGTGCCCATCCGCCCCGGTCGCGGCAGCAGCTTGAACTACCTGGGCCGCCGCCATCATGCAGCGCCACCACGAATCGGACGCCACCCACAGGATAGTGGCCGCGCGCACCGGTAACGGCAGGATGCCAGCAAAACCACGGCCCCCACGACGAAACCACCGACAACCAGCAACCCCAATGTTTCTGCCCCTGCCGGCCAGGCAGTCCGCTTTCTTTGCCTACTTTCTTTTCGGAAAAAAGAAAGTAGGTCGCTCCGGGGGAGCGAAAGCCGTTGACGTTGACGTTGACGTTGACGTTGACTTTGAAAGCACAAACAAGCACCCCACCACAACACCACAAACAGCACCAAGCCCATCACCGGGAACTTGAACCCCCGACAACCACCCCAAGCTATCTGCAACAAGACAAACCCGCCCCGGCTTTGTGGCCAATGAATTGTGGCCAATGAATTGTGGCGAATGAATTGTGGCTAATGAATCTCGCTGAGTAAAGGAGGCCCCTCATGTGGAAACGAATGTCAGCGCTATGGACCCTGYTGCGGCGCGACGGCCGCCTGCTCTGGTTTGCCCTGCGCCACCCCGATGCACCGGCGTGGCTGCGGCCGGCCACTCTCGGGCTGCTGCTTTACGCGGTCTCGCCCATTGACCTGATCCCCGATTTCATCCTCGGGCTCGGCATCGTCGACGACGTGGTGTTGATTCCGCTGGCGGTGCATTTCATGCTCAAGCGCCTGCCGCCGCACGTGCTCAGGCAGGCCGAGGCGCGCGCCGGCGCCAGCACCGTACGCGCGCGCTGAGCCTGCTGCCTAGGGCAGGAGGATGGTGGTGCCGGTGGTCTTGCGGCCCTCCAGGTCCCGATGGGCCTGCGCCACGTCCGCCAGTGCGTAGCGCTGGCGGACCTCGATCTTTACCTTGCCGCTGGTGACCATCGCGAACAGGTCGGCCGCCATCGGCTCCAGCAGTTCGCGGTGGACCACGTAGGTCATCAGCGTCGGCCGCGTGAGGCGCAGCGAGCCCTTGTTGCCCAGCACGGAGAGATCGAAGGGCGGTACCGGACCCGAGGCGTTGCCGAACACCACCATGGTGCCGCGCGGCTTCAGGCAATCGAGCGAACCGCTGAAGGTATCCTTGCCCACCGAGTCGTAGACCGCGGCGACGCCCTTGCCGCCGGTGATCTCCTTGACCCTGTCGACAAAGGATTCGCGCGTGTAGACGATGGTGTGGTCGCAGCCGTGCGCGCGCGCCAGCGCCGCTTTCTCGTCGCTGCCGGCGGTGCCGATCACCGTCACGCCGAGCGCCTTGAGCCACTGGCTGGCGATCAGGCCGACCCCGCCGGCGGCCGCGTGCAGCAGCACCGTGTCGCCGGCCTGCACGCGGTAGCTGTCGCGCACCAGGTATTGCACGGTCAGGCCCTGCAGCATCATCGCCGCGCCCTGCTCGAACGAGATCGCATCCGGCAGGCGCACCACGATATCGGCCGGCATCACGCGCACCTGCGCATAGGCGCCGGTCGGCCGCCCCGCATAGGCCACGCGGTCGCCCACGCCAAGGTGGGACACGCCCGCGCCCACCGCCTCCACCACGCCCGCGCCTTCCATGCCGAGGCCGCCAGGCAGCGCCTGCTTGTACAGCCCGGTACGGAAGTACACGTCGATGTAGTTCAGGCCCACCGCCTCTTGCCGCACGCGGACCTCGCCGGCGCCGGGCTCGCCGACCTCGACATCGACCCACTGCATCACTTCGGGGCCGCCGGTCTCGAATATACGGATGGCCTTGCTCATGTTTCGCTCCTTGTGCTCGTGCTGTGTACTGCCCGTCGAAGGCATTCCTGAAGCGCGCCGGACAGCGCGCCAGGGTCACGTCAGGCCGGCGTGCCGGATTCGGGATAGAGCCGGCGCAGTTCCGCGATCAGCAGCTCCGCGGTCGCCACGTTGGTCGCGCACGGCACGTTGTGCACGTCGCAGGCACGCACCAGCGCATTGATATCGGGTTCGTGCGGCTGCGGCGTCATCGGGTCGCGCAGGAAGATCACCACGCCCACGCGGCCTTCGGCCAGCTGCGAGCCGATCTGCAGGTCGCCGCCCCAGGGGCCGGACAGCATGCGCGTCACGGTCAGGCCGGCTTCGTCGGCAAGCCGCCCGCCGGTGGTGCCGGTGGCCAACAGCTCGCAGCGCGAAAGGAAATCGCGATGGCGCTGGGCAAAGGCGACGATATCGTCCTTCTTGTGGTCGTGCGCGATCAGCGCAATGCGGGGGCAAGTCATCTGCGTCATCCTGGCCAGTCAGCGAAAGGCCGGGCCGGCGCGGCCCGGCTGGAAACGGGCCCGCGCACGGCAGCGGGGCCGCGCGCGGGGAACGGCAACGGGCAGCCTAGAACGTGCCCGGGAAAGCACCGCCGTCGAGCAGCACGTTCTGGCCGGTCATATAGGCGGCCTGGCGGCTGCACAGGAACGCGCAGGTGGCGCCGAACTCGGCCGGCTCGCCAAAGCGGCGGCTCGGGTTCTGCGCGGCACGGCGCTGCGACACTTCCTCGATCGACAGGCCGGCCTTCTTGGCGCCGCCCTCCATCGTCTTGTACAGGCGGTCGGTATTGAACGGGCCCGGCAGCAGGTTGTTGACCGTCACGCCATGCTGCGCGACTTCGCGCGCCAGGCCGGCGACGAAACCGGTAAGGCCCGAGCGCGCGCCGTTGGACAGGCCAAGCACGTCGATCGGCGCCTTCACCGCGCCGCTGGTGATATTGATGATGCGGCCCCATTTGCGCGCGATCATGCCGTCGACGGTGGCCTTGATCAGCTCGATCGGGGTCAGCATGTTGGCGTCGATCGCGGCCAGCCACGCATCGCGGTCCCAGTCGCGGAAATTGCCGGGGGGCGGGCCGCCGGCGTTGTTGACGAGGATATCGAGATCGCCGAGCTTGGCCGCGGCGTCCAGCGCCAGCTTGCGGCCTTCCGGGGTGGTGATGTCGGTGGCCACGGCCACCACGCGCCGGCCGTGGCGCGCGCGCAGGTCCGCCGCCGCCTTCTCCAGCGCCTCGGCGCCGCGCGCCACGATCACCACGTCCACGCCTTCGGCGGCCAGCGCATCCGCGCAGGCGAAACCGAGACCCTTGCTGGCGCCGCACACCAGCGCATGCTTGCCGCGCAATCCTAGATCCATCTCATCGACTCCTTGTGTCATCGAGGCGGCCATCCGCCTGCTTGTTATCCATGCCCTTCCGGCCTGCCCGCGCCCGGTCTTGCCGACGCGCCGACAGTAAATATATCCCGCCCATGACCAGCGCGCTGCCGGCCAGCTGCACGCCCGTGATCGGCTCGCCCAGCAGCCAGAAGCCGAGGAACAGCGTCGACACCGGGCCGAGCATGCCCGCCTGCGAGGCCATCGGCGCGCCGATGCGCGCCACCGCGATCATCGTGAGCGACACCGGCATCACCGTGCAGAACACCGAATTGACCGCCGACAGCCACAACACCGGTGCCGGCTGCAGCAGATCCGCCAGCGGGCGCCCCAGCACCAGGTACTGCACCACGCAGCAGGCAGTGGAGACGCACATCGCGTATGCCACCAGCCGCAGCGAGCCGATGCGCTGCACCAGCTCGCCCGACAGGATCAGGTAGACCCCGTAGGTCAGCGCGCTGCCCAGCACCAGCGCCGCGCCGAGCCAGACGCGGCTGCCGCTCACGTCGAGATCATGCGCGAAAACCAGCACGATGCCTATATACGCGAACAGCAACGACAGCCATTGCCTGCGGCTGATGCTGCGCTTGAACAGCACGGCGCTGGCCAGCAGCACGAAGGACGGCGTCAGGAACAGGATCAGCCGCTCCAGCCCGGCGGTGATGTATTGCAGGCCGAGGAAATCGAGGAAGCTCGACAGGTAGTAGCCGATGATGCCGAGGAACACGATGCGGCCGCGGTCGGCCCAGGACAACGGCGGCAGGCGACGCGACTGCCACCAGCCGATCGCCATGAACAGCGGCACGGCGAACAGCATGCGCAGGGTGATCACCATGACCGCGTCGATGTCGTAGCGGTACATCAGCTTGGCGACGATGGCCTTGCCGGAAAAAAGGACGGCGCCGATGGCAGCCACGGCAAGGCCGGTGCGCTGCGATGCCGGCTGGGCGGACGACGTGAAACGGGAAAGTGGGGATGCGGACACGAGGGCAAGCTGGATGGACACGCCGCGCGCCGCTGGAGACGGGGCGGACAAGACGCGAGCCATTGTATTCGAAAAGAGGCATGTGCACCGGACGCCGTTTCCTGCGCGGCGCCACCCACCGCCCATTGCCTGCCGGGCCGCCGTTCGCGCGTTGCTGGCAGCGGTCGCCAAACTGCCGTAAGCTCGCCCGTCGGCACGCCCGCGCGTGCCGCGCACAAGAAAAAACAGGAGCACACATGACGGCAGTTTCCCTCTTTGCGGCACCCCTCTCCCCCTCCCTCCCGGTCAAGGCTGCCTCCGGCAAGCGGCTGCTGGCGGCGGCCGCCGCCGCAGCCGCACTCGCAGGCAGCTGGCTGCCCGGCGCCGCCAGCGCGGCGACCGACTATCCCGCCAGGCCGATCCGCTTCATCGTGCCCTACGCCGCCGGCGGCACCACCGACCTGGTGGCGCGCACGGTCGGCCAGAAGATCGGCGAAAAGCTGGGACAGCCGGTGGTGGTGGAGAACCGCCCCGGCGCCGGCGGCAACATCGGCATGGAGGCCGTCGCCAAGGCCGCGCCGGACGGCTACACCATCGGCTTCGGCGCCATCTCCACCAATGCGCTCAACCCGCATATCTACAAGCACGTGCCGTTCGACCCGCGCAAGGACTTCACCGCGGTCAGCCTGCTGGGCACGTCCACCATCGTGCTGGAGGTCAGCAACAACCTGCCGGTGAAGACGGTGGCCGAACTGGTCAGCTATGCCAAGGCGCATCCCGGCCTGACCTACGCCACCGCGGGCACTGGCACGTCGATGCACCTGGCCGGCGCGATGTTCTCGCAGATGACGCAGGCAGGCCTGACCCATGTGCCATACAAGGGCAGCAGCCCGGCCATCAACGATATGCTCGGCGGGCATGTGCAGGTGATGTTCGACAACCTGCCGGCCTCGCTGCCGCACATCCAGGGCGGCAAGCTGCGCGCGCTCGCGGTGGCGGGCAAGACGCGCTCCCCGGCCCTGCCCAATGTGCCGACGCTGGCCGAGGCCGGCCTGGCGGGCTACGCGGTGGAGCCGTGGTTCGGCGTGTACGGCCCGGCCGGCATGCCGGCGCCGGTGGTGCAGGCACTCAATGCCGCGCTGGTCGAGGCGCTCGCCAACGCCGAGGTCAGGGACAAGCTGGTGCAGGCGGGCTTCAACCCGAAGGGCTCGAGCGCGGCCGAGCTGCAGGCGCTGACGATGTCCGAGTACGAGAAGTTCGGCAAGGTGGCCAAGAGCGCCAGCATCTCGGTAGACTGAGCGGCGCGGATGCCGGCCGCCCCGCCCTGCTGCGCCTGCGGCGGGCGGGCGGCCCGCATCCATTACAATCCGGCTGCATCGGGCCTTCGCGCCCTCCAGCCGCCAGCCGCTCCCCGCCATGAAGCAAGATCCCCGTTTCCCCAATCTGTACATCCTCGATCACCCGCTGATCCAGCACAAGCTCTCCCATATGCGCGACAAGGAAACGTCCACGCGCACGTTCCGCGAGCTGCTGCGGGAGATCACGCTGCTGATGGGCTATGAAATCACGCGCAGCCTGCCGCTCACCACGCGCCGCATCGATACGCCGCTGGTCACGCTGGACGCGCCCGTGATCGCCGGGAAGAAACTGACCATCGTGCCCGTGCTGCGCGCAGGCGTTGGCATGAGCGACGGCCTGGTCGAGCTGATTCCGTCGGCGCGCATCGGCCATATCGGCGTGTACCGCGACGACCAGCACCGCCCGGTCGAATACCTGGTGCGCCTGCCGGACGTGGAAGACCGCAGCTTTATCCTGTGTGACCCGATGGTGGCGACGGGCTACTCGGCCGCGCACGCCGTCGACGTGCTCAAGCGCCGCGGCGTGAAAGACGAGGCCATCACCTTCGTCGCGCTGGTGGCGGCGCCGGAAGGCGTGGAAGTCTTCCAAAAGGCACATCCGGGCGTAAGATTGTTCGTCGCCTCGCTGGACAGCCACCTGGATTCGAACGCCTATATCGTGCCGGGCCTGGGCGATGCGGGCGACCGACTGTTCGGCACCAAGAACTGATGCCGGATGCGGGCGACGCCGGGCGGCACAGTCTGCACCCGGCTTGATCCGCCTCAACGCCCGCGGCCAGGGGTCTGCCTAGACTGGGCAGCGGCACATCGCCCGATGTGCCGCGCCAGACCAGGGAGACCCAGATGGAAGCCTTCAAGATCCTGTTCACCACCGACACCGGGCTGATGAGCCTGGGCGTGATCGCCTTCATCATCGGCATGGGGTGGTTCTTCACCCGCCTGTTCCTGCGCAAGATGCGCGAGGACGCCGAGGCAGCGCGCAAGCGCTGACCCCGCCGGGTGGCCGCCGGGCCAATGCCGGGCCGCCGCCTACTTCTTCTTGCCCGAGCCCAGCAGGCTGCCCAGCACGCCACGGATCAGCTCGCGCCCGACCTGCGAGCCCACCGTGCGCGCCGCCGACTTGGCCATCGACTCCAGGATGGAATCGCCGCGGCCGCTCTTGCCGGTCCCCTTGGTCAGCCCCCCGAAGATCTCCCCCGCCTGGTCAAGCCAGCCGCCGCCTTGCGCCGGAGCCGGCGCGGACTGGCCCGCCCCCGGCGTGCCGGTGGCAGGCGTGGGAGCGGGCGCGCCGTTGCCCGCCGGCGCGGGAGCCGCGGCGCGGCCCTTGAGCTTCTCGTAGGCCGATTCGCGGTCGATCGCCTGTTCGTAGGTGCCGGCCACCAGCGAGGCCGCCAGCAATTGCTTGCGCTCGTCGTCGCTGATCGGGCCGATGCGGCTGCCGGGCGCCATCACCCAGGCGCGCTGGGTGATGGCGGGAATGCCCTTGGCGTCGAGCAATGACACCAGCGCTTCGCCCACGCCGAGCTCGCCGATCACCTTCTCCACGTCCAGCGCGGGATTGGCGCGCATGGTGGTGGCCGCCACCTTGACCGCCTTCTGGTCGCGCGGGGTGAAGGCGCGCAGCGCGTGCTGCACGCGGTTGCCGAGCTGGCCGAGCACCGTATCGGGAATGTCCACCGGGTTCTGCGTGACGAAGTACACGCCCACGCCCTTGGAGCGAATCAGGCGCACCACCTGCTCGATCTTGTCGAGCAGCGACTTGGGCGCGTCGTTGAACAGCAGGTGSGCCTCGTCGAAGAAGAACACCAGCTTGGGCTTGTCSAGGTCRCCGGCCTCGGGCAGCTTCTCGAACAGCTCGGACAGCAGCCACAGCAGGAAGGTGGCGTAGAGCTTGGGCGAATTGAGCAGCTTGTCGGCCGCCAGGATATTGACCACGCCCTGCCCGTTCTCGGTCTGGATGAAGTCGTCCAGGTTGAGCATGGGCTCACCGAAAAAGGCATCCGCGCCTTGCGATTCCAGCGTCATCAGGCCGCGCTGGATGGCGCCGATCGAGGCCGCCGAGATATTGCCGTACTCGGTGGTGAACTCGCCAGCGTTGTCGCCCACGTACTGCAGCATGGCGCGCAGGTCCTTGGCGTCGAGCAGCAGCAGGCCGTTGGCGTCGGCGATGCGGAACACCAGGTTGAGCACGCCCTGCTGCGTGTCATTGAGCTCCAGCATGCGCGACAACAGCAGCGGGCCCATGTGCGAGACCGTGGCGCGCACCGGGTGGCCCTTCTGCCCGAACACGTCCCACAGCGTGGTGGGGCAGCCGCCCCAGGCCGGCTCGGGCAGGCCGAGGTCGGCCAGGCGCGCCTTGAGCTTGTCCGACAGCTTGCCCGGCTGGGAGATGCCGGTCAGGTCACCTTTGACGTCTGCCAGGAAGACCGGCACGCCCAGGCGCGAGAAACCCTGCGCCAGGCTTTGCAGCGTCACGGTCTTGCCGGTGCCGGTGGCGCCGGTGATCAGGCCATGCCGGTTGCCCATCTCGGGCAGCAGCGCGAGTTCGAGTTCGGCGTTCTTGGCGATGAGGATGGGTTCGGCCATGGTCTCTCTGGTTGGCAGGCAGCGCGGCAACGTCACCGCTTGTCATCCCCCGCGCGTCCGGCGGCTCCCGACATCCGGGTCCGGCGGCGGCAGGGCCGCGTGATAAAATGCTGGGCTGATTATAGCCAGCCCCCGGGCCGGCTCACAGACACACGACACCTTCCGTCCGCGCCGGGCAGCCGCCCCTGGCTGGCCCGGCGCAGGCGGCGCGCGCTGGCCACGGCACGCGCATCAATACGAATTCCGCTTCGGAGAGAATCATGGCCGGTCACTCAAAATGGGCCAATATCAAACACAAGAAGGCCGCCGCTGACGCCAAGCGCGGCAAGGTCTGGACTCGCCTGATCAAGGAAATCACCGTGGCCGCCAAGCTCGGCGGCGGCGATCCCGATTCGAACCCGCGCCTGCGCCTGTCGATGGACAAGGCCATGGACGCGAACATGCCTAAGGACAACATCCAGCGCGCCATCCAGCGCGGCGTGGGTGGCCTCGAAGGCGTGAACTACGAAGAAATCCGCTATGAAGGCTACGGCCTGGCGGGCGCTGCGATCATCGTCGACTGCCTGACCGACAATCGCACCCGCACCGTGGCCGAAGTGCGCCACGCCTTCTCCAAGCAGGGCGGCAACATGGGCACGGAAGGCTCGGTGGCTTTCATGTTCACCCACTGCGGGCAGTTCCTGTTCGCTCCGGGCACGCCCGAAGACAAGCTGATGGACGCCGCGCTGGAAGCGGGCGCCGACGACGTGGTCACCAACGAGGACGGCTCGATCGAGGTGCTGTGCCCGCCCAACGATTTCGGCACGGTCAAGGCCGCGCTGGAAGCGGCCGGCTTCAAGGCCGAACTGGCGGACGTCACCATGAAGCCGCAGAACGAAGTGAGCTTCGCCGGCGACGACGCCGCCAAGATGCAAAAGCTGCTCGACGCCCTGGAAAACCTGGACGACGTGCAGGAAGTGTTCACCAACGCGGTGATCGAGGAATAAGCGGGCGTCCGGCAGGAACCCGTCACACGGCGGCAGCACGGTTCGGTGGATGAACGCGCGCTGCCGCTTTTTCGCATGCGATTTTTTTCTGGCAGTGGATCATGAAAGTATTGGTTGTCGGCTCGGGTGGTCGTGAACACGCGCTGGCCTGGAAACTGGCCCAGTCCCCCAAGGTACAGGTGGTGTACGTGGCGCCGGGCAACGGCGGCACCGCGCTCGACAAGCGTCTGCAGAACGTCCCGCTGACCGATCCGGAAGTGCTGGCGGCCTTCGCCGAGCGCGAAGGCGTCAGCTTCACCGTGGTCGGCCCCGAGGCGCCGCTGGCGGCCGGCATCGTCGACATCTTCCGCGCCAAGGGCCTGCGCATCTTCGGGCCCACGCAGGCCGCCGCGCAACTGGAGTCGTCCAAGGACTTCGCCAAGGCCTTCATGCAGCGCCACGGCATCCCGACCGCCGCCTACCAGACCTTCAACGACGCCGCGGCCGCGCATGCCTACATCGACGCGCAGGGCGCGCCGATCGTGATCAAGGCCGACGGCCTGGCTGCCGGCAAGGGCGTGGTGGTCGCCACCACGCTGGAAGAAGCACACGCCGCCGTCGACATGATGCTGGCCGACAACCGCCTCGGCGACGCCGGCGCGCGCGTGGTCATCGAGCAGTTCCTCGCCGGCGAGGAAGCTAGCTTCATCGTGCTGGTGGACGGCAAGAACGTGCTGGCGCTGGCCACCAGCCAGGACCACAAGCGCCTGCTCGATCACGACGCGGGCCCCAACACGGGCGGCATGGGCGCCTACTCGCCGGCTCCGGTGGTCACGCCCGCGCTGCATGCGCGCGCGCTGCGCGAGATCATCCTGCCGACCGTGCGCGGCATGGAGAAGGACGGCATCACCTATACCGGCTTCCTCTACGCCGGCCTGATGATCGACGCCGACGGCAACCTCAAGACGCTCGAATTCAACTGCCGCATGGGCGACCCGGAAACCCAGCCGATCCTGGCACGCCTGAAGACCGACCTGGTCGACGTGATGGAGCATGCGGTCAGCGGCAGGCTCGACGAGATCGAACTGGACTGGGACCGCCGCACGGCGCTGGGCGTGGTGATGGCCGCGCATGGCTACCCCGATGCGCCGCGCAAGGGCGACGTCATCACCGGCATCCCGCCCGAGGCAGAGGACAGCGTGACCTTCCACGCCGGCACCGCGCTCAAGGACGGCGTGCTGCAGGTCACGGGCGGGCGCGTGCTGTGCGTGGTGGGACTGGCCGATACGGTCAAGGCGGCGCAGCGCGCGGCCTACGCGGCGGTCGAGCAGATCCAGTTCGACGGCATGCAGTACCGCACCGACATCGGCTACCGTGCCCTCAAGCGTTAGTTGAAGGGCGGATAAATCTGCTGCGCGGCCCATGGCGGATCCTGCGGTGCTCGCCGTACCACTTGTACGGTGCTCCCCGGACCGGCCATGGGCCGCTCGCTACGATTTCCCCACCCTTCGACCCGGCCTGGGTTGGCACCAGAAACCCGATTCCGGCCTTTCTGGCGCCAGCCAGTACAATCATGACACCGCCATGACGGCCGGACAGGTGAATGACCTGCCCGGCCGTCGCCGCACCGGCCCACCCGCCCGTACACCATGATCGATTCCCAGGCAGTCCGTGCCTATCTGCTCGGTCTGCAAGACCGTATCACCGACGCCGTCGCCGCCATCGACGGCAAGGCGTTTGCCACCGATGACTGGGAGAAGCCGCCCACGGAGCGCCTGCGTGGCAGCGGGCGTACCCGCATCCTGGAAGGCGGCGCCGTGATGGAGCGCGCCGGCGTGGGCTTTTCGCATGTGCGCGGCGACGCGCTGCCGCCTTCGGCCACGGCCAGCCGGCCCGAGCTTGCCGGGCGCGGGTTCGAGGCGCTGGGCGTCTCGCTGGTCTTCCATCCCCGCAATCCCTACGTGCCTACGGTGCACATGAACGTGCGCTGCCTGATGGCGGTGAAGGACGGCGCCGAGCCGGTCTGGTGGTTCGGCGGCGGCATGGACCTGACGCCGTACTACGGCGACACGGGCGATTGCGAGCACTTCCACCGTACCTGCCGCGACGCACTGGCACCTTACGGCCCGGACCTCTATGCGCGCTTCAAGCAATGGTGCGACGAGTACTTCTTCCTCAAGCACCGCGGCGAAGCGCGCGGCATCGGCGGCATCTTCTTCGATGATTTTTCCGCGCTCGGCTTCGAGCGCAGCTTTGCCATGATGCAGTCGGTGGGCGACGCCTTCCTGGATGCCTACCTGCCGATCCTGCAAGCCCGCAAGGACAGCGCCTACGGTGAACGCGAACGGGACTTCCAGGCCTACCGGCGCGGCCGCTAYGTGGAGTTCAACCTGGTGTTCGACCGCGGCACGCATTTCGGCCTGCAATCCGGCGGGCGCAGCGAGTCCATCCTGATGTCGATGCCGCCGCAGGCCAGCTGGCGCTACGACTGGCAGCCGGAGCCGGGCAGCGCCGAAGCGGCCCTGTACACCGACTTCCTGCCCGTGCGGGACTGGGCCTGACGGCGAGCGTATGGAACACGAACACGACAAGGCACGACCACGCAACGCCGCCGATGGCGAGCGCCCCTACCGCCTCGGCATCCTCGGCGGCACCTTCGACCCGCCGCATATCGGCCACGTAGCGCTCGCCAGGCTCTGCATCGAACACCTCGAACTGGACGAACTGGTCTGGATCCCGACCGGCCAGTCATGGCAGAAGGGCGACGATGTCACCCCCGCCGCCGACCGGCTGGCGATGACCGAGCTTGCCTCCGCCGCGCTGGCCGACACCCGCGCGCATGTCCACGCCAGCCGCATGGAAGTGGACCGCGCCGGCCCCAGCTATACCGTCGACACCGTGCACGAACTGCGCCAGCACTATGGCCCCCACGCCTCCATGGCATGGCTGATGGGTGCCGACCAGTTGCTGCGCCTGCACACCTGGCACGGCTGGCAGGCGCTGTTCGCGGACGTGCACCTGTGCGTGGCGACACGGCCCGGTTTCGACCTCTCCGGACTCGACGGACCGGTGCGCCAGGAGCTCGCCACGCGCCGGGGGTCCACCCACCTGATACAATCCACGCCCTCCGGCCACATGTGGATCGACCAGACGCTCGCCGTCGACCTCTCCTCCACCGCCCTTCGCCAACGCCTGGCCGCCGGACAGCCGGCAGATGACCAACTGCCGCCCGGCGTGGCACACTACATCGCGAGCCGCGGCCTTTACCGGCCTGCCCAGTCGGATCTGCCCGACCCGGCCCGCCCATAAACCGATCTCAGCTGAACAAGAACGCACCATGGATATTCGCAAACTGCAACGCGCCATCGTCGAAGGCCTCGAAGATGTCAAAGCGCAGGACATCAAGGTGTACGACACCACCCACCTGACCGAACTGTTCGACCGGGTGGTGATCGCCAGCGGGACCTCGAACCGCCAGACCAAGGCGCTGGCCGCCTCGGTGCGCGATACCGTCAAGGGTGCGGGCGGCCATATCATCGCGGTGGAAGGGCTGGAAACGGGCGAATGGGTGCTGGTCGACTGCGGCGACGCCGTGGTCCACATCATGCAGCCGCAGCTGCGCATGTACTACAACCTCGAGGAAATCTGGGGCGACAAGCCGGTGCGCCTGAAGCTGGCCGCCAAGAAGGGCCTGGCCAAGGCCAGCGAGCCGATGGACGACGACGAGGACGACGCCCCCGTGGTGCGCACCGTGCGCCGCGCCAGCGGCCTGCGCCCCGCCCTGGCGCGCCTGCCCGAAGGCATGAAAGAGCCGTCGCCGCCGCTTGGCCACGAAGACACGGACGCCGACGCCATCGCCGTCAACCGCGCGCCGACCGTGCAGAAGCGCCTGACCAGCGCGCTGGGCTCGGCCCCCGCGCGCAAGGCGCCGGCCAAGACCGCGGCACCGCGCAAGACCGCCGCCGGCACCGCACGCAAGACGGCTGCCAAGACCGCCCCCAAGCCGGCCACCAAGACGGCTGCCAAGGCACCGGCGAAGGCGCCTGCGAAGACCGCCGCCGCCAAGGCGCCGGCCGCGCGCAAGCGCACAACCCGCTCGGCCTGAGCCTGGCCGGCACCACCCTGCCATGCAGTTGCTGATCGTGGCCGTCGGCCACAAGATGCCCGGCTGGATCGAGACGGGCTTCGCCGAGTACGCCAAGCGCATGCCGCCGGAGCTGCGCATCGAGCTGCGCGAGATCAAGCCCGAGGCGCGCTCCTCCAGCAATAACGCCACCACCGTGATGCAGCGCGAGGCGGCCCGCATCGAGGCGGCGCTGCCCAGGCAATGCCGCATCGTGGCGCTGGACGAGCGGGGCCGTGATCTCACCACGGTGCAGCTCGCGGGCCAGCTGACCGACTGGCAGCGCGAAGGCGGCGACGTGGCCTTCCTGATCGGCGGCGCCGACGGGCTCGACCCGGCCCTCAAGGCGCGCGCGCAAACCCTGCTGCGCTTGTCCAGCCTCACCCTGCCGCACGGCATGGTGCGCGTGCTGCTGGCCGAGCAGCTCTACCGCGCCTGGTCGGTCACGCAGAATCATCCGTATCACCGCGCCTGAGCCGCGGGCGGGGGCCATTCCTGCCGCGGCGCGGCAGGCGGGTACAATGCGGCCCAAGCGGCGCATGGCGACCGCCGGATCTTTCCCCTCAGGACTTCCCGACTGGCCCAGCCGTGACCCACACCTTCCTCTATCTCGCCTCCCAGAGCCCGCGCCGGCGCGAGTTGCTGACCCAGCTCGGGGTTGCCTACGAACTGCTGCTGGCCGACGACGACGAGGACGCCGAAGCGCTCGAAGCCGTGCTGCCCGGCGAAAGCCCGGACGACTACGTGCAGCGCGTCTGCGCGCTCAAGGCCGAAGCCGCGCTGCGCCGCCGCGAGCGGCGCGCCCTGCCCGACGCCCCCATCCTCACTTCCGACACGACGGTATGCCTGGGCGGCGACATCCTCGGCAAGCCCGCCGACGATGCCGACGCCGTGCGCATGCTGGGCGCGCTATCGGGCAGCACCCACCGCGTGCTGACCGCGGTGACGGTGGTCTCCACGCTGGGCCTGCGCCATGCGCTGTCCATCTCCGAGGTCACCTTCCGCGCCATGAGCCAGGCCGAGATCGCGGCCTATGTCGCCAGCGGCGAGCCGGCCGGCAAGGCCGGCGCATACGGCATCCAGGGCCGCGCGGCGGAATTCGTGGCGCAAATCGGCGGCAGCTATTCGGGTATCATGGGCTTGCCCCTGTTCGAGACGGCTGCGCTGCTCCGACAGGCCCAACTGCGGTTCTGAGAACCCGCCACCGACCTTCCGTTATCCCATGGCATGCACGGCCATGGCATCGCCCCCGGAGCGCGTGGCGGCATAGTGCGGACAACCCCCTGGCCGGCCCGCCGGCGACGAGATTCACCCAACATGACTGAAGATATCCTCGTCAACATCACACCGCAGGAAACGCGCGTGGCCATCGTGCAGCAGGCCGCCGTGCAGGAACTCCATGTCGAGCGCACGCTGTCGCGCGGGCTGGTCGGCAACATCTATCTTGGCAAGGTCGTGCGCGTGCTGCCCGGCATGCAGTCCGCCTTCATCGATATCGGCCTCGAGCGCGCGGCCTTTCTCCACGTTGCCGACATCTGGCACCCGCGCGACCCGGAGAAAAACGGCAACGCCGCGCCGCTGGCGATCGAGAAGACGCTCTACGAAGGCCAGGCGCTGATGGTGCAGGTGATCAAGGACCCGATCGGCACCAAGGGCGCGCGCCTGTCGACCCAGGTCAGCATCGCCGGGCGCACCCTGGTCTACCTGCCGCAGGACCCGCACATCGGCATCTCTCAGCGCATCGAAGGCGAGGTCGACCGCGAAGCCCTGCGCGCGCGCGTGCAGAGCCTGGTGCCGGCCGACGAGCGCGGCGGCTTTATCGTGCGCACCATCGCCGAGGAATCGAGCAACGAAGAACTCGGCAACGACATCGCCTACCTGCGCAAGATCTGGGCCTCGATCCGCCAGAACGCCACCACCCTGCCCGCGCCCAGCCTGCTCTACCAGGACCTGAACCTGGCCCAGCGCGTGCTGCGCGATTTCGTCAGCGACGCCACCAACGCGATCCAGGTGGACTCGCGCGAGAATTACCAGAAGCTGGTCGAGTTCGCCCAGGAATACACGCCGGCGGTGCTGTCGCGCCTGACCCACTACACCGGCGAGCGCCCCGTCTTCGATCTCTTCAACATCGACGCCGAGATCGAGAAGGCGCTGTCGCGCCGCGTCGACCTCAAGTCCGGCGGCTACCTGATGATCGACCAGACGGAGGCCATGACCACCATCGACGTCAACACCGGGGGCTATGTCGGCGCGCGCAATTTCGACGACACCATCTTCAAGACCAACCTGGAGGCGGCGCATACCATCGCGCGCCAGTTGCGGCTGCGCAACCTTGGCGGGATCATCATCATCG
Source organism: Cupriavidus sp. 05N38 (assembly GCF_056397345.1). Classification (NCBI taxonomy): domain Bacteria; kingdom Pseudomonadati; phylum Pseudomonadota; class Betaproteobacteria; order Burkholderiales; family Burkholderiaceae; genus Cupriavidus; species Cupriavidus sp. 05N38. The sequence goes on from NZ_JBFTNF010000007.1 coordinate 143,414, forward strand.
ATTTCATCGACATGGAGAACGGCGAGCACCGCGACGCCGTGCTGTCCGAGCTCAAGCGCGCGCTCTCGCGCGACCGCACCCGCATCACCGTCAACAGCTTCTCGCAGCTCGGCCTGGTGGAGATGACCCGCAAGCGCACCCGCGAATCGCTGGCGCACGTGCTGTGCGAGCAATGCCCGGTGTGCCAGGGCAAGGGCCAGGTCAAGACGCCGCGCACCGTGTGCTACGACATCCTGCGCGAGATCATGCGCGAATCGCGCCAGTTCAATCCGCGCGAGTTCCGCATCCTGGGCTCGCAGCATGTGATCGACCTGTTCCTCGAAGAGGAAAGCCAGCACCTGGCCATGCTCGGCGACTTCATCGGCAAGCCGATCTCGCTGCAGGTGGAATCGACCTTCCACCAGGAACAGTACGACATCATCCTGATGTAGTCCGAGGCGGCGCGGGCCACGCCGCCCGCTTCCGCCTTGCGCGGCCTTACTCCGCCTTCTCCCGCAGGAACCCCCGGATCAGCCGCGCCAGTTCCTCTTCCAGCTCTGGCCGTCCGAGCATGGTTTCGTCCACGGCGAGCGCGCTGCGAATCACACCGATCACGGCCTGCGTCAGCACAAAGGCGGCCATGGGCCGCAGTACCACGGCGCGATTCTGCGCATCCACCAACCGGCCCGAACTCAGCCATTGCGCGACCTGCGCCGCGGAATTGTCCAGCGCCGGCTGGGCACGCGAGGCCAGCGCCACTTCCACCAGGATCTTGCGAACGCGGTAACGGCCGCCGAAAGCGCCCAGGAGCGCGCGCACGAGCAATCTGGCGCGCTCGCGGGGATCGGCAGCGCCCGGCGTGCTCAGGAGCTCATCGAGGCGGCCAAGCACGCGTTCGATCTCGCGGCGGCCCAGCGCCTGCATCACCTCCTGCTTGTTCGAGAAATACTGGTAGAGCGTGCCGATGCTGATGCCGGCGACCTCGGCGATGCGATTGGTGCTGAGTGCCTCCAGCCCCTCTTTCTCCAGCAGGCGGATGGTAGACTCGAATATGAGTTCGATCTTCTCGCGGGAGCGAGCCTGGATCGGCCGTCGGCGGCCGGCACCGTTGCGCTGCAGGGGTTGCGACTCCATGGGGCGTGCTCCGGAACGCGAGTAAGCAAACCTGATACTAGCTCATATAATCGTCTGCATCCTATTGCAAGGCAGCGCCAGGAAGCTCGCATGACCCGTCTTGAGTTGATCCAGCTCTATGCCCTGCCGGTCGTGGTCGGCGCATCGCTGGTGGAAGCCCTGGTGCTGCACTGGCGCAAGCCGGGCACCTTCGACTGGCACGAAGCATGGCTGTCGCTGGTGGATCTGGCCGGGCGCAAGATCCTGTTCCTGCTGCCCCTGTCGCTGGCGGCGCCGGTGTTCGCGCTCGCCTGGCAGCACCGCTTGCAGACCATCGCCATGGATAGCTGGATGCTCGCCGCCGGCTTGTTCGTCGGCCAGGAGTTCTGTTACTACTGGTATCACCGCGCGGCGCACCGCGTGCGCTTCTTCTGGGCCACCCACGCGGTCCATCACTCGCCCAACCAGCTCACGCTGTCCACGGCCTACCGCCTCGGCTGGACCGGCAAGCTCGCCGGCAATACGCTGTTCTTCACGCCGCTGGTATGGCTTGGCTTCAGCCCGGAAGTGGTGCTCACCACGTTGTCGCTGAACCTGCTGTACCAGTTCTGGATTCACGCGACCTGGATTCCGAAGCTGGGCTGGCTGGAATATGTCCTGAACACGCCGTCGGCGCACCGCGTCCACCATGCGTCGAACGTCGAGTACCTCGATGCCAATTTTGGCGGCGTGCTGATCGTGTTCGACCGACTGTTCGGCACCTATATCGCCGAGCGCGACGAGCTGCCGTGCCGCTATGGGCTGGTCACGCCGATGCGCTCGCGCAATCCGCTGCGGGTCGAGTTCCAGCAGTGGCTCGACCTGGGGCGCGATCTCGCGCAGGCAAACGGTTTGCGCGCGCTGCTGGGCTATCTCCTCATGCCGCCGGGATGGCGCCCGGACGGCCAGGGCCACACGACCGAGGCGCTGCGGCGCAACGCCGCCACGCTCGGCGACCTGGCGCCCGACGGCAACGCGCGCATGCCCAAGGAAGCAGGCGGCTGAACCGTGTCCATCTCTGCGCCGGCGGCGGCATCTGATGCCTGCCGCACCGTGCTCCCGCGCTTTCCCTCGCCTTCCTTTCGCCATCCTCTATAAATACAGGTAGAGGTACGCGCGGCCAGCCAACCGGCCGCACGGGCACCGGGCGCAAGGAGTAGCCATGAAGAACACGCGCTTGCCCGCGTGGCTGTCAGTCGCCGCATTGACGGCCTGCACCGTGACGCTGCCGCCGCCCTCGCCGCCCGCCGCGCGCGCACCGGAGCCGCGCCCCGCGGCACCCAGCGCCGTGCGCGAGCGCGCCACGCCAATCCCTCCCCACGACATCGACATTGCCGGCAATTGCCAGCGCACGGAAGACGACGGCTTCCGCGAGGACGCCCACATGCGCGTGGCGAGCAACGATGTGCGCAGCCTCAGCTGGACCCTGTGGGTGGGCAGGCGCGGCTCCTGCCATTTCGACCTGACCGAGTTCCGCCAGACCCGCAAGACCCCCCATATCGAACTGCGCGCGATCGACGATAGTGGCTGCACGCTGATGGTC
>NZ_JBFTNF010000008.1:0-151190 GCF_056397345.1 Cupriavidus sp. 05N38
GCAGCGGACAGGCGCTCGCGGACCGCTCCTTCCCACCCAGATTCTCTAGCCAGCCGCCGTTCACCCGGCGGCCCTTGCCTCCTGCCGACATCGCCGTGAAACCGATCCAGAAATCCAACAAGCTCAACAATGTTTGCTACGACATCCGCGGCCCGGTGCTGGAGAAGGCCAAGCAGATGGAAGAGGAAGGACACAAGATCATCAAGCTGAACATCGGCAACCTGGCCGTGTTCGGTTTCGACGCGCCGGAAGAGATCCAGCAGGACATGATGCGCAACCTGCCCAATTCGGCGGGCTATTCGGATTCCAAGGGCATCTTCGCCGCGCGCAAGGCGATCATGCACTACACGCAGCAGAAGAACATCGAAGGCGTGGGGCTGGACGACATCTACGTGGGCAACGGCGCCTCGGAGCTGATCGTGATGTCGATGAACGCGCTGCTCAACAGCGGCGACGAAGTGCTGGTGCCGGCGCCGGATTATCCGCTGTGGACCGCCGCGGTGAGCCTCTCGGGCGGTACCCCGGTCCACTACGTATGCGACGAGGCCAACGAGTGGATGCCCGACCTCGACGACATCCGCGCCAAGATCACGCCCAATACCAAGGCCATTGTCGTCATCAACCCGAACAACCCCACCGGGGCGCTGTATTCGGACGAACTGCTCAAGAGCATCGTGACGATCGCGCGCGAGCACGGCCTGATCATCTTCGCCGACGAGATCTACGACAAGGTACTCTACGACGGGCACACCCACACGTCGATCGCCGCCTTGTCGACCGACGTGCTGACGGTGACCTTCAACGGCCTGTCCAAGAACTACCGCTCCTGCGGCTACCGTGCCGGCTGGATGATCGTGTCGGGCGACAAGCGTCCGGCGCTGGACTATATCGAGGGGCTCAACATGCTGTCCTCGATGCGCCTGTGCGCCAACGTGCCCGGCCAGTGGGCCATCCAGACCGCGCTGGGCGGCTACCAGAGCATCAACGACCTGGTGGCCGAAGGCGGCCGCCTGCGCCGCCAGCGCGACCTGGCGCACGAGCTGATCACGCAGATCCCGGGTGTCACCTGCGTCAAGCCCAAGGCCGCGCTATACCTGTTCCCGAAGCTCGACCTGTCGATGTATCCGATCCAGGACGACCAGGAGTTCATCTACGAACTGCTGCAGGAATCCAAGGTGCTGCTGGTACAGGGCACGGGCTTCAACTGGGACAAGCCGGACCACTTCCGGATCGTTTTCCTGCCGCACGAGGAAGACCTGCGCGAGGCCATCGGCCGCGTAGGCCGCTTCCTGGAGGCATACCGCAAGCGCCACGGCCTCGCGGCCTGAGCCGGCGCGCGGCGCAATTCATTTTTCCGCAACTCTGAGTCAGATCGTCCATGAATCCCATCAAAGTAGGCCTGCTTGGCATCGGTACCGTCGGTAGCGGCACGTTCAACGTGTTGCAGCGCAACCAGGAAGAAATCCGCCGCCGCGCAGGACGCGGCATCGAGATCGCCATGGTCGCCGACCTCAACACCGAACGCGCCCGCGAGCTGACCGGTGGGCAGGTCGAGGTGGTGGCCGACGCGCACCAGGTCGTCACCCGTCCCGAGATCGACATCGTCATCGAACTGATCGGCGGCTACGGCATCGCGCGCGAGCTGGTGCTCAAGGCCATCGAGAACGGCAAGCACGTGGTCACCGCCAACAAGGCGCTGCTGGCCGTGCACGGCAACGAGATCTTCGAGGCCGCGCGCAAGAAGGGCGTGATCGTGGCCTTCGAAGCCGCGGTGGCCGGCGGCATCCCCATCATCAAGGCGCTGCGCGAAGGCCTGACCGCCAACCGCATCGAGTGGATCGCCGGCATCATCAACGGCACCACCAACTTCATCCTGTCGGAGATGCGCGACAAGGGCCTGGACTTCGACACCGTGCTCAAGCAAGCCCAGGCGCTGGGCTATGCCGAGGCCGATCCCACCTTCGACATCGAAGGCATCGACGCCGCCCACAAGATCACGCTGATGAGCTCGATCGCCTTCGGCATGCCGGTGCAGTTCGACAAGGCCTATGTGGAAGGCATCACCAAGCTGTCGGCCGTGGATATCCGCTATGCCGAAGAGCTGGGCTACCGCATCAAGCTGCTGGGCCTGACGCGCCGCCGCGAAAACGGCATCGAGCTGCGCGTGCACCCGACCCTGGTGCCGACCAAGCGCCTGATCGCCAATGTGGAAGGCGCCATGAACGCCGTGCTGGTGCAGGGCGACGCCGTCGGCGCCACGCTGTACTACGGCAAGGGCGCCGGCGCCGAGCCGACCGCTTCGGCCGTGATCGCCGACCTGGTCGACGTGACCCGCCTGCACACCGCCGACCCCGAGCACCGCGTGCCGCACCTGGCGTTCCAGCCGGACGAACTCTCCAGCGTGCCGGTGCTGCCGATCGAGGAAGTCACCAGCTCGTACTACCTGCGCATGCGCGTGGCGGACGAGACCGGCGTGCTGGCCGACATCACCCGCATCCTGGCCGACGCCGGCATCTCCATCGATGCCATGCTGCAGAAGGAATCGCGCGAGGGCGAGCCGCAGACCGACATCATCATGCTGTCGCACCTCACGCGCGAGAAGCAGGTCAATGCCGCCATCGCCAAGATCGAGGCACTCCCCACCGTGCTGTCCGCGGTCACGCGCCTGCGCATGGAAGAACTGAACTGAGCGAGCGATGAAATACCAGTCGACGCGCGGCCACGAGATGCCGCAAACCTTCTCCGAGATCCTGCTGGGCGGCCTGGCGCCGGACGGCGGCCTGTACCTGCCGCAGGAATACCCGCAGGTCACCACCGACGAGCTCGAAGCCTGGCGCAAGCTGTCGTACGCCGATCTCGCCTTCGAAGTCCTGTCGAAGTTCTGCGACGACATCCCGGCCGAGGACCTGCGCGCACTCACGCGCAAGACCTACACCGCCGAGGTGTACTGCAATGCCCGCCCCGGCGACAACACCGCGGACATCACCCCGCTGCGCACGCTGGGTGAGGAGGGCGGTACTCCCCTGCAGCTGCTGGGCCTGTCCAACGGCCCCACGCTGGCCTTCAAGGACATGGCCATGCAGCTGCTCGGCAACCTGTTCGAGTACGCGCTTGCGCGTGCCGGGCAGGAGCTGAACATCCTCGGCGCCACCTCCGGCGATACCGGCAGCGCCGCCGAGTACGCGATGCGCGGCAAGCAAGGCATCCGGGTGTTCATGCTCAGCCCGCACCGCAAGATGAGCGCGTTCCAGACCGCGCAGATGTTCAGCCTGCAGGACCCGAACATCTTCAACCTGGCGGTCGAAGGCGTGTTCGACGATTGCCAGGACATCGTCAAGGCCGTGTCGAACGACCTGGACTACAAGGCCCGCCAGAAGATCGGCACGGTCAACTCGATCAACTGGGCGCGCGTGGTGGCCCAGGTGGTGTACTACTTCAAGGGCTGGCTGCTGGCCACCGACGGCCCGGGCCAGAAGGTCTCCTTCTGCGTGCCATCGGGCAATTTCGGCAATGTCTGCGCCGGCCATATCGCGCGCATGATGGGCCTGCCGATCGACAAGCTGGTGGTGGCCACCAACGAGAACGACGTGCTCGACGAGTTCTTCCGCACCGGCACCTACCGCGTGCGCAAGTCGGCCGAGACGTATCACACCTCCAGCCCGAGCATGGACATCTCGAAGGCCTCGAACTTCGAGCGCTTCGTGTTCGACCTGCTCGGCCGCGATGCCGGCAAGCTGGCCGAGATGTTCCGCGATGTGGACACCAGGGGCGGCTTCGACCTGGCCGGCACGCCGGAATTCGACCGCATCCGCGCCTTCGGCTTCGTCTCGGGCCGCAGCACCCACGAGGACCGCGTCGCCACCATCCGCGACCTGTCCGGACGCTACGGCATCACCATCGATACGCACACCGCCGACGGCGTCAAGGTCGCGCGCGAGCACCTCACCCCCGGCGTGCCGATGGTCGTGCTGGAAACCGCGCTGCCGGCCAAGTTCGCCGACACCATCCGCGAGGCGCTCGGCCACGAGCCGGAGCGGCCGGCCAGCTTCGACGGCATCGAAAAGCTGCCCCAGCGTTTCGAGGTCATGCCGGCCGACGCCGGCAAGATCAAGGCCTTCATCGCCGGCCATACCGGCTTGTAAAGACCATGCCGCCGCCGGCCCGTTGGCCGGGGCGGCGGCAACTCGCTACAATCGGATCTGCCGAGCTGAACCGCACGGCCCGCGCATCGCCCCGCATGTACCGGGGGCGGTACGCGGGCCGTTTCCCATGGGCGACCGTGGGGTTGCCGTCCCACCTAACCGCTTTCGTCATGACCCAAGCCGCCGCGCAAGCCCGTCCCCCCATGCTGACCATGGCCCAGGCCCTCGAAGCCCTGCTGGCCGGCGCCACGCCGCTCGCGCAAGCCGAGCGTATCGCCACGCTGGACGCCAATGGCCGCGTGCTGGCCACGCCCGTGGCGAGCTCGCTGGACGTGCCCCCGGCGGACAACACCTCGATGGACGGCTACGCCGTGCGCAGCGCCGACGTGGCGGCGCCCGGGGCGCGCCTGCGCGTGGCGCAGCGCATTCCCGCGGGCCATGTCGGCACGGCGCTGGCTGCCGGAACCGCCGCGCGCATCTTCACCGGCGGCCTGATCCCGCCGGGTGCCGACGCCGTGGTCATGCAGGAGCAATGCGTGGCGGAGGGCGACGAGGTGATCGTCAACCATGCGCCGCAACCCGGCGAATGGATACGCCGCGCCGGCGAGGATATCCGCTCGGGCAGCGTGATCCTGCCGGCCGGCACGCGGCTGACGCCGCAGGCGCTGGGCCTGGCGGCCTCGGTGGGGCAGGCCGAACTCGACGTGGTGCGGCGCGTCAAGGTCGCCGTCTTCTTCACCGGCGACGAGCTCGCCATGCCCGGCGAGCCGCTCAAGCCGGGCGCCATCTATAACTCCAACCGTTTCACGCTGCGCGGCCTGCTGGAAAAACTCGGCTGCGAGGTCAGCGATTTCGGCATCGTGCCCGACACCCTGGCCGCCACGCGCGACACGCTGCGGCGCGCCGCAGCCGGGCATGACCTGATCATCACGTCGGGCGGCGTCTCGGTGGGCGAGGAAGACCATATCAAGCCGGCGGTGGAAGCCGAAGGGCGCCTCAACCTGTGGCAGATCGCCATCAAGCCGGGCAAGCCGCTGGCCTTTGGCGAGGTCGCGCGCGACGGGCAGGCCCCGGTCTACTTCCTGGGCCTGCCGGGCAACCCGGTGTCCAGCTTCGTGACCTTCCTGCTGTTCGTGCGTCCCTTCATCCTGCGCTTGCAGGGCGTGCAGGACGTGATGCCGCGCCGCCTGCTGCTGCGCGCGGATTTCGACCTGCCCAAGGGCGACCGCCGCAACGAATTCCTGCGCGTGCGCATCAACCAGGCCGGCGGGCTGGAGATGTTCGCCAACCAGAGTTCGGGCGTGCTGACCTCCACCGTGTGGGGCGACGGCCTGGTCGACAACCCGCCGGGCCAGTCGATCGCGCGCGGCGACACCGTGCAGTACATCGCCTTCGATGGACTGGTGGGTTGAGGAGAGCGGCTGCCATGAAGATCGAACTGCGCTTCTTTGCCAGCGTGCGCGAGCAACTGGGCCTGGGGCAGGAACGTGTCGAAGTACCAGCCACGGTGGCCACCGTGGGCGAGTTGCGCCAATGGCTCGGCCAGCGCGGCGGCGCCTGGGCCGAGGTGCTGGCGGAAGGCCGTGCGCTGCGCATGGCGGTTGACCACGACGTGGCGAGTCCTGGCAGCGTGCTGGCCGAAGGCTGCGAAGTGGCCTTCTTTCCGCCGGTCACGGGAGGCTGAGATGAGCGTCAAGGTACAGCGCGAGGATTTCGACCTGGGCGCCGAGGTGGCGGCATTGCGCCAGGACCAGCCGGGCGTGGGCGCGGTGGCCAGCTTCATCGGCACGGTGCGCGATGTCAGCGACGGCGCTGCGGTCAGCGCGATGGAGCTGGAGCACTATCCGGGCATGACCGAGAAGGCGCTGGCCCGCATCGAGGCGGTGGCCCGGGAGCGCTGGGCGCTGCTCGGCGTCACCATCGTGCACCGGGTCGGGCCCTTACTGCCGCTGGACCAGATCGTGCTGGTGGCGGTGGCCTCGGCGCACCGCGGCAACGCCTTCGCCGCCTGCGAATTCATCATGGACTACCTCAAGTCCGAGGCGCCGTTCTGGAAGAAGGAGCAGACCCCGGAGGGCGCGCGCTGGGTCGACGCGCGGGTCACCGACGAGGCTGCATTGCAGCGCTGGGGCATTCGCTCGCTCAATGCCAGCGGGGAGGCGGCCACCGGCGCGCCCGACGCGCAGCGGCAAGATCAGGAAGCCGGGAACTGATGGGCCCGCTCGGATTTGTCGCGGTGGGTGTCGGCGCCGCGGCGGGCGCGTGGCTGCGCTGGCTGTTCTCGGTCATGTGGAATGCGGTCAACCCCGCGCTGCCCTACGGCACGCTGGCCGCCAACCTGGTGGGCGGCTACCTGATCGGCCTTGCCGTGGGATTTTTCGATTCGCATGCCGGACTGCCGGCCGAATGGCGGCTGCTGGCAGTGACCGGTTTTCTCGGCGGACTGACCACCTTCTCCACCTTCTCCAGCGAGGTCGTGGCCAACCTGATGGCCGGCGACTATGGCTGGGCCGTGGTACATCTGCTGCTGCACCTCGGCGGCTCGCTGGCGCTGACCGTGCTTGGCCTGTGGACCTACCGCCTGCTGGCCTGAGCGTCCTGCCGGCGCATCGTCACGGGCGCCAGCCTGCGGCCGCGCCGGACAGCATCGCCAGCAGGGCCGTGTTGAATGCTTCCGGCCGCTCCATATGCGGCGCATGGCCCGTCCCCGGCACGATGGCCAGCCGCGCGGCCGGTTGCAGGGCCTGCGTGGCCTGGCCGACGGCCGGCGCATAGAGGCGGCTGCGCTCTCCATACAGGTGGAACAGCGGCACGCCGGTCTGCGCCAGGGTCTGCCGGTAGTCCCTGCGGGCCATGTCCTCCCACAATGAGGCCAGCGCTTGCGGTGCGCATTGCCCCATGACGGCCTCCAGCCAGGTGGCCCGCGCCAGATCGGGCTGGCTGCCCGCTGCCCACAGTCCATCTCGCACCAAAGCGGCCGTCGCGGGCCAGTCCTGCCGCACGCGCGCGGCCATCTGCGCGGCCAGGGTCGTGTCGTAGCGCCCGTGCAGGCCGTGCTGCCAGTCCGGGCCCGTTACCAGGCACGGCGTCATATCGATGGCGCCGACCGCCGCCAGCGGCAGCGCGGCATGGCTGCGCAGCAACTCCCACGCCGCCATCGCACCCATCGACCATCCCGCCACCGTCACCTCGCGCAGGCCCAGGTGGCGGACCAGCGCCGCCACGTCCGCCGCCAGCCGCGCCACCGTGGCCCGGGCTGCTTGCGGCAGCGCAGCAGACAGGCCATGTCCGGCGTGGTCCGGCGCGATCACCCGCAGGCCCGCCTGCGCCAGCGCGCGCTGGCCGTCGAAGGCTTCGCCCGACAGCGACCAGCCGTGCAGCAGCAGCAGCGCCGGGCCGTTGCCCGCCTCCCGCCAGCCCGGCAGGCCGCCGCGGGCCGGATGGACGTCGAAGTCGGGCGGGGCCGATGCGGCAGGATGGGCGAGCAACGCCGTGCGCGAATCATCCAAGGGCGAGTTCCCGGTCGTTGAGCTGGCTTGTCTCGAACCCGCGGCCGTGGCAGGCTCTGGCTTCGGGAAAGCGATGTATTGACATTCGGATTGCCACGTTTATATCATGAAACATGAATCAGCTATCATGTTTCATGATCCCGGAGCTCTGATGTCCCTGACCGAATCCGGCGCAAGCCAGCCCAAGACCGCGCGCGGCCAGAAGACCCGCGAGGCGCTGCTGCGCGCCGCCGAGAAGGTGTTCGGGGAGAAGGGCTACTACGTGGCGTCGATCTCCGAGATCACGCAGGAGGCCGAGGTGGCGATGGGCACCTTCTACCTCTACTTCAAGGACAAGGAAGACATCTTCCGGGCGCTAGTGCAGCACATGCTGGAACTGGTGCGCGCCCACCTGCGCAAGCACGTCGGGCCGGCGCAGACGCAGATCGAAGCCGAGCGGCTCGGCCTCAAGGCCTTTCTCTCCTTCGTCTCGCGCCACAAGAACCTGTACCGCATCGTGCTGGATTCCTATTCGGTGGACGAAACCATCTACAGCAGCTATTTCCAGGTTTTCGCCGACGTCTACAGCCGGCGCCTGGGCAAGGCCGAAGAGCAGGGCCAGATCTCGCCGGGCGATGCCGAGGTGCGCGCCTGGTGCCTGATCGGCATCAGCAACTTCCTCGGCATGCGCTACGCGCTGTGGAAACGTCCGGCGTCGATGGACAAGGTGGTCGATACCGCCTTCGACATGATTTCCCACGGCCTGGAGGCGCGATGAGCGCGCTGGTGCTGGTCGAGCGCGTCGGCGGCACGGCCGTGGTGCGGCTCAACCGCGCCGTCCGCCACAACAGCCTGGTGCCGGAGTTGCTGGAGCAATTGCTGGCCGCGCTTGAGCGCGTGGAGGCCGATGCCGATGTCCGCGCGGTGGTGCTGGGGCATGCCGGCCGCTCGTTTTCCACGGGCGGCGACGTGGCCGCCTTCGCCGCCCATGCGGCGCAGCGCACGGCGCTCGAGGCCTACGCCCAGCGCCTGCTGGGTTTGCTCAATACGTGCATCCTGCGCCTGGCGGCGTTGCGCTGCCCGGTCATCGCGGCAGTGGAGGGCTGGCTCACCGGCGGCGCGCTGGGCCTGGCGCTGGCCTGCGACATGACGGTGCTCGGCGAGGGCGCGCGCATCGCGCCGTACTACACCGTGGTGGGCTTCAGTCCCGACGGCGGCTGGACGGCGATGCTGCCGCAGATGATCGGCCACGCCCGGGCGCGTGCGATCCAGCTCGAGAACACCACGCTGACCGCCAGCCAGGCCGCGGCGCTCGGCATCGCGACGCACCTGGCGCCTGGTGGCCAGGCCGAGGCCTGCGCGCTGTCGCTGGCGGCCGCACTGAAGGACAAGGTCGCCGGCAGCGTGGCGCACACGCGCGCGCTGCTGCGCTGGGACCCGGAGGCCACGACCCCGTGCTGAGCGGCACGCGCGCAGGAATGCAGCAAGCAGCAAGCAACAAGCTGAAAGCACCGCAAGGCAAGAAGCAGAAGAACAAGCTGTAACGTCAGGCAATACCGTCGCCGATCGTCGGTCGGCAGCCCGATCCGCACCAGCAACAAGAAGAAACATCCAAAGAGGAGACAGGAATGCAACGCAAGCACCAAGCCGCCGGCGCGCTCGCCCTGGCCGGCCTGCTGGCCGCCGTCGGCGTCCAGGCCAAGGACATCCGCATCGCCCACGTCTACGACAAGACCGGCGCGCTCGAAGCTTATGCCAAGCAGACCCAGACCGGGCTGATGATGGGCCTGGAGTACGCCACCAACGGCACCATGGCGGTCAATGGCAACAAGCTGGTGGTGCTGGAGAAGGACACCCAGGGCAAGCCCGACGTGGCCAAGGCGCAGCTGGCCGCCGCCTATAGCGACGACCGCGCCGACATCGCCGTCGGCCCGACCTCCTCGGGCACGGCGCTGGCGATGCTGCCGGTGGCCGAGGAGTACAAGAAGATCCTGCTGGTCGAGCCCGCCGTGGCGGATTCGATCACCGGCGAGAAGTGGAACCGCTATATCTTCCGCACCGGCCGCAATTCCTCGCAGGACGCCATCTCCAACGCGGTGGCGCTGGACAAGCCCGGCGTGCAGATCGCCACGCTGGCACAGGACTACGCCTTCGGCCGCGACGGCGTGAAGGCCTTCAAGGGCGCGCTCAAGAACGCCAAGATCGTCCACGAGGAATACCTGCCCACCAACACCACGGACTTCACCGCCGGCGCGCAGCGCCTGTTCGACTCGCTCAAGGACAAGCCGGGCCGCAAGGTCATCTTCATCATCTGGGCCGGTGCCGGCAACCCGTTCAAGATCGCCGACCTCGATCCCAAGCGCTACGGCATCGAGATCGCCACCGGCGGCAACATCCTGCCGGCCATGACCAGCTACAAGAACTTCCCGGGCATGGAAGGCGCGACCTACTACTACTTCGGCATTCCCAAGAACAAGGCCAACGAGTGGCTGGTCTCCAACCACTACAGCAAGTTCAAGACCCCGCCCGACTTCTTCACCGCAGGCGGCATGGCGGCCGGCATCGCGCTGGTCGAGGCGCTCAAGAAGACCAACGGCGACACCGGTACGGAAAAGCTGATCGGTGCGATGGAGGGAATGTCGTTCGAGACGCCCAAGGGGAAGATGACCTTCCGCAAGGAGGACCACCAGGCCCTGCAGTCCATGTATCACTTCAAGATCAAGGTCGATCCGGCGTTCGCGTGGGGCGTGCCCGAGCTGGTCCGCGAGATCAAGCCCGAGGAGATGAGCGTGCCGGTCCGCAACAAGCGGTGATGACGGTGGGCGCCATTTCCGCCGGCACTTCGGCAGCGCTGCAGCGCGCGGCGGCAGGGCCGCCCGCGCTGGAGACGCGCGACCTCACCATCCGCTTTGGCGGCCATGTGGCCGTGAATGCGGTGTCATGCGCATTCCGCCCCGGCGAGCTGACCTGCATCGTCGGTCCCAATGGCGCGGGCAAGACCACGTACTTCAACCTGATCTCCGGGCAACTGCCGCCCAGCGCCGGCCAGATCCTGCTGGGTGGCGAGGACGTGACCCGCCTGCCGGTGCCGCACAAGGCACGGCGCGGCATCGGCCGCGCCTTCCAGCTGACCAGCCTGTTCCCGAACCTGTCGGTGTTCGAGAACGTGCGGCTGGCGGTACAGGCGCGCCAGCGCGTGGGGCTGGACCTGTGGTCGGTGTGGAGCGGCAACCGCGCCGTGCGTGCAGAGGCCGAGTCCTGCCTGGAGCGCGTGGCCATGGCCGACAAGCGCCATGTGCCGGTGGCCTCGCTGCCGCACGGCGACCAGCGCAAGCTCGAAGTGGGCATCCTGCTGGCATTGCAGCCGCGCATCTTCATGTTCGACGAACCCACCGCCGGCATGAGCGTGGACGAGGTGCCGGTGATCCTCGACCTGATCCAGGAGATCCGGCGCGACAGGAGCAAGACCGTGCTGCTGGTGGAACACAAGATGGACGTGGTGCGTTCGCTGGCCGACCGCATCATCGTGCTGCACAACGGCAACCTGATGGCCGACGGCGACCCTGCCGAGGTGATCGCCTCGCCGATCGTGCAGCAGGCCTATCTCGGCATCGCCGGCGCGCAGGGCGACGAGATGGCACCCGCGCAGGAGGGCAGCCATGGCTGAGCAGGCGGCATCTCCCATCCTGAGCCTGGATGGCGTACACACGCATATCGGCCCGTACCACATCCTGCACGGCGTGAGCTTCGCGGTGCCGCGCGGCGGCGTGACCATGCTGCTGGGACGCAACGGCGCCGGCAAGACCACCACGCTGCGCACCATCATGAACCTGTGGCAGGCCGGCGAGGGGCGCATCGATTTCGACGGCGCCGACATCACGCGCCGGGGCACCCCGCGCGTGGCGCAGGCCGGCATTGCCTACGTGCCGGAAAACATGAGCGTGTTCGCCGAACTGACCGTGGCGGAAAACATGCGCCTGGCCGCGCGCAGCGGCGCCATCGACACGCAACGCCTGGAATGGGTGTTCCGCATGTTTCCGGCGCTGAAGATCTTCTGGCACCAGCGCGCCGGCGTGCTCTCCGGCGGCCAGAAGCAGATGCTGTCGGTGGCGCGCGCGATCATCGAGCCGCGCAAGCTGCTGATCGTCGACGAGCCCACCAAGGGCCTGGCGCCGGCCATCATCCAGAACATGATCACGGTGTTCCGCGAGCTCAAGCAGACCGACGTCTCGATCCTGCTGGTGGAGCAGAACTTCCACATGGCCAAGTCGGTGGGCGATACGGTGGCGGTGATGGACGACGGCCGCGTGGTGCACACCGGCAGCATGGCGGCGCTGGCGGATGACGATGCGCTGCAGCAACGCCTGCTGGGCTTGTCGCTGGCGGCGCATCAGTAGGCTTTTCCTGTCCGCGCTCCCGCCTGCGGGAGCGGGGCAGGGGAGAGCAACCGTGTCAAGCGGGGCACTTCAAGCGGGGCGCGGACAATAGCAGCGTGAGAGGCGGCGGCCCATTGCCGGCTTCATGCCAGAACGTAGAGATCGGGACCGAGACAATGGCGAGTACAAGCACCTTACCCACCACGCCGGCCGCGCCGGCGGACCTGCCCAAGGTCCGCCTCGACTGGACCCCGCTGGCGCTGGCGCCGCTGCTGATGCTGCTGGCCTATCCCCTGGTGGGCAGCGGCTCGACCTGGCTGACGCTGACCATCGCCGGCCTGGCCATGGGCATGATCGTGTTCGTGGTGTCGTCCGGCCTGACGCTGGTGTTCGGCCTGATGGACGTGCTCAACTTCGGCCACGGCGCCTTCATCGCGCTCGGCGCCTATGTGGCGGCATCGGTGTTGCTGCCGCTGGGCGGCTGGGTCGAGGCCGACAGCCTGGCGCTCAATCTTGCGGTGTTCGGCCTGGCCATCGTGGCGGCGATGGTCGCGGCGGGCATTGTCGGCTTCCTGTTCGAGCGCGTGGTAGTGCGTCCGGTGTACGGGCAGCATCTCAAGCAGATCCTGATCACCATGGGCGGCATGATCGTGGCCGAGCAGCTGATCAAGGCCATCTGGGGCGCGGAGACCATCGCGCTGCAGGTGCCCACCACCTTCCGCGGCGCGGTGCTGCTGGGCGACGCCGCCATCGAGAAATATCGCCTGATCGCAGTGGTGCTCGGCCTGGCGGTCTTCATCGCCATGCTGCTGGTGCTCAACCGCACGCGCATCGGCCTGCTGATCCGCGCGGGCGTGGAGAACCGCGAGATGGTGGAGTCGCTCGGCTACCGCATCCGCCTGCTGTTCATCGGCGTGTTCGTGGTCGGTGCCGGCCTGGCCGGCATGGGCGGCGTGCTGTGGGGGCTGTACCAGCAGAACATCACGGCGTCGATCGGCGCGCAGGTCAACGTGCTGATCTTCATCGTCATCATCATCGGCGGGCTCGGCTCGACCACCGGCTGTTTCGTCGGCGCATTGCTGGTGGGGCTGATGGCCAACTACACTGGTTTTCTGTTCCCCAAGCTGGCGCTGTTCTCCAACATCCTGCTGATGGTGATGATCCTGCTGTGGCGTCCGCAGGGACTGTATCCGGTAGCCAGGCGCTGAGCCCCGAGGAAAATGCGATGACCCGACTCCTTTCCGGCGACCTGCCGCGCAGCCGCGTGCTGACCGTCATCCTGGTGGCGATGCTGCTAGCGCTGGCCTGCGCGCCGTTCCTGTTCCCCGGCGCGCGCGCGCTCAACATGGCGGCCAAGATCTGTGTCTTCGTGGTGCTGGTGGCCAGCTACGACCTGCTGCTCGGCTATACCGGCATCGTCTCCTTCGCCCACACCATGTTCTTCGGCATCGGCGGCTACGGCGTGGCGATCGCCATGTCGCGGCTCGAGCCGGGCTGGGGCGCGCTGGCGCTCGGCACCGTGGGCGCGCTGCTGGTGTCGATGGCGCTGGCTTTCCTGATCGGGCTGTTCTCGCTGCGGGTGAGGGCGATCTTCTTCGCCATGATCACGCTGGCCGTGGCCACCGCCTTTGCCACGCTGGTATCGCAGCTGTCCGAGTGGACCGGCGGCGAGGACGGCATCACCTTCAAGGTGCCCGAGATCTTCACGCCGGGCTTCACGCTGGGAGACGCCGAGTGGTTCGGCGTGCCGCTCAACGGCAAGCTGTTCTCCTACTACTTCGTGTTCGCCGGCGCGCTGGCCTTGTTCCTGTTGCTGCTGCGCGTGGTGAACTCGCCGTTCGGGCGCGTGCTGCAGGCCATCCGCGAAAACGACTTCCGGGCCGAGGCGATCGGCTACCGCACCGTGGTCTACCGCACCGTATCCACCGTGCTGTCGGCCGCCTTCGCCACGCTGGCCGGCGTGCTGATGGCGCTCTGGCTGCGCTACAACGGTCCGGACACCTCGCTGTCGTTCGAGATCATGGTGGATATCCTGCTGATCGTGGTGATCGGTGGCATGGGCACGCTGTACGGCGCTATCATCGGCACCACGCTGTTCCTGGTGGCGCAGACCTACCTGCAGGACGTGATGAAGCTGGCCAGCGACGGCACCGCGGCGATCCCGCTGCTGTCCGGCCTGTTGCACCCGGATCGCTGGCTGCTGTGGCTGGGGCTGCTGTTCATCCTCAGCGTGTATTACTTCCCGCAGGGCATCGTCGGCCGCCTGCGCGGCGACCGGGCCGAACACGAGGTAGCCTCCTAGACTGGTACTGCGCGCAAGATAAAAGACAACGGGAGACCCTGCACATGTACGTCGTCGACTGGCTGCACAAGAACGCCCGGCACACCCCGGACAAGATCGCGCTGGTCGACGTGCAGAGCGGCCGCACGGTGACGTACCGCCGGTTCGACGAGCGCGCCAGCCGCTTTGCCGAGTATCTCGGCGAGCATCTGCGGCTGGCGCCCGGCGCCCGCGTGGCGGTGCTGGCGCACAACAGCTCGGATTACCTCGAAATGCTGTATGGCTGCGCCAAGGCGGGCATGGTGATGGTCTGCCTGAACTGGCGCCTGCCCGAGGCCGAGCTGCTGCCCATCCTGGAGGATTGTTCGCCCGAGGTGCTGGTCGCCGGCGACGGCTTTCTCGCCACCGCCATCGCCCTGAGCCGCGCCATGCCGCTGCGCGCCGTGCTGCATATGGCCGACGACGAAAGCGCGGACGTGCCCGGCGGTTGGACCGAGTACGAGACGGTGCTGGCGCGCGCGTCCGGCCGCGTCATCGAGATGCCCTGCCGCGACGAACACGAAATCTGGCACCTGCTCTACACCTCCGGCACCACCGGCCGGCCCAAGGGCGTGATCCAGACCTACGGCATGGTTTTCTTCAATGCCGTGAACGCCATGCTGGCCAACAAGATCACGCGCGACGACGTGTTCCTGAACGTGCTGCCGTTCTTCCACACCGGCGGGCTCAACCTCTACGCCAACCCGGTGCTGCATGCCGGCGGCACCGTGCACATCATGCGGCAGTTCGATGCCGCGGTGACCCTGCGCAAGCTCGATGCGGCCGCCGGCACGCACGCGGGGGCGGGCATCACGATGTTCTTCGCGGTGCCCGCGGTCTACCTCTTCCTGAGCCAGCACGCGGGCTTCGCCGCGGCGGATTTCTCGCGCGTGCGCAATATGTCCGCCGGCGGCTCGCCGGTGCCGCGCCCGCTGCTGGAGGCCTACCTCGCCAAGGGCGTGACGATCTGCTTCGGCTTCGGCATGACCGAGACCGGGCCCACCGTATTCGTCTGCGACGAGGCCACCGCGCGCCGCAAGATCGGCACCATCGGCAAGCCGGTAGGCTCGATGCTCACGCGCGTGGTGGACCCGCTCGGCTACGACGTGGCGCCCGGCGAACGCGGCGAGCTGCTGATCAAGGGCCCCGGCGTCACACCCGGCTACTGGAACCTGCCGCAGGCCACGGCTGCCGCCATCCGCGACGGCTGGCTGTACTCGGGCGACATCGCCTATATGGATGAAGAGGGCGACTACTACATCATCGACCGCGCCAAGGACATGTTTATCTCCGGCGGGGAGAACGTCTATCCTGCCGAAGTGGAGAACGCGCTGTTCCAGCTCGCCGCGGTGGCCGAGGCCGCTGTCATCGGCGTGCCGGACGCGCGCTGGGGCGAGGTCGGCATGGCGCTGGTAGTGGCCCGGCCCGGCCAGGCGCTCGATGCCGAGGCGCTGCTCGCGCATTGCCGCGCCACGCTGGCCGGATACAAGGTGCCGCGGCACGTGCGCTTGATCGAGGCGCTGCCGCGCACCCCGTCCGGCAAGGTGGAGAAGCACAAGCTGCGCGCGCGCTTCGCGCCGTCCTGAGCGGCCAGGGGCTCGCGCGGCAAGGGGTTGCAGTATTGGGAAAGCAGTTGGCGTAATGCGTTATCCGATCAAGCAAGCATGCAAAAAGGGGCACGATATGTGGCGCGAGTTTGCAGTGAGTATCGGTGGTACCGTTCGGCCAGTCTGGAGCGCAACGCGGGCGCGGCTCGCGCTGGCCGGCGCGGCCGGCCTTCTGCTGGCCGCGTGCGGTGGCGGCAACAATAACAACAGCGGCAACGGCAATCCCAATATCAAGCCGGTCAATATCGGCACGGTGACCATCAAGAGCTACGACGGCAACACCGACGACCTGCTGACCGCCGGCCTCGGCAAGGACGGCCTGGCATCGGCCACCGCGCCGTTGCCGCTGAACCCGGCGGCGCCCACTGCGGTCGAACTGCGCCGCTATGCCATCTACACCAACTACCGCGCGCTGGTGGATACCACCACGGGCGGCGGCTTCGGCTCGCTGTACGGCCCCAACGTGGACGCCCAGGGCAACGTCACCGCCAGCCAGGGCAAGGTGGCGGGGCGCGAGTACCTGGCGTTCTCGGACGACGGCAGCGGCAAGCAGAACGTCACGATGCTGGTGCAGATCCCCGACAGCTTCAACGTCGCCAAGCCCTGCCTGATCACCGCCACCTCGTCCGGCTCGCGCGGCGTCTATGGCGCCATCTCCACCGGCGAATGGGCGCTCAAGCGCGGTTGCGCGGTGGCCTACACCGACAAAGRCACCGGTGCTGCACCGCACGACCTGGATACCGATACCGTGCCGCTGATCGACGGCACGCGCGCACCGCGCAGCACCGCCGGCGCCAATGCGCAGTTCGCCGCGCCGTTCCCGACCACCACCCTGGCCGCGTTCAACGCGCTCGCGCCGCACCGCCTGGCGTTCAAGCATGCGCATTCGCAGCGCAATCCCGAAAAGGACTGGGGCGCCTTCACGTTGCAGGCCGCGCAGTTTGCCCTGTGGGCGCTCAACGACCGCTTCGGCACGGTGGCCTCCGACGGCACGCGCGAGCGCTCGTTCGCCCCTGAGACGGTGGTGGTGATCGCGTCGAGCGTCTCCAACGGCGGCGGCGCAGCCATTGCGGCGGCCGAGCAGGACACCCAGGGCCTGATCGACGGCGTGGCCGTGGGCGAGCCCAACCTCAACCTGCCCGCCGTCACTGGCGTGACCGTCACGCGCGGCGGCGCGCCGGTCCTTGCGTCGGGCCGCACGCTCTACGACTACACCACCACGGCCAACCTGCTGCAGCTGTGCACGTCGCAGGCGGTGGCACTGGTGAACGCGCCGGCCGTGAGCCTGTACGGCCTGCCTGCCGTGGCGCTGGCCCAGCCGGCGCTCAACCGCTGCCAGTTGCTGGTCAGCGCAGGCATCATCACCGGCCCCGACACCGCCACCCAGGCCGCCAACGCGCTGCAGGCGCTGCACGACGCGGGCTGGGAGGCCGAGTCGGACGTGCTCCATCCCTCGCTGGCCCTGTTCGAAGTGGCCAATGCGGTTTCGGTGACCTTCGCCAATGCGCTTGCGCGGGCCAGCGTGACGGACCGCCTGTGCGGCTTGAGCTTCGCCGCCACCGGCACGGCGGTGCTGACGCCGGCGGTCATCGCGCCCGAGGTGCTCAATATCCTGTACGCGACCGGCAACGGCGTGCCACCCGCGGCCGGCGTGCAACTGATCAACGACAACAACCCGGGCGGCCCGCTGCGCGACATCTATTCCAAGTCGCCCGGCAACGGCGTGGCCGACGCCAACCTCGACGGCGCGCGCTGCCTGCGCGGGCTGCTCAGCGGCGCCGATGCCCAGTCCCAGGCGCTGCAGGCGGGCCTGGCGCAGACGCTGCGCTCGGGCAACCTGCACGGCAAGCCGGCCATCATCGTGCATGGCCGCAGTGACGCCTTGCTGCCGGTCAACCACACCTCGCGGCCCTACCTTGGCTACAACAACCTGCAGGAGGGCGGCGCCAGCAAGCTGTCCTATATCGAGGTGACCAACGGCCAGCACTTCGATAGCTTCATCGGCGCGGTGGCCGGCTATGACAACCGCTTCATCCCGCTGCACGTCTACCTGAACCGTGCGCTGGATGCGGTGTACGCCAACCTCACCGCCGGCACTGCGCTGCCGCCGTCGCAGGTCGTGCGCACCGTCGCGCGTGGCGGCACCCTCTCTCCCGCGCCCACCATCCTGCCCACCAATCTGCCGCCGTTCGCCGCCGTCCCGGCCAATGCCGACCGGATCACGGTCACCGGCGGCACCGTAGAGGTACCCAACTGATGAAGGCATCCAGCCCGCGCATCCTGACGCAGGAGGACTTCGATCGCTTCGCCCGGCTCTCGCGCGACGACAATCCCATCCACTGCGACCCGGCGTTCGCCAGCACCACGCATTTCGGCGCCACGGTGGCGCACGGCATGCTGCTGTTCTCGTTGCTGTGCGCCCAGATGCGGCGCAGCAACCCGCGTCCCGTGCTGCCGATCGGGCAGACGCTGATGTTCCCGCGGCCCACCTTCGTCGGCGACGGCGTGGCGGCCGTGCTGGTGCTCGACGACACGCCGGGGCGCGACCGGATTGCCCTGGATACCGAGATCCGCTGCGTGCAGCGCGGGCGTGCGCGCACGCCCGAGTCCGATGAGCAGGTTACGGCACAGGGCGACGCCGTCCTGCTGGTCGACGCCACGGCCGCCGCGCTGGCCGAGGCCCAGCGCCATGATGGGGACGATGCCGTACAGTCCGCCGTCGCCGGCGACGGCACGCTCTACCATCTCAGCATGGGCCAGGAGGCGTCGGCGATACGTACCTTCAGTGCCGCGGATATCGACGAGTACGTATCCCTGACCGACGACGGCAATCGCTTCTACACCGATCCGGTGTTTGCCCGCAGCCGGGGCTTCGGCGGCGCCATCGTGCCGCTGCCATTGCTGGCCGGGATGTTCTCCGACCTGCTTGGCACCCGCCTGCCGGGCCGGGGCACCGGCTGGATGAAGCAGTCGCTGCGGCTGCGCTCGCCGGCGCGGCTGGGCGAGCAGCTGACCGCCTCGGTGCGCATCGTGCGCCTGCGCGGCGACAAGGATCTGGTCAACCTGGCCACTGTGATCTCGGGCGACGACGGTCGCGTGGTGCTGGCCGGCGAAGCGCTGGTGCTGGTGCGCAACCTGGAGGACAAGCGGGCGCCGGTCGCAGCCTGAGGAGGCCCTCCGGGCACGCGCGACGGAGTATCTCCCGCGCCACACCCCGGTGCCCCAAAAACGGGCCGCCGGCCCTTGAAAAGTCGGCGCYGAGCCTTATCTTTCGGAAAGACATCCAGTGTCCGGACCCCAGGGGGATCGGCAGGCCGGGGCGCATCCGCCCCGCCTCCCGCATCAGGACACGCATCCGAGAAAGAGGGCATCCTAAATGCGACTAGACAAACTGACTACCCGATTCCAGGAAGCGCTGGCAGATGCGCAAAGCCTGGCCATCGGCAACGACAACCAATACATCGATCCGCTGCACGTCTTGYGCGCCCTGCTGGCGCAGAATGACGGTGCCGCGCGCGGCCTGCTGGCGCGCGCCGGGGTCAACGTGAATGGCCTGACCACCGCGCTCGACGCCGCCATCAAGCGCCTGCCGCAGATCCAGGGCAACAGCGAAGTCCAGGTTGGGCGCGAACTCAACGCGCTGTTCAATGCGACCGAGAAGGAAGCCATCAAGCGCGGCGACCAGTTCATCGCCAGCGAACTGTTCCTGCTCGCCGTGGCCGACGACAAGGGCGAGGCCGGCCGCGTCGCGCGCGAGAACGGCCTGTCGCGCAAGTCGCTGGAATCCGCCATCGAGACCGTGCGCGGCGGCGATGCCGTCAACAGCGCCGATGCGGAAACCCAGCGCGAAGCGCTCAAGAAGTACACCGTGGACCTCACCGAGCGTGCCCGCATCGGCAAGCTCGACCCGGTCATCGGCCGCGACGACGAGATCCGCCGCGCCATCCAGATCCTGCAGCGCCGCACCAAGAACAATCCCGTGCTGATCGGCGAGCCGGGCGTGGGCAAGACCGCCATCGTGGAAGGCCTGGCCCAGCGCATCGTCAACGGCGAAGTGCCCGAGAGCCTGAAGAACAAGCGCGTGCTGGTGCTCGACATGGCCGGCCTGCTGGCCGGCGCCAAGTACCGCGGCGAGTTCGAGGAACGCCTCAAGGCCGTGCTGTCGGACATCGCCAAGGACGAAGGCCAGACCATCGTCTTCATCGATGAGATCCATACCATGGTGGGCGCGGGCAAGGCCGAGGGCGCCATCGACGCCGGCAATATGCTCAAGCCCGCGCTGGCGCGCGGCGAGCTGCACTGCATCGGCGCCACCACGCTGGACGAGTATCGCAAGTACATCGAAAAGGACGCCGCGCTGGAGCGCCGCTTCCAGAAGGTGCTGGTCGACGAGCCGAGCGTGGAGGCCACCATCGCCATCCTGCGCGGGCTGCAGGAGAAGTACGAACTGCACCACGGCGTGGAGATCACCGACCCGGCCATCGTCGCCGCGGCGGAGCTGTCGCACCGCTACATCACCGACCGCTTCCTGCCGGACAAGGCCATCGACCTGATCGACGAGGCCGGCGCGCGCATCAAGATGGAGATCGACTCCAAGCCCGAGGTGATGGACAAGCTCGAGCGCCGCACCATCCAGCTCAAGATCGAGCGCGAGGCCGTCAAGCGGGAGACCGACGAGGCCTCGAAGAAGCGGCTCGAGCTGATCGAGCAGGAAATCACGCGCCTGGAGAAGGAGTACGCCGATCTCGAGGAAATCTGGAAGGCCGAGAAGGGTGCCGCCCAGGGCGCGGCCGCGCTCAAGGAAGAGATCGACAAGATCCGCCTGGAGATCACGCGCCTGCAGCGCGAAGGCAAGCTCGACAAGGTGGCCGAGCTGCAGTACGGCAAGCTGCCCGAGCTCGAAGGCAAGCTCAAGGCCGCCACGGTGGCCGAAGCCAGCGAGCAGAAGCAGCCCAACAAGCTGCTGCGCACGCAGGTCGGCGCCGAGGAAATCGCCGAGGTGGTCAGCCGCGCGACCGGCATCCCGGTCTCGCGCATGATGCAGGGCGAGCGCGAGAAGCTGATCAAGATGGAGGACTACCTGCACCGCCGCGTGGTGGGGCAGGACGAGGCCGTGCGCCTGGTGTCCGACGCCATCCGCCGCTCGCGTGCCGGCCTGGCCGACGAGAACAAGCCCTATGGCTCGTTCCTGTTCCTCGGCCCCACCGGCGTGGGCAAGACCGAGCTGTGCAAGGCGCTGGCGGAGTTCCTGTTCGATTCGCAGGACCACCTGATCCGCATCGACATGAGCGAATTCATGGAGAAGCACAGCGTGAGCCGGCTGATCGGCGCGCCGCCGGGATACGTGGGCTACGAAGAGGGCGGCTACCTGACCGAGGCGGTGCGCCGCAAGCCGTACAGCGTGGTGCTGCTCGACGAAGTCGAGAAGGCCCACCCGGACGTCTTCAACGTGCTGCTGCAGGTGCTGGACGACGGCCGCCTGACCGACGGGCAGGGCCGCACGGTGGACTTCAAGAACACCGTGATCGTGATGACCTCGAACCTCGGTTCGCAGATCATCCAGGCGATGTCCGGCGAGCCGCACGAGGCGGTCAAGGGCGCGGTATGGCAGGAAGTGAAGACCCATTTCCGCCCCGAGTTCCTCAACCGGATCGACGAGGTGGTGGTGTTCCACTCGCTCGACCAGCAGCATATCGAGTCGATCGCACGCATCCAGCTCGAACGGCTGCGGGCACGGCTGGCACGCATGGACATGGCGCTCGAAGTCAGCGAGGCGGCGGTCGCCAAGATCGCCAGCGCAGGCTACGACCCGGTGTTCGGCGCGCGTCCGCTCAAGCGCGCGATCCAGCAGCAGATCGAGAATCCGGTGGCGCGCGCCATCCTGGAAGGCCGGTTTGCCGCCAAGGACGTGGTGCCGGTGGACTACCGCGATGGTGAGTTCACCCTCGGCGCCGCCAAGGTGGAGTGAGGTCCGGGATGCCGGCAAGGGTGCCGGCCGCCTGGCGGCCGCATCCCTTGAGGCAAGGTGTTGCCCAAACAGAAAAACCGCCCTGCATGGGGCGGTTTTTCTTTGTAATAAGAACTAACGATTTGCTGCCTGGGCCAGGTGCCGATGTCGTGACAGCGCAACAGCGCAACAGCAGCGCGGCCCGCTCAGCGATGGTACCCGTGCTGATGGTGATACGCGTACCAGTCGCGGCGCGCCCACCAGCGGCCACCGTCCCAGTACCTGTCGCCGTGCCAGCCGATCACGATCGCGGGCCCCGGCGCGACCACCACGGGTGCCGGTCCATAGACCACCGGCGGCGCCGGGTAGGCCACGGCCGGAGGCGGACCATAGCCGGGCGGCGGCCCGTAGCCCGGAGGCGGCCCGTAGACCGGGGCCGGGGGCGGCGCATAGACCGGCGCCGGGACATAGACCGGTGCCGGCGCCACGACCACCGGCGCGGGCACGCCGATGTTCAGGTCGACATCGACACGTGCCAGCGCAGGCTGGGAGACCGCCCAGGCCAGCGCTCCGATACCCAGCGCGTAGCAGAAACCTTGCTTCATTTTTTGTCCTCGTCATGCAATAGCCGTGACCTGACTTTAGTCCTGCCGCGAGCCCAGGGGGGGATACAACTGTAACGGTATTTCACGAGGCCGCCCGCCGGCGCGTGCCTCTGCCCGCCGCGACATTCGGCCGCCGCGACCATTCACGCCGAGCGCTCGTTGCGCAGCCGGTACAAGGGCACCAGTTCCCTGGCGCAAGCGTTGGCCGCGCGCTTGCCCTCCGCATCCAGCGTCCGGGAAACGGCATTCTTCACGCGGCGCAGCCCGCCGTTTTCCAGGAAGGCTTTCAGGGCGGCGTTCTCCATATACCGATTGAATTCGAGCGCGTCCGCACCCGTGATGCCCGCGTCGCGCAGTGCCAGGCCCGCCAGTGCGGCCTGCCTGGTCTTCTGCCCGACCGGCGAGTTGAGCAGGCGTGCCAGGCTGGTCGCCAGGTCGGCATCGCCGATCTCCGCATCGAGCGCGGGCCTGACGGCGGTCTCGATGATCTGCGCGGAAAGCTTGGTGCGCGTGCATTCCACGTAGCGCTCCTTCGGTATCGGGCCGATCTTCGCGGGGAGCTTTGCAAAGGCCAGTTTCAGCCCGGAAGCCAGCAGCGCATCGATGTCGAGCGCGCGCACGAGCGCGGTCATGGCTTCTTCGTAGGTGGGCGGGAACAGTTGCTGCGGCGGCAGCGGGCGCTGCTCGATGACCAGGGCCGGCTGTTCCGCTTCAGGCCTGCGCGGCCCGCTCGCCGGCGTGTCAGCCGGGCGCAGTGGCGATTGTGCCGGCAGGTGCGGGCGGATCCGCGGCACGAGCGGCGCTGGCAACCAGGGCGGCCGCGGCGGCCGCGCCGATGACGCAGATGAGAATGACCCGGTGGTTCATGATCGCGTCGGCCCGCGCTGGAGTTTCAGCCGATTATGCCGGGTTTGGGCGCCGCGCGGGGGAGCGGCCTGGGGTCGTCGCCGCATTGCGCGCCGGCGATGTCGCGCACCAGTGCGCGGAATCGCGCGGCCGCGGCGCAGAGGCCGTCGTCACGCATGGCCAGGTGCAGGGGCGCGCTCAGCGGCGGGTGATCCGCCAGCGCGCGATAGACAATGTCCTCGCCGCCCAGCCGCCGCATCGACGCCGGCACCACCGACACGCCGAGGCCCGCCGCGACCAGGCTCAGCGTGGCCGGCAGGCGCGGCGCTTCCTGCGCTACCAGCGGGCTGAAGCCGGCTTCGCGGCATGCGCCCAGGATGGCGTCGTACAAGCCGGGTCCGGCCGGACGGCGATAGAGGATGAAAGGCTCGTGCGCGAGGGCCGCAAGCGGGAGCGGCGTGGCATCCGCCGCGAGCGGATGCGCCGCGGGCAGTGCGGCCAGCATCGGCTCCTCCAGCACCGCGTCGAGCAGCAGGCCGGCGGTACTGCCGACCGGCGAGCGCACGAAAGCCGCGTCGAGCCGCTCATGCAGGAGCGCGTCGACCAGTTCGCTGGTGCCGGCTTCTTCCAGCGTCACGGCCACGCCTGGCACGGCCTCCCGGAAGCGGCGCAGCGCGGCGGGCACGAAGGGATGCAGGGCGGCCGAGCTGGTGAAGCCGACCGCCAGCCGGCCCTGTTCGCCGGCCGCCGCGCGGCGCACCGCGTCCGCCACGCCCGCGGCGCGTGCCAGCACCGCGCGCGCTTCCTCCAGCAGCGCCAGCCCGGCCTCGGTGGGCCGCACGCCGCGCGGCAGGCGGCGCATCAGCACCACGCCCAGTTCCTCCTCCAGCCCGCGCAGCAGGCGTGTCAGCGGCGGCTGCTGCATGCCCAGGCGCTCGGCGGCCCGGGTGACATGCCCTTCCTCGGCAAGGACGACGAAGGCCCGCAGCCGGCGCAGTTCGATCATTGCAATACTCTCAAGGTATGGGGTTTGTACTAAAGATGCATTGGAAATCATAGCAGTTCGCGCCTATGCTGTCGGCGTGTCAGGCGAGACGGCGGAGCGCAGCGATGGAACAAGACAGCAACCCGGGCGAAAGCGTCGTCGCGCCAGCCTGGTCCGGCAATCTGCTGGAATTCCTCGCGTGGGTGGAGGCCGGCCCCCGCACCTTCGAGGACACCATGGACGCCTGGCGCACATCCTGTCCGCGGCTGAGCGCGTGGGAAGACGCCACCGCGGCCGGCCTGGTGGGGCTCGACCTGCGCCCGGGCCTGCCGCGCGCGCAGGCCATCGTGCACCTGACCGCCAGGGGCAGGGCGGCCTTGCGCGAGCCGCGCCTGCCGGCCTCGGCGTGCGGGCCGGCCGCGAACCCGCCGGACCGCCCGGACCGCCCGGACTGAACAACCGAACACCAAAACGCCAGAGCCGGACACCAGAACCGGACACTGGCCCCGATCCTGCAAAGGAGCAGCAATGACCTGGTCAGCCAAGCAATACGTGAAATTCGAGAATGAACGCACCCGCCCGGTACGCGACCTGCTGGCCGCCGTGCCGGGGCGCGAGCCGCGCCGCGCGGTGGACATCGGCTGCGGCCCCGGCAATTCGACCGAGGTCCTGGCAGCCTGCTTCCCGGGCGCCAGCGTGGCCGGCCTCGACAGCTCGCCCGACATGATCGAGGCCGCGCGCAAGCGCCTGCCGGACCTGGAGTTCGAAGTCGCCGGCATCGAGTCCTGGGATAACCCGGGCCCGTACGACCTGATCCTCGCCAACGCCGTGCTGCAGTGGCTGCCCGAGCACGACCGCCTGCTGCCCGCGCTGGCCGCCAAGCTCGCGCCCGGCGGCAGCCTGGCGATCCAGGTGCCCGATACCCTAGACACCCCCGCCCACCGGCTGATGCGCGAGGTCGCCGCGGACGGCCCGTGGGCTGGCAAGCTCGCCGCCGCCGCGCAGGCACGCACGACGCTGGCTCGTCCGGCCTGGTACTACGCCTTGCTGCGCGCACACTGCAGCACGGTCGACGTGTGGCAGACCACTTACCACCACGCGCTGGAAGGCGGCCCGGCGGCCATTGTGGAATGGTTCAAGGGCACCGGGCTGCGCCCGTTCATCGACCCGCTCGACGAGGCCGAGCGCGGCGCCTATCTCGAGCGCTACACGGCCGAGGTGGCGCGCGCCTATCCGGCGCTGGCCGACGGCTCCGTGCTGCTGCCGTTCCCGCGCTTCTTCATCGTGGCGACGCGCTGAGGCAAGGCGCCCGGCTCGCCGCAAAAGTGGCGAATATGTTTCCTGGCGTGGTCCGGGAGGCTGGCCGGGCGCCCTCGGCCTGCGCCGTTTCCGGCATCGAAGTAACATTGCGGGCATTGCGCCAGCCACACACCGGAGACCGCCAGGATGAACACCAAGCCAATCAAGATTCCCGGCCCCGATCACCCGATCACGATCGAGCCAAATCCCCGGCGCGTCGTCGTCAAGGCCGGCGGCGTGGTGGTGGCCGATACGCTCGCGGCGCTGACGCTGCGCGAGGCCGCCTACGCCGCGGTGCAGTACGTGTCGCGCACGGATGTCGACCTGTCCCGCCTGCAGCGCAGCGACCATGCCACGTACTGCCCGTACAAGGGCGAATGCAGCTACTACAGCATTCCCGCGGCCGGCCAGCGCGGCATCAATGCTGTGTGGACTTACGAGCACCCCTACGCGGCCATGGCGCAGATCGCGGGCTACATGGCGTTCGATCCGGCGCGGGTCGACAGCATCGAAATCGTGGCGCCCTGAGCGGCGCGGCACGTTTTCCCGAACCGAACCAACGCAGCAAAGCATGAATGCGCGTGGCGCCAGGCCACGCACCGATGAACTGATACAAAGATGGATGACCATTTTCGGCATGGGGCAGGTGCGCTGCCCGTCTTGTTCCGGCTGATTGCCGCATTGCCGCTGCCGCTGCTGCAAGGCACCGGCCGCGTGCTGGGGCGGCTTGCCTACGCCGTCCCGGGCCAGTACCGCGAGCGCCTGCGCGCCAACGCCGCGATCGCGGGCTACCCGGATGCCGCATTTGCGCGCCGCGCCGCCGGCGAATCGGGCGCCATGATCATGGAGTTGCCGCGGGTCTGGTTTCGCACCCGGCAAAGCGTGGCGCAGGTGGTCACGGACGACTGGCACGTGGTGCAGGGCGCCATCGATGACGGCCGTGGCATTTTCTTCCTGACACCGCACCTGGGCTGCTTCGAGATTACCGCGCGCTATACCGCGCAGCGGCTGCCCCTCACCGTCATGTTCCGCCCGCCGCGCAAGGACATCCTCGCGCCGCTGCTCGACGCGGCGCGCGGCATGTCGGGCCTGCAGGTGGTGCCGGCGACCTCGCAGGGCGTGCGCGCCTTCGTGCGGGCGCTGCGCCAGGGCAATGCGGTCGGGCTGCTGCCGGACCAGGCGCCGAGCTTCGGCGACGGGGTGTGGGTGCCGTTCTTCGGCCGCATGGCCTATACCATGACGCTGCCGGGCAAGCTGGCCGCGCAGACCGGCGTGCCGATCGTTCTTGCGGCGGGTGAGCGGCTGCCGAACGGGCGCGGCTGGCGCATGCACTATGTGCGGCTGCCCGAACCGCTGCCGCCCGATGCGCCGGCGCAGGCGGCCTTGCTGAATGCGGCGATGGAAGCATTGATCCGGCGCTTCCCGCAGCAATACCTGTGGAGCTACAACCGCTACAAGGCACCGCCCGGTGCGCCGCCCGCGCCGCTCGAGGCCGAGCCGGGCGTGCCAGAGGCGCTGTAGGGGCTGTCGCCGCTGCCATCGCGGCGGTCGCACCGGGGGCGCCGTCACGACAGAATTTTCTGCTCCTGTCGCGCGTTTGACATGGGTCAAGTGCCGCGGCATGCGGGCCCGCTAAGATGGTTTCTGTCATGGAGATGCGGGGGCGCTCTTCATGACTTGTCTACCCGTTTCCAAATACGGAAACTTGGCCCGCGCCACGCAAGTGGGGCGGGCTTTTTTCTGTGCGCCGACGCGCAGACAGAAGGCGTTGCCCAAGGATCCAGGGCCCGGCCGCGGATGTTCCGGTGGTGCCGGTGCCTGGCCCGCCGGTTCCCCGGATTCCGTTCGCGCGCCACAGGATGTCGCGCAGGACTGTTGCGATGTCCAGTCGTGCGGCGGCAAGTTTCCCTCGGTTATCGCTCCGTGCGGCGCGGCTTGCTGGCCGTGTTCGGTGAAATGCGCGACAGCGGCACGCATCGCGTCACGCTCAACCCCGGCTCATCGCAGCGCGCGCATGGCCTGCCGTGCATGTCCATATTTCCGCCAAATCTTATGCGGAAAACGTGCAAGGATCGGCGAAACCATTCGTTCCTTTCAGATAGACCGGTCGGTAGTCTTCTTCCCTGACACAAGCCTTCCCACACAAGGAGGGCCATGAAACGAGGCGCAAGCGCGCCATTTCACGACAGATGACGGGAGCAAGACACATGATTCGCAAGCTGGCCATCGGATTCGCGGCACTCGCCGTGATCGGTTCCACCCAGACCGCCTGGGCCAACACCAATCTGCTCAATGTCTCGTACGACCCCACGCGGGAACTGTACGTGGACGTCAATGCCGCCTTCGCCAAGGCCTGGAAGGCCAAGGGTGGCGATGCGCTGACCATCCGCCAGTCGCATGGCGGCTCGGGCAAGCAGGCGCGCTCCGTGATCGACGGCCTGGATGCCGACGTGGTGACGCTGGCGCTGGGCTATGACATCGACGCCATCGCCGAGAAGGGCCTGCTCAAGCCGGACTGGCAAAAACGCCTGCCGCACAATGCCTCGCCCTATACCTCCACCATCGTGTTCCTGGTGCGCAAGGGCAACCCCAAGGGCATCAAGGACTGGAACGACCTGGTCAAGCCCGGCGTGCAGGTGATCACGCCCAACCCGAAGACCTCGGGCGGCGCGCGCTGGAACTACCTGGCCGCATGGGGCTACGCGCTGCGCCAGCCGGGCGGCAATGAACAGAAGGCGAAGGAATTCGTGGGCGCGCTGCTCAAGAACGTGCCGGTGCTCGATTCCGGCGCGCGCGGCGCCACCACGACCTTCGTCGAGCGCGGCCTGGGCGACGTGCTGATCGCGTGGGAGAACGAGGCGATCCTGGCCATCAAGGAACTGGGGCCGGACAAGTTCGACATCGTCGCTCCCTCCGTCTCGATCCTGGCCGAGCCGCCGGTCGCGGTGGTCGACAAGGTGGTGGACAAGAAGGGCACGCGCAAGGTGGCCGAGGCTTACCTGCAGTTCCTGTACACCGACGAAGGCCAGGAAATCGCGGCCAAGAACTACTATCGCCCGATCTCCGAGAAGGTTGCGGCGAAGTACGCGGCCAACTTCCCCAAGGTCAAGCTGTTCACCATCGACGAAGCGTTCGGCGGCTGGCAGAAGGCGCAGAAGGCGCACTTCGCCGACGGTGGCTCGTTCGACCAGGTCTACCAGCCCGGCAAGAAATAAACAGCGGCGCGGGCGTGGCGCGAGCCGCGTCCGCCGCGCCAACCAGCCAAGAAGGAAGCCCGATGTCCATCCTGACCCTGTCCGGCAGCCCGTCCGCCCCGTCGCGTTCCGCACGCCTGCTGACGCATCTGCGCGGCGTGCTCGAAGCCGCTGGCGAGCGCACCAGCCACCTGGCCCTGCGGGAGCTTCCGCCCGCCGCGCTGCTGGCGGCCAGGGTGGACGATCCCGACATTGCCGCGGCTACCCGCGCGGTGGCGGACGCCCAGGTGGTGATTCTCGCCACGCCGGTCTACAAGGCTGCCTACAGTGGCTTGCTCAAGACCTTCCTGGACCTGCTGCCGCAATCCGGGCTGCGCGACAAGGTGGTGCTGCCGATTGCCACCGGCGGCAGCCTGGCCCATACGCTGGCCATCGACTACGCGCTGCGCCCGGTGCTGTCCGCGCTTGGAGCGCGCCATATCCTGCCCGGCATCTTCGCCGTGGACCAGCAGATCGTTTTCTCCGAGACGCACGGCCTGAGCCTCGATCCCGCCCTGGAGGCGCGCCTGGCCGAGGGCGTGCTGCGCCTGCGCGAGGCGCTGGCCCATGCACGCATCGAAGTGCCGCTGGACCTGTTGCCCGGTGCTGCCGCGGCTGCCGTCGCGCCAGCGGCATTCTCGCGCCCGGCCCCGCGCCCCGCACTGGCCGAGCGATGTTCCGCCTGAGTTGAAGCGGGCGGCGCCGCCGCCGCCCCGCACACTTGCCCGCTTCGTGATCGCGATGCCGCCCGCCGACGGGCCGGCAGGCGGGCACACGTCCGCCACGCCAGAACACAACGTCACTCAGGAAGATCGACATGACCGCACCAGTCTCCACGCTTTCCGATAAACACCAGACGCCGGCTGCCGGCACCGCGCTCAAGCGCCGCCTGCTGCTGGCCGCGCTGGTCGCCGCCACCGGGCTTGCCTACGCGCTGCTGCCCGGCCGTGCGCAGGCGCAGGACAACGCCAGCAAGGTGTTGCGCATCGGCTACCAAMAGTACGGCACGCTGACCCTGCTCAAGGCGCGCGGCACGCTGGAGAAGCGCCTCGCGCCGCAGGGCATCACGGTCAAGTGGACCGAGTTCCCGGCCGGGCCGCAGCTGCTCGAAGGCCTGAACGTGGGCGCGATCGATTTCGGCACCGTGGGCGAAGCCCCGCCGATCTTCGCGCAGGCGGCCGGCGCGCAACTGGCCTATATCGGCAACGAGCCGCCGGCGCCGACGGCCGAGGCCATCGTGGTGCCGAAGGGCTCCGCGCTCAAGTCGGTGGCCGACCTGCGCGGCAAGCGCGTGGCGCTGAACAAGGGCTCGAACGTGCACTACCTGCTGGTGCGCCTGCTGGAGAAGGCAGGGGTGCAATACAGCGAGATCCAGCCCGTCTACCTGGCCCCGGCCGACGCGCGCGCGGCCTTCGAGCGCGGCGCGGTCGATGCGTGGGTGATCTGGGACCCGTTCCTGGCTGCCGCCGAGAAGCAGCTCGACGCGCGCGTGCTGGCCGATGGCCGCGGTGCCGACGGCAAGGATGTGGTCAGCAACCACCAGTTCTACCTGGCGTCGCGCCAGTACGCGCAAAGCAGGCCTGACGTGGTCAAGCTCGTCCTCGATGAACTGGCCGCGCTGGGCGCCTGGGCCGAGAAGAACCAGAAGGAGGCGGTGGCCGTGCTGGGTCCGCAGCTCGGTCTGGACCCGGCCGTGGTGGCGCTTGCGGTGTCCCGCTTCTCGTACGGCGCCCGCGCCGTGACGCCGGCGGTGCTGGGCGAGCAGCAGCGCATTGCCGACGTGTTCTACACGCTCAAGCTGATTCCCAGGCCGGTCAAGGTAGCGGACGCTGCCTGGCAGGCTCAGCACTGAGCGCGAACGCGGCCGCCGCCCGCACACGCGACTCCGCGAGGCGGTCGCTGCGAACGGCTGGTCGCGAAGCACCGCCGGGAAGCGACAAGAAGCGACACGACAAGCGCGACAAGCACGACAAGCACGACAAGCACAAGAGGTGAAGACATGCAGGTTTTCTGGTTTATCCCCACGCACGGCGACAGCCGCTATCTCGGAACCTCGGAAGGGGCGCGCGAGGTCAATTTCGACTACCTGAAGCAGATCGCCACCGCTGCCGACAACCTCGGCTACGAGGGCGTGCTGATTCCTACCGGCCGCTCGTGCGAGGACCCGTGGGTGGCGGCTGCCATGCTGGCCGCGGTCACGCGCAGGCTGCGCTTCCTGGTGGCGGTGCGTCCCGGCCTGATGGCACCGACGCTGGCCGCGCGCATGGCGGCCACGTTCGACCGCCTGTCCGGCGGACGGCTGCTGGTGAATCTGGTGACCGGCGGCAATGCGTCGGAACTGGAAGGCGATGGCCTGTTCCTCGATCATGCCGAACGTTATGAAGCCTCGGCCGAGTTCATCCGCATCTGGCGCGAGGTGCTGGCCGCCAGCCATGAAAGCGCCGAGCTGGATTTCGAGGGCAAGCACCTCAAGGTCAAGGGGGCCAAGGTTCTGTATCCGCCGCTGCAGCGGCCGCATCCGCCGGTGTACTTCGGCGGCTCGTCGGCCGCGGCGCACGAGCTCGCCGGCGAGCAGGTAGACACCTACCTGACCTGGGGCGAACCGCCACAGGACGTGGCGCAGAAGCTGGCCGACGTGCGCGAGCGCGCGGCGCGCCACGGACGCACCGTGAAGTTCGGCATCCGCCTGCACGTGATCGTGCGCGAGACCGACGCCGCGGCCTGGGCCGCGGCCGACGAACTGATCAGCCACCTCGACGACGACACCGTGGCGCGCGCGCAGGCGGACTTCGCCCGGATGGATTCGGAAGGGCAGCGCCGCATGGCCGCGCTGCATGCCGGCGGCGGCAAGCGCTCGCGCGCGGAACTGGAGATCAGCCCCAACCTGTGGGCTGGCGTGGGACTGGTGCGCGGCGGCGCCGGCACGGCGCTGGTGGGCGACCCGCAGACCGTGGCGGCGCGCATGCAGGAGTACGCCGAGCTGGGCATCGACACCTTCGTGCTGTCCGGCTACCCGCACCTGGAAGAGGCGTACCGCTTCGCCGAACTGGTCTTCCCGCTGCTGCCGCGCTCGGTGCGCGACAAGCTGCCGGGCAAGGTGTTGTCCGGCCCGTTCGGCGAAGTGATGGCGACCGGCATCGTGCCGCGTGCGTCGCAGAGCTGAGGGGGCATGCCATGACCGCTCCCTTGACTCTCCCGCCGCGCCGCGCCGCGTGGCTGAACCAGGCCGCCGGCTCGGCCGCGCCCTGGGTGGTGCCGGTGCTGCTGGTGCTGGCATGGCAGATCGCCTCGCAGGGCGGCTGGCTGTCGAGCCGCATCCTGCCGGCGCCGCTCGACGTGCTGAAGGCCGCGTGGGGCCTGGCGGTGACGGGCGAGCTGTGGCGCCATGTGTGGGTCAGCAGCTGGCGCGCCGTGCTCGGCTTTGCCATCGGCGGCGGCTTCGGGCTGGCGCTGGGCCTGCTCACGGGCACCTTCCGCCCGGCCGCGACGCTGCTCGACAGCACCTTGCAGATGGTGCGCAACATTCCGACGCTGGCGCTGATTCCGCTGGTGATCCTGTGGTTCGGCATCGACGAGACCGCCAAGCTGTTCCTGGTCTCGCTGGGTGTGTTCTTCCCGATCTACCTCAACACCTACCACGGCATCCGCGCGGTGGACCCGGGGCTGATCGAGATGGCGCGCAGCTATGGATTGTCGGGCTGGCGGCTGTACCGCGAGGTGATCCTGCCGGGCGCCTTGCCCAACATCCTGGTGGGCGTGCGTTTCTCGCTCGGCCTGATGTGGGTGATCCTGATCGTGGCGGAGACCATCTCCGCGCAATCGGGCATCGGCTACATGACGATGAACGCGCGCGAATTCCTGCAGACCGACGTGGTGCTGGTGGGCATCCTGCTCTACGCCTTGCTGGGCAAGCTGGCGGACCTGCTGTCGCGCGGGCTGGAGCGTTTCTGGCTGCGCTGGCATCCCGGCTACCAGGCGCACTGAGCGCCACCGGCCAAGGAGAACACGATATGCAAAGCAATCCGATCGAACAGGCGGCGCTGGCGGAGGTGCCACCTGCCGGCGAGCCTGGCAAGGGCCTGGCGCTGCATGTGCAGCAGGTAGTCAAGCGCTACGGCGGGCGCGAGGTGCTGCACGGCATCGACCTGCACGCCGCGCCGGGCGAGTTCCTGGCCATCGTTGGCCGCAGCGGCTGCGGCAAGAGCACCTTGCTGCGGCTGGTTGCCGGCCTGGAGGACAGCGACGGCGGCGCGGTGAGGCTCGGCGACACGCCGGGCCGCGCGCAGCAGGACGCGGTGCGGGTGATGTTCCAGGACGCGCGCCTGCTGCCCTGGAAGAAGGTACTGGACAACGTGGCGCTGGGCTTGCCGCGCGCGCGCCGTGCCGATGCGGCTCGTGTGCTGGGGCAGGTTGGCCTGGCCGAACGCGCCGGCGAATGGCCGGCACGGTTGTCGGGCGGGCAGCGCCAGCGCGTGGCCCTGGCGCGCGCGCTGGTCCATCACCCGCGCCTGCTGTTGCTGGACGAGCCGCTGGGCGCGCTCGACGCGCTGACGCGCATCGAGATGCAAGGCCTGATCGAAGGACTGTGGCAGCGCCATGGCTTCACCGCGCTGCTGGTGACCCACGATGTGTCCGAAGCGGTGGCGCTGGCCGACCGCGTGGTGCTCATCGAGGACGGGCGCATCGCGCTGGACCAGCGTGTGGCGCTGCCGCGGCCGCGCCAGCGCGGCTCGGCGGCCTTCGCGCATCTGGAGGACGCGGTGCTGCGCCGGGTGATGCAGCGCGCAGGCGATGCGCAGGATGACGGGCAGGCGCAGGGCCAGCACGAAGCCGGCCCCGCCGTCGACTGGTCGGTGGCGCGGACCGCCGACTCGGTGCGCTGGGCGATCTAGCGCCATGTAGCAGACAAGGCAGCGAAGAACACGAAAGGCAGCACCGAAGGCAACGCAAAGGGCAGCACAAAAGGCAGCACCGAAGGCAACACAAAGGCAGCACAAAAGGCAATAACGAAGGCAGGCATCGAGGCAAAGGGCATGGCGTGCATCAAACACCCGTGCCAGGCGTGCGCGGAAGGCAGCAAACCGCCGCGAGCGCCACTCACCATCTTTTACGCAATCTTCATTTTCACTCACGCAAGGGAGCTTCTATCATGAGCATTCAAGCCATCAACGTACGCAACCAGTTCCGCGGCAAGGTCGCCGCCATCATCGAAGGCCCGGTGGTCTCGGAGGTCGACGTCGAGACGCCGGCCGGCATCGTCACCTCGGTCATCACCACCCGCTCGGTCAAGGATCTCGGCCTCACCATCGGCAGCGAAGTGGTTGCGCTGGTGAAGGCGACCGAGGTTTCGCTGGCCAAGCTTTGATGCATGGTCCGGAACGGCAGGCACAACGTAGAGGAGTCCGCAAAGGAATTCGCCATGGCAAGCGCGCATGAAACAGGCGGGGCAGGCGCGGGGCTGGCAGCCCTCGCGCATTACCTGGACGGACTGCCGCGGCAACCCGGCAGCGATCGCCAGTTGTGGCGTGACGAGCATGGCCAGGTGCAGGGCCAGTTCTTCAACTGTTCGCTGACCAGTGCCTTCGAGCCGCTCATCACCCTGTCGAGCCGCGACGTGGTGGCGCATGAAGGCACGCTGCGCACCTATGCTGGTGGCGGCGTGGGGCTGGCGGCGTGGAAGCTRTTYGCGATGGCKGCCGACGAYGCSKCRCTGGTRTCGCTGGAYCGCCTSTCGCGCCTGGTGCATGCCATCAACTATTTCGCGGCGGATGGCGACCGCAAGCTGGTGCTCAACGTGCACAACCGGCTGCTGGCGGCGGTCGCGGACGATCACGGCGCGGCATTCCGGCGCGCGCTGCAATCGCTCGGCCTGCCGATCGATCGTTTCGTGATCCAGGTGCCGGCCAGCGCCAACGACGACCTGCCGCTGCTGCTCCATGTGGTGGGCAATTACCGGCGCAACGGCTTCGCGGTGAGCCTGCAGGCATCGGATCCGGCAGAGGCGGGCGCGCTGATGGCGCACGCACTGCCCAACTGGCTCAAGCTCGATATGCGCCGCAGCTGGACGGACCGCCAGCTCGCCGGCCTGCAGGCCAGTGCCGACAGCGCCGGCGTGACCCTGATCGGGCGCCGCCTGCAGAACGCCGAGCACGCCGAGCGGCTGCAGGCGGCCGGGATCGTGCTGGGGCAGGGGGTGTTTACCGGCGAGGCGGTGAGCGCGCGCCGGCTGCACGAAGTGCAACCGGACCACCGGGCGGCGCCCGGCGATGCCGCGCGGGATGGCGGCGGGGTGGCGCGTTCCGGTCCGGGCCGCGCGCCGCTGGAATTCAGCAAGGAGCCGATATGACGCGGACGAAGAGGCCGGCGGGCATGGCCGCACCAGCCGCCGCCGAGGTGTGGCTGAAAGTGCCGAAGGGTTTGCAGATCCTCACGGTACCCGGCCTGCACGGCAGCGGTCCCGGTCACTGGCAGAGCCGCTGGGAGCAGCGTTTCCCGGACTGGCAGCGCGTGGAGCAGCACGACTGGTCGCGCCCGAGCCTGCCGCTGTGGGCCGAGCGTGTCTCGGAGAGCATCATGCGGGCGCAGCGAGTGGCGCCGCGCGGCGCCATCCTGGTGGCGCACAGCTTCGGCTGCCTGGCCACGCTGCGCCAGGCCGCGCTGGATGCCGAGGGCATTGCCGGTGCCTTGCTGGTGGCGCCGGCCGATCCGGACAAATTCGGCGTGGCCGGATTGCTTCCCGCGCACCGGCTGCCGTTTCCGACCATCCTCGTGGCCAGCCGCAACGATCCCTGGATGCAGCAGCGCACGGCATTCAGCTGGGGCACGCTGTGGGGCAGCGAGCTGCACGACGCGGGCATGCTAGGGCACATCAACGCCGATTCGGGCCTGGATCAGTGGCCGGCAGGCCTCGCCCTGCTCGATACGCTGATCCAGCGCATCGAGGCCGACGGCAGTGCCGGCCTGGCTGGAGACCGTGCCGGGCCGTGGGATGCCGAGGTGGAAGTGTCCTCGACGTTCCCTTATATCTAAAACGTCTAAGAAAATGCGTAAAGATTCGTTCTGTTTATAAGGGCGTATCTGCAGAATTTGTCTCGTAGGCCGGTGCGTTATGCGCCGGCGTCATAAAGAGAGCCCTCCCCGTAGTCCCCCGATTCCGCTAGCCGGATGCCTGGCCGCCGTATCCGCCAGTCTTCCGGACTCTGTGCGTGGGTGGCGGGTGCGGCACAGACGGCACTGACGAGACGATATGCCACCCTCGATTTCCCTGGCGGACAACCCGCCCCCGGCCAGACCGGATGCCCCCCAGGCACGCGAAAGCGCGTCAGGCAAGGCCAGCCAGCAGCGCTTTACCGTGCTCCCCGGCTTCGGCCTGTCGCTGGGCTTCACGCTGTTCTACCTGACGCTGGTCGTCCTGATCCCGCTGTCGGCCACCTTCCTCAAGACCTTCACCATGAGCTGGGAAGCGTTCTGGGGTGCGGTGAGCGCGCCGCGCGTGGTGGCCTCGCTGCAACTGAGCTTCGGCGCCTCGCTGATCGCCGCCATCATCAATACCGTGTTCGGCCTGGTGGTGGCGTGGGTGCTGGTGCGCTACCGCTTTCCCGGCAAGCGCCTGATCGATGCGCTGGTGGACCTGCCGTTTGCCTTGCCCACCGCGGTGGCCGGCATCGCGCTGACCGCGTTGTACGCCGGCAATGGCTGGCTCGGCCGCTACCTGGAGCCGATGGGCATCAAGGTCGCCTTCACGCCGCTGGGCGTGGTGGTGGCGCTGACCTTCATCGGCTTGCCGTTCGTGGTGCGCACGGTGCAGCCGGTGCTGGAAGATGCGGAGCAGGAACTGGAAGAGGCCGCCGCCAGCCTGGGCGCCACGCGCCTGCAGACCTTTGCCCGCGTGATCCTGCCGACCATCCTGCCGGCGCTGCTGACCGGCTTCGCGCTGTCGTTCGCGCGGGCCACCGGCGAATACGGCTCGGTGGTGTTCATCTCCGGCAATATGCCGATGGTCTCCGAGATCGCGCCGCTGATGATTTATTCGAAGCTGGAGCAATACGATTACGCCGGCGCCACCGCAATGGCCGTGGTGATGCTGGTGATCTCCTTCGCGCTGCTGCTGTTGATCAACCTGCTGCAGGCATGGACGCGCCGCCACCACACGGCAGGGCGCGCCGCCGTGGCGCAGGACAAGGAGAGCTGAGATGGCCGGTATCGTTACCAAGGGCCTGGGTGGCCGCGCCGCTCCCGCGGCGCGCTTCGCGGATGCCACCGGGGAAGCGCCGTGGGTGCGCTACACGCTGATCGCGGTCGCGGTCCTGTTCCTCGCGCTGTTCCTGTTCGTGCCGCTGGCTTCGGTTTTCTACGAGGCGCTGCGCAAGGGCGTGCAGACATATTTCGCTTCGCTGGTCGAGCCCGATGCCGTGGCCGCGATCGAGCTCACACTGCTGGTGGCCGCCATCGCGGTGCCGCTCAACGTGGTGTTCGGCGTGTCGGCGGCCTGGGCCATCGCCAAGTTCGAGTTCCGTGGCAAGAGCGTGCTGACCACGCTGATCGACCTGCCGTTCTCGGTGTCGCCGGTGATCTCGGGCCTGGTCTACGTGCTGCTGTTCGGCGCGCAGGGCTGGCTGGGACCATGGCTCGAGGCGCACGACATCAAGATCATGTTCGCCGTGCCGGGCATCGTGCTGGCCACCATCTTCGTCACCTTTCCGTTCGTCGCGCGCGAGCTGATCCCGCTGATGCAGGCACAGGGCAGCGAGGAAGAGGAAGCCGCCATCGTGCTGGGCGCGTCCGGCTGGCAGACCTTCCGTCGCATCACGCTGCCCAATATCCGCTGGGGCCTGCTGTACGGCGTGATCCTGTGCAATGCGCGGGCCATGGGCGAGTTCGGCGCGGTCTCGGTGGTGTCGGGCCATATCCGCGGGCTGACCAACACCATGCCGCTGCACGTGGAGATTCTCTACAACGAATACAACTTCGCGGCGGCCTTCGCGGTGGCCTCGCTGCTGACGCTGCTGGCCCTGGTGACGCTCGGCATCAAGACGCTGGTGGAACACCGGGCGCGCCGCGAGCACGCCGACGACGAGAACTTTGCGCCGGAGAATCCGGGCGCAGGCAAATTGCAAGGACAGGCATCATGAGCATCCAGGTCAGGAATGTGCAGAAGCGCTTCGGGAATTTCGTCGCGCTCGACGACGTCTCGCTCGATTTCGATGAAGGCCAGCTGACGGCGCTGCTGGGGCCGTCGGGCTGCGGCAAGACCACGCTGCTGCGCATCATCGCGGGGCTGGAGCGCGCGGACGCGGGCCAGGTCCTGCTCGAGGGCCGTGACGCGTCCAACCAGCATGTGCGCCAGCGCCAGGTGGGCTTCGTGTTCCAGCACTATGCGCTGTTCAAGCACATGACGGTGTTCGAGAACGTGGCCTTCGGCCTGCGCGTGAAGCCGCGCGCGGAGCGCCCGAGCGAGGCGCAGATCCGCGAGAAGGTGCGCTCGCTGCTGGAACTGGTGCAACTCGACTGGCTGGCCGACCGTTATCCGCCGCAGCTCTCGGGCGGGCAGCGCCAGCGTATCGCGCTGGCCCGCGCGCTGGCGGTGGAGCCGCGCGTGCTGCTGCTCGACGAACCGTTCGGCGCGCTCGACGCCAAGGTGCGCAAGGAGCTGCGCCGCTGGCTGCGCCGCCTGCACGACGAACTGCACGTCACCAGCGTGTTCGTCACGCACGACCAGGAAGAGGCGCTGGAAGTGGCCGACCAGGTGGTGCTGATGAACCGCGGCCACGTCGAACAAGCCGGCACGCCGGAAGCGGTCTACAACCATCCGGCTACGCCGTTCGTGTTCGGCTTTCTTGGCAACGTCAACCTGTTCCACGGCCGGCTCGAGGTCGGCGAGCTCGGCGGCCTGCTGCATACCGGCGAGGCGATACTGCCGGTGGTCGGCAACGGCCACGAGACGGCCGGCGATGCGGTGGCCTACGTGCGCCCGCACGACCTCGATCTCGAACGCTATGCGCCGGGCGCCGACGGCATCGCCGTTACGCTGCGCCGTGCGCTCACGCTCGGTCCCGTGGCCCAGCTCGAACTCGAGCGCGAGGACAACCAGGAGGTGATCGAGGTGGCGTTGCCGCTGGAGCGCTTCCGCCACCAGGGCTTCCGCGAGGGCGAACTGCTCGCCGTGCGGCCGCGTCAGTTGCGCGTCTTCGTCCAACCCAATTCATCAGCCCGCGCCCAGCCCAAGGCGGCGCCGGCAGGAGCCGCACAATGAACTTCCAGCAACTGCGTTCGATCCGCGAGGCGGTGCGCCGCCAGTTCAACCTGACCGAGGTCGCCAACGCGCTCTACACTTCGCAGCCCGGCGTATCGCGCCAGATCCGCGAGCTCGAAGAGGAGCTTGGCGTCGAGATCTTCGAGCGCTATGGCAAGCGCCTCACGGGCCTCACCGAGCCCGGCCGCGAGATCGTGCGGATCGTGGAGCGCCTGCTGCTCGAGGCCGAGAACCTGCGCCAGGCCGGTGACGAATTCGCCGGGCGGCATACCGGCCGCCTGACCGTGGCGACCACCCATACCCAGGCACGCTACGCGCTGCCCAAGGTAGTGCAGAGCTTCCGCCGCGCCTATCCGCATGTGACGCTGGCGCTGCAGGAAGCGTCGCCGGCGCATATCGTGGAACTGCTGCTGACCGGGCAGGCGGATATCGGCATCGCCACCGAGGCCGTGGCCAGCGAGGCCGGGCTGACTTCGTTCGAGGCCTATAGCTGGCAACACGTGCTGGTGGTCTCGCCGGAGCACCCGCTGACCCGCCTGCCCGAGCCGACGCTGGAAGACATCGCCGGCTTTCCGATCATCACCTACGACGCGGGCTTTACCGGCCGCCGCAAGATCGACGGCGCGTTCGCCGCCGCCGGGCTGCAGCCGGAGATCGTGCTGACCGCCATGGACGCCGACGTGATCAAGACCTACGCGGAACTGGATCTGGGCGTGGGCATCATCGCCTCGATGGCCTATGACGAGCGCAAGGATGCCGGCCTGGTCAGGATCTCGGCCGACCATCTGTTCGAGGCCAATACCACCAGCGTGGCCGTGCGCCGCGGTGCCTACCTGCGCGGCTATGCGCATGCCTTCATCAATATGTTCGCGCCGCATTTGTCGCGCGACACCGTCAGCAGTGCCTTGTCCGAGCCGGCCGGCGGGCAGGTGGTCGAGGCCTGATTTGCGCTGTTCCAGCGCAAGCTGGCATGCTCTTCCGGGCACATTCGCCGCCGGGATTCCGGCGGCGGGCTGCCATGCGGCGGTGCCGGTGGCACCGCATCCTCGCGTTTCGCGCCGCTCACTCCCCGTTCGTCGCACGCTGCTTCCGTCTCGCGCGGGGCAGGCGTAAAGTTCGTCCAGTACGTGGCGGATCACCTCGGTGCCGTCACATGGCGTGATGCGCCGCATCAGACGGCGTGCCGGCGATGGCGAGCGGAGCGACAAGGCTGCGAGGAGAGCGCAACATGAAACAAGGCCGTAGCGGCAGGGGGCTCCTGGCCCCGATCATCCTTATTGCGCTGGGCGGGTTGTTCCTGGCGCACAACGCCGGCGTCCTGCCCGCGTATATCACCCGCGAGGGCTGGCCTCTCATCCTGATCGCGCTCGGCGCCGTGCTGCTGGTGCGCCGACTGGCGATCCGCCGTGCGACGCAGCGGGGGCCGCGGCCATGAGCCCGCGCCCTGATGGCCTGCTGGCCTGGCAATGGCGCGGCTACGCCCGCAATCACACCGACCCGCGCAGCCTGCTGCTGCATATCGTGGCCGTGCCGATATTCATGGCAGGCAATGTGCTGCTGGTCTACGGCGTGCTGACGCTGTCCGTGCCGGCGGTGGGGCTGGGCGTGCTCTGCATGGGCGTATCGATGATGCTGCAGGGCCGGGGCCACCGGCTCGAGGCCGAGCGACCGGAGCCGTTTGCCGGCCCGCTCGATATCGCCGGGCGCATCCTGGCCGAGCAGTGGATCACATTTCCGCGCTTTGTGCTGTCGGGGCAATGGTGGGCGGCGCTGCACGGCAGGCCGGCCGGGGAAGGCGGGGCCGCAAAGGTGGCCCAGCGCACATGCGAGCCGGCCGACGGCCGTCCGAGCCGATGAGCGGCCTTTACAATAGCCCGTCAGGCAGCCGCCCGATGTCCGCGCGTGTCCAGCACATGGCGCGCCTGCCACTTTTGC
The DNA here is from genome assembly GCF_056397345.1 of Cupriavidus sp. 05N38. NCBI lineage: Bacteria > Pseudomonadati > Pseudomonadota > Betaproteobacteria > Burkholderiales > Burkholderiaceae > Cupriavidus > Cupriavidus sp. 05N38. The sequence continues at coordinate 41,036 of NZ_JBFTNF010000008.1, forward strand.
CTTTCAAGACGCATCTGCCCTGTACGGAGCTTCCGTCCCTATGAAATCGCTGGGCCGCTGTCCCGCCGCCATTCCCTCGCGCCTCACGATTCTCGGGCGCGACCTCGTGTTCGTGCTGTGCATGAACACCGTGATTGCCGTCAGTCTCAACTATGGCTTCCGCACCGGCGGCTCGATGTGGCACAACTTCGTCTACAGCCACCTCATCGGCTTGTCGATCTGGCTGTTGATCGATGTTGCCCGCGTGGTGATCTGGTGGAACGAGCGGCCCACGCGCTGGCCGTTCATCTGCCTGGCCGCGATCGCCGTGCCGCTCGGGGTCATCATGGGTAGCTGGGCCACCCGGGTGGTGCTGAACGAGCCGGCGAAGTCCTTCGAAGAGGCCACCGACATGCTGCGCATGTGCCTGGTGGTGGGCATGCTTGCCTCGGCCAGCATGATCTACTTCTACTGGTCGCGCGAGAAGCTGGCGCACCTGGAGCGGCAGGCCGCGCTGGATGCGCTGCAACGCGAGGAAGCCGAGAAGCAACTGGTGCGCGCGCAGCTGATGGCGCTGCAGGCGCAGATCGAGCCGCACTTCCTGTTCAATTCGCTGGCCAACCTGGACTGCCTGATCGCCACTGACCAGCAGGCCGCGCGGCGCCTGCTGCAGCGGCTGATCGGCTTCCTGCGGATGTCGCTGGCGCACACGCGCGCCGAGCAGTGCACACTGCGCCAGGAGTTCGAACTGTTGCGCAGCTACCTCGATATCCAGTGCCTGCGCTTCGGCACCCGGCTCAGCTACAGCGTCGACCTGCCGCCGGAACTGGCTGAAGTGGAGATCCCGCCAATGCTGATCCAGCCGCTGGTGGAAAACGCGGTCAGCCATGGCATCGAGCCGTGCATGCACGGCGGCAGCATCGTGTTGTCGGCGCGCGCGCTGGGCGACGCGGCGGTGCAGGTGGTGATCGCCGATACCGGCGTGGGCTTCGGCCATGCCGTGACGAAGGGGTCGGGCCTGGGCCTGACCCATGTGCGCGAGCGCCTCGCACGCATCTTTGGCGCCGCGGCAAGCATGCAGATGGAAGAAAATTCGCCGCGCGGCGTGGTCGTGCGGCTGACGCTGCCGGTCATGCGTCCTACGGTGACCGCCATCATCGCGCGTACGGCGGCACCGGCGGGCACGATCCCGGCGGGGATCGGCATCGCCCCGGTTGCCAGTGCCGCCGCGCATGGCGCCCCGCAAGCCTGACGCAGCGCTGAGCGCTGCGGCAATCCCTGCCGTCCCGACTGTCCCGACCGTCCACTACCGTTCCCATGTCCCCGACCTTGTTGATCGCCGACGATGAGCCGTTGCTTGCGCGCGCCCTGCATGCAGAACTGAGCAGCCTGTGGCCGGAGGCGCAGGTCGTGTCCGTGGTGCATGACGGCGTGTCCGCGCTGGAGGCGGCACGCCAGCATGCGCCGCAAGTGGCCTTCCTCGATATCCGCATGCCGGGCATGAGCGGCATGGACGTGGCGCGTGAACTGATGGAGTTCGATCATCCGCCGCTGGTGGTGTTCGTCACCGCCTATGACCAGTTCGCGCTGGAAGCCTTCGAGCGCGAGGCGGTCGACTATGTGCTCAAGCCGGTGCAGCCGGAGCGGCTGGAGGCCACCGTGCAACGCCTCAAGGGGCGGCTGGCCGAGCATGCCCAGGCTGGCGAAGAGGGTGGCGCGGCGCTCGATACCGGCCGCCTGGCGCAACTGCTGGCGCGGCTCGAGACGCTGGAGCCGCCAGGCGGCGGCGCCCCGCAGCAGCCGGCCGCGGGCGCGGGCCAGCACGGCTACCTGCGTTTCATCAAGGCGCTGGTCGGGCAGGAGATCCGCATCATCCCGGTGGACGAGGTGATCTACCTCGAGGCAACCGACAAGTACGTCAACGTGGTGTCTACCAGCGGCGAGGCGCTGATCCGCACCAGCCTGCGCGAGCTGTCCCAGCAGCTCGACCCGGAACGCTTCTGGCAGATCCATCGCGGCACGGTGGTGAACATCGACTGCGTGGCCAGCGCCGTGAACCAGTCGCTCGGGCGGCTCGCGCTGAAGCTGCGCAACCGCGCCGAGACCCTGCCGGTGGCACGCCAGTACGCCTATCTGTTCAAGCAGATGTAGCGCTCGGGCCACGCCAGCCGGGCGTGGTTTTCCTCTATGATGCGATATTCGCAGCGCGCGTCCCATGCCAGGCAGCAGCGGCAGGCGCGCCCATGCACCGCACTGTACGGATAGCCGCCCGATGACCGCCGCCACTCTCGATCCCGTCCGTAATCCGCTGCGCCACGACGCCCAGGTCATCGGCCTGGTGGGGCTCGCGCACGGGGTTTCCCATTTCTACCACCTGCTGCTGGCACCGCTGTTCCCGTGGATCAAGGCCGAGTTCGGCCTGAGCTATGCCGAGCTGGGTTTGCTGATGACGGTGTTCTTTGCCGTCTCGGCCTTGGTGCAGACCGCTTCGGGCTTCGTGGTGGACCGCTTCGGCGCTTCGCCCGTGCTGTTCGGCGGCCTGGCGCTGCTGGGTTCGGCGGCCTTGCTGCTGTCATTCAGCCCCAGCTACGCCATGCTGCTGTTCGGCGCCGGCGTGGCCGGCATCGGCAACGGCGTGTTCCATCCCGCCGATTTCACCCTGCTCAACAAGCATGTGTCGCAGCCGCGGCTGGGACATGCGTTCTCGGTGCACGGCATCTCCGGCAACCTCGGCTGGGCCGCGGCCCCGGTATTCCTGGTCACGCTGGCCGAACTGAGCAGCTGGCGCACGGCGCTGGCCTGCGCGGCGGTGGTGGCGTTCGGCGTGCTGGCCGTGCTGCTGGTGTTTCGCCGGGTGCTCGATCCCCGCACCGCCATGGCGGCGAAGGCGGGCGCGCCGGCAGGCAAGGCGGCCGGCGGCGGCATGCTGGCCTTCCTCAGGCTGCCGCAGGTCTGGATCTGCTGGGCCTTTTTCCTGGTCACCACGTTTTCGTTCTCGGGCATCCAGAGCTTCGCGCCGACCGCGCTGACCCAGCTCTACGGCATGCCGCTGGCGCTGGCCACGGCTTCCTACACGGTCTACATGCTGTGCAGCGCCGGGGGCATGATCGTGGGCGGCTTCGCCGCCGGGCGCACCAGCAACCATGACCGCCTGATCGCGATGAGCTTCACGCTGTCCGGCTTGGTCGCCATCGTGGTGGGGCTGGGCGTCTTGCCGGCCGTGATGGTGCCGGTGCTGATGGGGGTGATCGGCTTCGGCGCGGGCACCGCCGGGCCCTCGCGCGACCTGCTGGTGCGCGCGGCCGCGCCGGCGGGCGCCACCGGCCGGGTCTATGGGGTGGTCTATTCCGGCCTGGACATCGGGCTGGCCAGCGGCCCGCTGTTCTTCGGCGCGCTGATGGACGCGCGCTGGCCGAGCTGGGTCTTCTTCATGATCGGTGCCTTCCAGATGCTGGCGATCTTCACCGCCGTCACCGTCGGCAACGGCAACCGCTCGCGCCGCGAGGCCGGGGCGCGGGGCGCGCCCGCCGGCTGAGAGCGGGCGCTCCCCGGCAGGTGGCTGGCGGTGCATGCGCGGGCGCCGAATCTCACCGGATTTCACCGGATTCTTTCCCTCTCATGATTCAGGAGTCATCCATGAACTTTGCCACCGCCGACCTCTGCGATGCCAACGAAGCACGGCTGGCCGACGGCACGCTGCGCGTGCTGGCGCCGGTGTTCCGCCATTTCGGCAAGCGCGCGGCCTTTGCCGGCCCGGCGGCGACGCTGAAGGTGTTCGAGGACAACTCGCTGGTGCGCGAAGCGGTGGAGTCGCCCGGCAACGGCCGCGTGCTGGTGGTGGACGGCGGTGGCTCGCTGCGCTGCGCGCTGGTGGGCGGCAACCTCGGCGTGCTGGCGGAAAAGAACGGCTGGGCTGGCATTGTCGTCAACGGCTGCGTGCGCGACAGCGCCGAGCTGGATGTGTGCGATATCGGCGTGCGCGCGCTGGCGCTGCATCCGCAGAGAAGCCAGAGGCGCAATGTGGGCGAACGCGAAGTCACGGTGCAGATGCCCGGCGCGGTGGTGCGTCCTGGCGACTGGATCTACGCCGATGCCGATGGCGTGCTGGTGGCCGATACCAAGCTGGGGAGCTGAGCATGCCGGTGGTATTCGTCTACGGCACGCTGCGTGCCGGCGAAGTCAACGACCTCAACGCCGCCGCGCGCAAGCACGGCATCGCGACACCGCGCCTGCTGGGCAGCGCCACGGTGCCTGGCCGGCTCTATGACTTCGGCACCTATCCCGGCCTGGTGCTGGATGCCGGCGCGCCTGGCGTGGCCGGCGATCTCTACGAGGTGGATGCCGCGCTGGTGCCGGTGCTCGACGAGATCGAGGAGGTCTACCCCGGCCAGGCATCGTTGTTCGTGCGCGAGGAGCGCAGCATTGTCGCCGGCGGGCAGTCCCTCAGTTGCCTGCTCTATCCGGTTGGGCAGGACGCGGTGGCCGGCCTGCCACGTATCGCCTCCGGCGACTGGGTGGCCTACCGGCGCGAGCGCGAGGCCGGGCTGTCGCCGGCCTGAGCGATCCGGTTCGCCCCGGGCATCGTCCCGGACATCGCCGCCGGCGCAGCGCCGGCATTCCCTCAGGTATTTCAAGCGGCATGACCGATGCCCGCCGCGCAACGACGCCTGGCGGAGCATCGGCAACCATGCCATCACCCAGTGTCCTGGGTTCGCGCATGCCTTGCCGATGGCGCTCCGGAGTGACAAGCGCTGCAACGCGCACGCAGGCCAGACGGGCAGGGCGCGAGAGCGCCGGCAGCCCGGCAGGGATACGTGTCACCCCTTATATTTCACGATGTGGAATGTTGTTTTGAGCCACAAAAAATGTAACTGCGAAGCACAAGGGGCATCTCTCATGATGGGGTATAACTTGCCGCATTGTGAAATTAACGCAGTAACTATATGATTTTGTTGAATAAAAAAACTAAGCGACGACTGCATTCCGGGCTGTTGCGACGCGGAACGCTTCCCTACACTCTTATATAAGACACATGACCCGAGGCGCGAAAAACAGGGCCACCGGGAAGCAGGCAACTGCCTCCGGAAATCACCCCGACAGCGCCTCGGTCGGCTGCCCGGCAGCACGTTCCGGCAAGCCAGCCGCAAGCTTTCTTACGCCATATCCGTCTCAATCACCAGGAGAGTGCACATGTCCCGCGAACAAGAAATCCAGAAGCTGCAAAAGGAATGGGAAACCAACCCGCGCTGGAAGGGCGTGAAGCGCAACTACACGGCGGAAGACGTGGTCCGCCTGCGGGGCTCCGTGCAGATCGAGCACACCCTGGCCCGCCGCGGCGCTGAAAAGCTGTGGCACCTCCTGAACACCGAGCCGTTCGTCAACACGCTGGGCGCGCTGACCGGCAACCAGGCCATGCAGCAGGTCAAGGCCGGCCTGAAGGCCATCTACCTGTCGGGCTGGCAAGTCGCGGGCGACGCCAACCTGGCCGGCGAAATGTACCCCGACCAGTCGCTGTACCCGGCCAACTCGGTGCCGATGGTGGTCAAGCGCATCAACAACACCTTCCAGCGCGCCGACCAGATCCAGTGGAGCGAAGGCAAGGGCGACACCGACTTCTTCGCGCCGATCGTGGCTGACGCGGAAGCCGGCTTCGGCGGCGTGCTGAACGCCTTCGAACTGATGAAGTCCATGATCGAAGCGGGCGCCGCCGGCGTGCACTTCGAAGATCAGCTGGCTTCGGTCAAGAAGTGCGGCCACATGGGTGGCAAGGTGCTGGTGCCGACGCGCGAAGCCGTCGCCAAGCTGACCGCGGCGCGCCTGGCCGCCGACGTGTCCGGCGTGCCGACCCTGGTGATCGCCCGTACCGACGCCGAAGCCGCCGACCTGCTGACCTCGGACGTGGATGACAACGACAAGCCGTTCTGCACCGGCGAGCGCACCGTCGAAGGTTTCTACCGCGTGCGCAACGGCCTGGATCAGTCGATCTCGCGTGCCCTGGCTTACGCCGAAGTGGCTGACCTGGTGTGGTGCGAAACCGGCAAGCCGGATCTGGAGTTCGCCAAGAAGTTCGCTGAAGCCGTGCACGCCAAGTTCCCGGGCAAGATGCTGGCCTACAACTGCTCGCCGTCGTTCAACTGGAAGAAGAACCTGGACGACGCCACCATCGCCAAGTTCCAGAGGGAACTGGGCGCGATGGGCTACAAGTTCCAGTTCATCACGCTGGCCGGCTTCCATTCGCTGAACTACTCGATGTTCAACCTGGCCTACGGCTATGCCCGCAACCAGATGAGCGCCTTCGTCGAACTGCAGGAAAACGAATTCGCCGCGGCCGAGAAGGGCTTCACCGCCGTCAAGCACCAGCGCGAAGTCGGTACCGGCTACTTCGACGCCGTGACCCAGGCCATCGAAGGCGGCCAGTCGTCCACGACCGCCCTCAAGGGTTCGACCGAAGACGAGCAGTTCTTCGACAAGAAAGTAGCCTGAGGCTCCGGCATCCCCGGATCTCCGGACTTCAGATAGACAGGATAGCCAGATCGACTCCTGGTCATCGTGAAGGGCGTGCGACCATCGCGCCCTTCAATTAGGCGCCGCGCCGTCTCCCGCAGGGACGGCGCGGTTTTTTGCTTTCTGGCGGGCCACGTAGGCGTAGGCGAGGGCGGCAGGCTAGGAATCCGGGAGGGGCGCGAGAAATTTCCGGTAAATGTCAAAAATAATGTCTGTATTGATTCGGATATTTCGCGATCATTTTGGATGATTTCGACGATATGATTTCCCGGTGTGTGCCAGAAACGGTACATCGAGAACCGCCGGTGAGCCACCGGCACATGTCCATGCGAGCCCACTGGCGGACGTTCCTGGCCGGTGCTCATCCGATAAGAAATACATTCATGAAGCGCAAATTCTCCCTGGCGGCTGCCATCGGCCTCTCTGCCCTCGCGGTCGGCTGCGCCGGCACCAATGTCGACGGCATGGTGGGTGCCGGTAGCTCGATGCTCAAGGCGGCCTCGCTCAGCGACGCGGACGTCAAGTCCATGTCCGACCAGGCCTGCGCCGAGTCCGACAAGACCAACAAGATTGCGGCGGCCAACAGCGCCTATGGCAAACGCCTGACCAAGATCATGGCCGGCCTGCAATCCATCGACGTCTCCAACATCAACGCCAAGGTCTACCTGAGCAAGGACGTCAATGCCTGGGCCATGGCCAACGGCTGTGTGCGCGTGCTCAGCGGCCTGATGGACATGATGACCGACGACGAAGTGCGCGGCGTGGTGGGCCACGAACTGGGCCATGTGGCGCTGGGCCACACCAGGAACAAGATGCAGGTGGCCTATGCCGCCATGGCGGCACGCGGCGCGCTGGTTGCCAGCGGCAACGGCACCGTGGCCGCGCTGTCGTCCTCGCAACTGGGAGAGCTCGGCGAACAGCTGATCAACGCGCAGTTCTCGCAGACACAGGAGAGCGCCGCCGACGACTACTCCTTCGACGTGCTCGCCAGGAACAAGGCCAACACGCGCGGCCTGGTAACGGCTTTCCAGAAGCTGGCCAAGCTCGACGGCGGCAAGTCCAGCATGTTCTCCTCGCACCCGGGCTCGGCCGACCGCGCCAAGCACATCGAGGACCGCATCAAGAATAGCGCCAGCTAAGCGGCCCGAGCCTGCGCTCGCCGGCATCGGCCGTGCATGCAAGGAAAGGCTGGCATCCCGCGGGGGCGGCCAGCCTTTTCCTTATTCTTTTTCTTATCCTTGCTTTCCTGCCCGGCATCCGAATGCAGATGCGAGCGCGGCAGCGCGATACACCGTCAGCGATACACGATGACCGGAATGTCGGTATGGGTGAGCACCTTCTGCGTCTCGCTGCCCAGCAGCAGGCCCGAGAGGCCGCGCCGGCCATGCGAGGCCATGAAGATGACGTCGCAGCCATGGCGCTCGGCGGCATCGATGATGCCCAGGTAGGGCACGGCGAACGTCGACATGTCCGCATCGAAGGAAATGCCGTCGGCCAGGGCAGCGGCTTCCACTTCCTTCAGGTACAGCCGGGCCTGGCTCTCGATGCGGTCCTTGAACGCCTGCGGGGCTTCCACCACGATCTCGCTGAAGGGCGTGTAGGGATATTCCTCCAGGCACACATAGCCGGTGACACGCGCATTGATTGTCTTGGCCAGTTCCAGCGCGCCGTCGATGGCTTTCTTGGACAGTTCCGAACCGTCGGTGGGTAGCAGGATGTGCTTGAACATGCTGGACTCCTTTGGGGCAAAGAGGCAGTGGATGGCGATGCGCCAGAGGCGGGCCGGACAGCGCCCGCCTGATTCATTGTAGGCAGGGGTGGCGCATGCGTCATTGGCTTAAATCAAATTCCTCTCCTGCGGGCGCGCGTTCCGGCGCGTGCGCGCGCGCCTGCTCGGCCCTTCGCCAGTAGCCCGGATTGCCATACGTGTTCTTGAGGTGATCGATAAACAGCCGCACGCGCAGCGGCAGGTGCTTGCGCTGGGGAAATACGGCATGGATGCCGATCGGCGGCGCCTGGAACTCGTCGAGCACCGTGACCAGCCGGCCGCTGGCGATCTCCTGCCCGACTTCCCACCAGGAACGCCACGCCAGCCCGTGCCCGTGCAGGCACCAGGCATGCAGCACCGCGCCGTCCGTGCACTCCATCGAGCCGCCGACCTTGACCGTGACCGGGCGCCCGTCCTGCTGGAAGGCCCAGCCGCGCTGCACATTGGCGCTGGCGCCGAACGCCAGGCAGTTGTGCCGGGCCAGGTCCTCGGGCACGGCCGGGGTGCCGGCGCGGGCCAGGTACGCTGGGGCGGCGACCACCACGCGGCGGTTCTCGGCCAGGCGGATGGACACCAGGCTGGAATCGGGCAGATCGCCCAGGCGGATGGCGCAGTCGAAGCCCTCGTTGACCAGGTCCACCACGCGGTCGGACAGGTCCAGCGTGATGGTCACGTCGGGGTGCGACTCGATGAACAACGGCACCAGCGGCGCCACGTGCTTGCGCCCGAAGCCGGCCGGCGCCGTCACGCGCAGGTGGCCGCTGGCCTTGACGCCACCAGCCGAAACACTGGCCTCGGCGTTGTGCAGGTCGTTGAGGATGCGCTGGCAGTCCTCCAGGAAGGCCGAGCCCTCGAAGGTCAGGCTGATCTTGCGGGTGGTACGCAGCAGCAGCTTCACGCCGAGGCGCTCTTCGAGCGCGTCGATGCGGCGCCCGATGATCGCGGGCGCCACGCCCTCGGCGGTTGCGGCGGCAGACAGGCTGCCGCGTGCCGCCACCGACACAAAGGTCTCCAGTTGCTTGAAATGATCCACGAATCTCGCCGGTTTGTGCCTCATGCCGCCCTTGCCAGCAAGCGTGCAGGGCAATGGAGTGGATTTGGTGTCTATTCTCTTGAGCGTTAGCGAAGATTAGTGGGGTAAAAGTAAAAGATCAAGTGACCCGCAACGGCTTTGCCGCACTGCAACGTCTACCTACAATGCATGCATTCATTGGTGTACAGGCCCACGCATTGGCAGACCTGCGATGCACGCGGGCCTGCAGGATTCACCCTGAGGAATTTCCTGGCTCATGCAAAAGATCCGCGCAGTCGTCTTCGATGCCTACGGCACGCTGTTCGACGTGTATTCCGTCACCGCGCGCGCAGAACAGCTCTTTCCCGGCAAGGGCGAGGCGCTGGCGATGCTGTGGCGCGAGCGCCAGATCGACTACACCCGCATCCGCTCCCTGGCCGGTCCCGACGGCGCATACTACAAATCGTTCTGGGCGATCACGGTGGATGCGCTGCGCTACGCCGCCGAGCGGCTGCAACTGGATCTTGGCCCGGCCACGGAAGCGCAGTTGCTCAAGGAATACGCCTGCCTGTCGGCCTTCCCGGAGAACCTCGGTGCGCTCAAGCGCCTGCGCGCCGCAGGGCTGCCGCTGGGCATCCTCTCCAACGGCAACCCGGAGATGCTCGATATCTCGGTCAAGAGCGCCGGCATGCACGGCCTGTTCGACCATGTGCTGTCGGTGGACCCGGTGCGCCTCTACAAGACCGCGCCGGCCGCCTACGCGATGGCGCCGCAGGCGTTCGGCTTGCCGGCGGGCGAGATTCTGTTCGTCTCGTCCAACGGCTGGGACGCATGCGGGGCAACGTGGTACGGCTTCACGACTTTCTGGATCAATCGTGCCGGTCATCCGGCGGAGCGGCTCGATGTGAGCCCTGCCGGCACCGGGCACGACATGAACGACCTGCTGCAATTCGCCCGCGCCCGCGGCGCGGCGCTCTGACAGCGGGTAACCCAAACCAACCATCGAACACAGGAGAACACAGATGGCCATCACGCTGCCTGCGGGCATGAAGATCACCGGCGAAATCCTGCCGGCCTACGAAGACATCCTCACGCCGGCGGCCCTGGCCCTGGTGGACAAGCTGCATCGCGCCTTCGAGCCGCGCCGCCAGGAGCTGCTGGCGGCCCGCGTCGAGCGCACCAAGCGCCTGGACGCCGGCGAGCTGCCCGACTTCCTGCCGCAGACCAAGAGCGTGCGCGAAGGCGACTGGAAGGTCGCGCCGGTGCCCCCCGCGCTGCATTGCCGCCGCGTGGAAATCACCGGCCCGGTCGAAGCCAAGATGGTCATCAACGCGTTCAACTCGGGCGCGGACAGCTACATGACCGACTTCGAGGACTCCAACACTCCCAACTGGCACAACCAGTTGCAGGGTCAGGTCAACCTCAAGGCCGCCGTGCGCCGCACGCTGACGCTGGACTCCAACGGCAAGCACTACAAGCTGGCCGACAAGATCGCCACGCTGCAGGTGCGCCCGCGCGGCTGGCACCTCGACGAAAAGCACGTCACCATCGACGGCCAGCGCGTCTCCGGCGGCATCTTCGACTTCGCGCTGTTCCTGTTCCATAACGCCCGCGAACAGATCGCGCGCGGCGCCGGCCCCTTCTTCTACCTGCCGAAGATGGAGAGCCACCTCGAAGCCCGCCTGTGGAACGACGTCTTCGTCATGGCCCAGAACGAAATCGGCCTGCCGCAGGGCACCGTCAAGGCGACCGTGCTGATCGAGACGATCCTGGCCGCATTCGAGATGGAAGAAATCCTGTATGAGCTGCGCGAGCACAGCGCCGGCCTGAACGCCGGCCGCTGGGACTACATCTTCTCGTGCATCAAGAAGTTCAAGGTCGACAAGAACTTCTGCCTGGCCGACCGCGCCAAGGTCACCATGACCGCGCCGTTCATGCGCTCGTACGCGCTGCTGCTGCTCAAGACCTGCCACAAGCGCGGCGCGCCCGCCATCGGCGGCATGAGCGCACTGATCCCGATCAAGAACGATCCGGAGAAGAACGCCATCGCCATGCAGGGCATCATCAACGACAAGAAGCGCGACGCCACCGACGGCTACGACGGCGGCTGGGTGGCCCACCCGGGCCTGGTCGAGCCGGCCATGAAGGAATTCGTGGCAGTGCTGGGCGACGCGCCCAACCAGTTCGGCAAGCAGCGCGACGACGTCAACGTGGCGGCCAAGGACCTGCTGGACTTCCAGCCGGAAACCCCGATCACCGAAGCCGGCCTGCGCATGAACATCAACGTCGGCATCCACTACCTCGGCTCCTGGCTGGCCGGCAACGGCTGCGTGCCCATCCACAACCTGATGGAAGACGCCGCCACCGCCGAGATCTCGCGCTCGCAGGTGTGGCAGTGGATCCGCTCGCCCAAGGGCAAGCTGGAAGACGGCCGCAAGGTGACCGCCGAGATGGTGCGTGGCCTGATCCCGGAAGAACTGGGCAAGATCAAGGAGTTCGTCGGTGGCGACACCAGGACCTATGACCGTGCCGCCGAGATCTTCGAGCAGATGTCGACGTCGGAAGACTTCGCTGAATTCCTGACGCTACCGCTATACGAAGAGATCTGACAGTTCCCATGCGCGGAGAGCACCCGGGCCTGCCCGGGTGCTCGCCGCCGCGGGTCGCCGTCATGAAGCCGTCATGAAGCCGCGCCGCCTCTTGCAGAAGAGGCGGCGCGGTTTTTTTGGGGGCTTGCGTATGCGTGTGCGCGTGCGCGGCGCGGCGTGCAGAGGAAAGAGGCGAGGGCGGCGAACCCGCGACGGCTAGGCCGAGGCCGGGAAGGTCTCTTGCAACAGCGTGCGCACGGTGTCCGCGACGCCGTGCTGGCTGCCGCGGCGCCACGCCAGATGCAACTCGACATCCAGCCCGGCGGCCTTCTCGAGCGGGCGGAAGGCAACACCCGCGTACCCCAGCCTGTGCGCGGACTGGGGGACCAGCGCGACGCCCATGCCTGCGTCGACGAGCGACAGGATGGAATGCGTGTGGCTCAGCGTCTGGACGGTCTCGGGCGCCACGCCTTCGGCACGCAGCCGGCCCGCCACGATCTCGTACAGGTAGCGGGATTCCGACGGGCAGAACTCGATGAAGGGCTGCGCCTCCAGGGACTGGAGGGTCAGCGAACTGCAGCGCATCAAGGGATGCCCGGCCGGCGCCGCAAGCACAAACGGTTCGCGCAGCAGCGGCGCGGACAGCGCAAAGCTGCGTGGCGCGAACGGCCGGACGATGCCAAGCTCGATGCGGTCGGCGCCAATGGCTTCGAGCTGGGCATCCGTCTGCATTTCGCGCAGTGCCACGTGGACCTCCGGGTACCTGGTGCCGATCGCGGCCAGGATCTGCGGCAGCAAGGTGAAGCTGGCGGCAGGGATGAACCCCATCGTCACGGTGCCCGCGTCCGCCCGCATGGCGCGTCGTGCCGCAAGCGTCGCGGCCTGGCTGCGGCGCAGGATGTCCTCCGCTTCGCGCAAGAACGTGGCGCCGGCCAGGGTCAGGCGCACGTTTCCGCCCGAGCGCTCCAGCAGGCGGACCCCGACCTCATGTTCGAGCAGCTGGATCTGCCGGGTAAGCGGCGGTTGCGTCATGTTCAGCAACGCGGCGGCCCGGCCGAAATGCAGTTCCGTGGCCACCGCCACGAAGCTGCGAAGATGCGAGAGCTGAAGCACGATTCAATTCTTGTATTGCGGCATCGCCTGTTTGGATTGGACGCTGCGGCCGGTTCCTCCTTAGAGTGGCACCTCTTGTGTCTTTTCCCCGGGGAGATGAAGGTGGCTACTTTCGAAGGTTCCGCGCTGCGCACCGCGCTTGATGGCATTTCCGGCATCCTGGTCACGCCATTCGATGCAGATGATACCGTCTCGCCGGCACCGCTCGCGCCCGTCGTGGACCGCGCGGTCAAGGCCGGCGTGCATGTGCTGGTTGCCAACGGCAACACCAGCGAGTTCTACGGCCTGCGCGAGCAGGAGGCCGTGCGGATGGTGCACGTGGCCGCCGAATGCGTGGCCGGCCGCGTGCCGCTGCTTGCCGGCGTGGGCCGCAGCGTGCACGAAGCCTGCGCGCTGGCGCGCGCCTCGCGCCGCGCCGGCGCCGATGCGCTGATGGTGCACCAGCCGCCCGATCCGTTCGTGGCGCCGCGCGGGGTGTCGGCCTACGTGCGCAAGATCGCGGAGGCCGGCGAGGGCCTGCCGCTGGTGCTCTACCTGCGCAACGAGAACATCGGGCTGGCTGCCATCGAGGAACTGTGCCGCATCCCTGAGGTGATCGGCGTGAAATGGGCCTCACCCACGCCGCTGGTGCTGGCGCAGGCGATGCGCCGCACGGCCGATCTCGGCCTGGCCTGGGTGGGCGGGCTTGCGGAAGTGTGGGCGCCGCCCCTCTACGCGGTCGGGGCACGCGGCTTTACCTCGGGCCTGATCAACGTGATGCCCGAGCGCTCGGTTGCCATTCATGCCGCACTCGAAGCCGCCGACTACGCCAGGGCGATGCGCCTCATCGACGAGATGCTTCCCTTCGAGGAACTGCGCGCGCAAGAGAACAACGGCGCCAATGTCACGGTCGTGAAAGCCGCGCTGCAGATGATGGGCAACGACTGCGGTGCCACGCGGCCGCCATCGGCGTGGCCCTTGACCCAGCACCAGCATGCGCAACTGCACACCTTGATGTCGGGCTGGGGGCTGGTGCGCTGAAGCCGCGCCGCCGATCCCGCGGCCGCCCTGCTTAACTGACGGGGATCAATTGCCGGGTCCCGGCGGACCGGGGAGATCCGCTGCCGGCACTGCCATCCGTGGCCTCAGTCGATGGCCGCGCCGGAATCCTTGACGAGCTTCGACCACTTGTCGGTGTCGCGGTGGATCAGCACGGCAAACTGCTCCGGCGTCGATGTCAGCGGCGACGCGCCTTGCCGGATCAGCTTGTCGCGCATCGGCTTGTCCTGCGCGATGCGCGAGATCTCGGCCGAGAGCTTTGCGACGACGCTTGCAGGCAGGCCTTTCGGCCCGACCACGCCGAACCAGACGTCTGCCTCATAGCCGGCGATGCCGGCTTCGGCCATGGTGGGGACGTCGGGGAGTGCGGGGGATCGCGTGGCGCTGGTCACCGCCAGGGCGCGCAGCCTGCCGGCTTTGACATGCGGCAGCGAGCCGGGCAGGTTGTCGAACATCAGTTGCACCTGATTGGCCAGCAGGTCTGCCATGGCGGGGCCGCTCCCCTTGTACGGCACGTGGACGATCTGCACGCCGGCCATCGACTTGAACAGTTCGCCCGAGAGATGGTTGGTCGTGCCGTTGCCTGCCGATCCCATATTGAGCGCGTTGGGGTGGCTCTTGGCGTAGTCCACGAGTTCCTTCACGGACTTGACAGGCACCTTGGGGTTGACGACCAGGATGTTGGGCACCCCGGCGAACAGTGCTACCGGCGTGAAGTCCTTTTGCGCGTCGAACGGCAGCCGCTTGTAGAGCGAGGTGTTGATGGATTGCGTGCCCACCGTGCCGAACAGCAGCGTATAGCCGTCCGCGGGTGCCTTGGCGACGACATCCGAGCCGATCGTGCCGCCGGCGCCGGGCCGGTTGTCGACGATGACTTGCTGGCCCAGGGTTTCCGACAGGCGGTTTGCCAGCACCCGGCCAAGCAGGTCGGTGGTGCCGCCCGGCGGAAAGGGCACGACCAGCCTGATCGGCTTGTCGGGAAAGGGGCCGGCCAGCGCCAGGGTGGTCCCCAGCGATAGACAGGCGGCGGCGAGCATGCGCGCAATCGGTTTCATGGGCAGATATCTCCGTCGGACAAGGATACGGTATCGAGGGGAGGGCAGGCCGCGGATGGCGGCCACGGCTAGTGCAGGCCGGCGAGGCCGGCCACAGCCTGTTTCAAGGCGGCGCGGCCGCCGACAACGCCCTGGCGCAAGATGTCGAGCGCTTCCCCGGCCGATGCCAGCTCGCGGCGCTGCGCGGCAGCGTTGTCGCGCACCAGCGAGGGCGAAGGGCCGCCGGCGGCGGTCCTGGCCGCGACGCCCTGTTCTGGATCCAGGCAGCGAGCGACTACGGCAGGCGCGAGTACGATGGCCCGGCCGGTATGGCGCAGCGCCGCGGCGCAAACCATGTCTGTGTCGATCTCGTCGGCAGGAATGCGCTTGTCGAGTGCTTCGCGCACGACGGCGCCCACGATGTGGTGCGCCTCGCGGAAGGACACGCCGGCCTCGCGCACCAGCGCGTCCGCGAGATCGGTCGCCGCGGAGAAGTCACGGCGCGCGCGCGCCACCATGTTCGCCCGCAACGGCGTCGCGTGCTCGAGCACCAGCCGCAGCAGCGCGATGCAGCGCTGGCACTCGTCCATGGACTCCCAGAATCCACGCATGCTCTCGCGATTGCCGTCGCCGGTATGCGTGAAGTGGCTGCCCTTGACCGCCGCGAGCGACGCGGTGAGCAGTCCCAGCATATGGCCGCCCTTGCCCTTGAGATACTCAAGTACGACCGGATTCTTCTTCTGCGGCATGATGCTCGAGGTGCCCGCCACGCTGTCCGGGAACTCGATCAGGCCGAACTCCGGCGTGGACCAGACGAACAGGTCCTGCGCAAACCGGCCCCAGGTGACAGTTGCGATGGTGATGGCGGACTGGATCTCCCACGCAAAGTCGCGCGAGGCCACAGCGTCGAGGGAGTTGGCCACGTAGCTGGAGAAGCCGAGCCAGCGCGCCGTGGCATCGCGGTCGATCGGGAAGGCCGTGCCGGCCAGCGCGCCGGCGCCCAGCGGGCAAGCGTCCAGTCCCGCCAATGCCTGGCGCAGGCGGGTGATGTCGCGGCCAAGCGCCTCCGCCACGCCGGCAAGGTAGTAGCCGTACGTGATGGGCTGGGCGGCTTGCAGGTGGGTGTAGCCGGGCATCACCACGTCGGCGTACTCGGCGGCCTTGTCCAGCACCACGCCGCGTGTGGCCAGCAGGCCCTCCAGGATCGCCATGGCCTTGTCGCGCGCCCGCAGGCGGTCGTGGGTGGCCAGGATGTC
Organism: Cupriavidus sp. 05N38; assembly: GCF_056397345.1. Classification (NCBI taxonomy): domain Bacteria; kingdom Pseudomonadati; phylum Pseudomonadota; class Betaproteobacteria; order Burkholderiales; family Burkholderiaceae; genus Cupriavidus; species Cupriavidus sp. 05N38. The sequence continues at coordinate 57,328 of NZ_JBFTNF010000008.1, forward strand.
GTTGCGGCTGCGCGCCACGTGCAGCCTGCCGCCGGCGTCGGCGCCGGCAACCGCCATCAGGTGCGCCTCGTAGTTGAAGTAGGCATCTTCGCGCGCCGGGTCCAGGGGAACGGCGTCCGGCCCCGCCGACTCGATCCGCATCAGGGCCCGCGCCAGCACGGCGGCTACCTCCGACGGTATCAGGCCTGCGCCGTGCAGCATCAGCAGGTGTGCCTGGTTGATTTCGGTGAGATAGGGAAAGCCGCTGCCGAACTCGCGCATCAGTCGGGGCAGGTAGATGTGCTCGCATACTTCCGCGGCCGTGGGCTGCGTCAGGCGGCGGCTGACTTTGGATTCCATACGTGTTTCTCCAGGGGCGTTGAACACAGTATGGGAATCTCGACGATATATCGTCAAATCAGTAGTTTGGCCGTGAGCATGCAGATTTGATATACCATCGACGGCACGCCCATCCGGGCCGAAAGCACTCCCAAAGGCATGAACTTCAAACAGATCGAAGCGTTCCGGGCGGTGATGCTGAGCCGCTCCATGACGGTCACCGCGGCGCAGCTCCACACATCGCAGCCCAATATCAGCCGCGTGATCGGCCAGCTGGAGCGGGAAGTCGGCTTCCGCCTGTTTGCTCGCATCGGGGGCCGGCTCACGCCGACGACGGAAGCCGAAGCCTTGTTCAAGGACGTGGAGCGATCATTTGCGGGCCTCGACAGCCTGCGCGCCTCCGCTCGCGCGATACGCGAACTCGGGGTGGGCACGCTGCGCATCGGCACGGTGCCTTCCATTGCCATGACGGTCATGCCGGAGGCGATCCTGGCCTTCCGCGAGCAGTACCCCGACGTGCCCATCGCGGTGCATACCAATGACTCGCCGACAGTTGCCAAGTGGACGGCCACCCAGTTCTGCGATTTCGGGCTGGTCTCCTACGTGGTGGAGACCTCGGGCATCGAGAGCGCGCTGCTGCGGCAGGAAGACGGCGTGTGCATCGTGCCGGCCACGCACCGGCTGGCGAAGAAGCGCCGGATTCGGGCCAGCGACCTCGACGGTGAGCGGTTTATCTCGCTGACGCACGGGGATGGCACGCGCGCCACCGTCGACGCGGCATTCGTGCCCGACGGACGCGTCCTGACACTGGAGACGCCCTATGCGGCCACCATCTGCACCATGGTGGGCATGGGCCTGGGGGTCAGCGTGGTCAATCCCGTGGTCGTCCGCAGCCTGAAGCTGCCCGCGGTGAAGGCCATCCCGTTCGAGCCGGCGATCGCGTTCCAGAGCTACGTCCTGCACAACCAGCAACGCGCGGTGCCGGCGCTTGCCCAGGCGTTTCTGGACTGCCTCCATGGCGCGGGCCGCTATTGAAGAGGCCATGAAGCATGGCCGGATCGGACAGGCAAAACGGTCCGAGTGCGAGTGCGGCCGCCAGGCCAGCAGACCTTGCGTTCCGGCGGGGTTTGCCCATGGCGCGCGTGCTTGCCAGGCTTGCGCTGCCTTCGTGGCAGTGAGGCGATGACACGCGTCGCAGGCAAAGCCCGCAGCGGCGCATCCATTGCGGACGACGCCGCGCTTGTCCTACGAGAGGCAGGAGCCGCCGCGCCGGTGCTGCTCGACCAGCGCAGGCAGGGCCGCGTGCAGCCACTCGACGCACACCCGCGTCTTGGCCGTGGCGGGCAGCTTGGACGGGTACACGGCGTAGACGTTGGCCTCCTGTGTCAGCGCGGGCAGGACCTGCACGAGCTTGCCGGTGCGCAACAGATGGCCGACGTCCCATAGCGAGCGCAGCACGATGCCCCGGCCGTCAATGGCCCACTGCGTGGCCACTTCGCCGTTGTTCGCCGAGAGCGGCCCGGTGACCTTTACCGAAAGGACCTCGGCAGCCGCATTTCGCAGGCGCCACAGCCCGAAGGGATGGTCACGTTCCTTGATCACGAGGCAATCGTGGCGGGCAAGGTCCGCCGCCGACCTCGGCATGCCCCGGGCCGCCAGATAGGCCGGCGCCGCGCACAGCACGCGGCTGTTCGGCAGCAGCTTGCGGGCGATCAGGCTGGGCGCGATCTCGTCGCCGACGCGGATATCGAGGTCGAAGCCTTCGGCAGCCACGTCCACCAGCCTGTCGAAGATCTCGAAGCGCACCTGCAGTTCCGGATAGCGGGCCACCAGCCCGGAGATCGCCGGCCCCACGATATTGCGGCCGAAGCCGAAGCTGCTGCAGATCCGAATCAATCCGCGCGGCGCGGCACTGGTCTCGCGCACATCGTCCAGCAGGCGGTCGACCGCATCCAGCACGGTCAGTGCCGACTGGTAGACGCGCTCGCCCTGCTCGGTGACCGCGACCGTGCGCGTACTGCGTAGCAGCAGCTGGACCCCCAGCGTCGCCTCCAGGGCCTTGACGCGTTTGGTGACGTAGGCCGGCGACACGCCGAGCGCCTGGGCTGCCCGCGCGAAGCTGGCCTGGCGGGTGACGGCGACGAAGACGCGCAGGTCTTCATGGAGGGGGGCACTACCCGTACTGTGCATGATTCGTAAATTCTGGATTCACGTAAGGCATAAATATTCACGTATAGGCAATGCTAGCATCGTCCGGGACATCGTTTGGAGAGAATCAGCCATGACACAACGCTTCAAGATCGCCGCCATCCCCGGCGACGGCATCGGCAAGGAAGTGCTTCCGGAAGGCATGAAGGTACTGGCCGCGGCGTCGCGCCGCTTCGGCTTCGAACTGACGGTGAGCGAGCACGAGTGGGCCAGCTGCGACTACTACGCCCGTACCGGCGAGATGATGCCGCCAGACTGGAAGGCGCAGCTCGGCTCGCAGGATGCGATCTATTTCGGCGCCGTCGGCTGGCCGGCGACCGTGCCCGACCACGTGTCGCTGTGGGGCTCGCTGCTCAAGTTCCGCCGCGAGTTCGACCAGTACATCAACCTGCGGCCGGTGCGCCTGTTCGAGGGCGTGCCGTGCCCGCTCGCCAACCGCAAGCCGGGCGACATCGACTTCTTCGTGGTGCGGGAAAACACCGAAGGCGAGTACACCAACCTGGGCGGCCGCATCTTCGAAGGCACCGAGCGCGAGATCGTGATCCAGGAGTCGGTGTTCTCGCGGCACGGCACCGACCGCGTGCTGAAGTTCGCGCTGGAGCTGGCGAACGCGCGCCCGCGCAAGCATCTCACCGTGGCCACCAAGTCCAACGGCATCGCCATCAGCATGCCGTGGTGGGACGAGCGCGCCGACGCCGTGGCCAAGGACTACCCGGAGGTGACGGTGGACAAGCAGCACATCGATATCCTGACCGCGCGTTTCGTGCTGCAGCCCAACCGCTTCGACGTGGTGGTGGCCACCAACCTGTTCGGCGACATCCTGTCGGACCTCGGCCCTGCCTGTACCGGCACCATCGGCCTGGCTCCCTCGGCCAACCTCAACCCGGGCCGCAGCTTCCCGTCGCTGTTCGAACCGGTGCACGGCTCGGCACCGGACATCTACGGCAAGGGCATCGCCAATCCCATCGCCATGATCTGGTCCGGCGCGCTGATGCTCGACTTCCTGGCCGGCGCGGCGCAGGACCCCGCACCGCTGCGGCAGGCGCATGACGCCATCGTGGCCGCCATCGAGCACGTGCTGCGCGACGGCCCGCGTACGCCGGACCTCGGCGGTACGGCCAGCACGGCGGCATTGGGCGACGCCATCGCGGCGCATGTGACGCAGGGCTGACCCGCCGGCCTGCCGGGCGGCCGCTGCCGGGCGGCCGTTGTAGCAAGCCGCAGGAGCGGGCAGAGGCAGGGCCGGGCATGGCCAGGCACCGCCGGGAGGCTTTCATTCCACCTCGCGGTCAGTGGCTTTCCGGGGTGGCTTGCGGGGCGGTTCGCGCTTTTGCGAAGCCATTGCGCATTACCTATACTCTTTCGAGAAGAACCACTTTAGCGTCACATCCAGCGCCAAAAAGCGCATTTCGAGTGCCCGGGGGGAAGGCTGCCAGCAGTGCGCTCGGACGAGGCGCGCCGGCACCGTTCAGGGGCGCATATGCGTTGGCGGTCCTCGCGTTTGTCCATGTTTCGCCTGCGTTCCATTGCCATGGGGCGGGGCGAGGCTTTGCCGCCTCCCGCCGTGCGTGCACGGGCGCCAGCCGGTGTGGCCGAACGCAGGCAGAGAAAAACAAGAGCCAGCTCCGGCCCCGGCCATCCTCGCGATATCGATGGCCTTGGAAACGCTACCCGGGCACCAGCAGGGAGACCGGGATGACCCGCATCATCATCACGCATCTGTCCGGCTCGAAGGCGCACCAGATCGAGCAGTTCGAGGCAGACCGTTTCGACAAGCTGATCCTTGGCCGCGATCCGGCCGCTACCGTCGCCTTCGACCCGCAGCGCGACGACCTGGTCAGCCGCCAGCACGCCGCCATCGAGATCAGGAAAGAGGGGCCGGCCCGCTATATGCTGGTCGACCTGGGCAGCAGCAACGGCACGTTCCATAACGGCCACCCGGTCAAGGACGAGGCGCAGCTGGCGCCGGGCGACACCATCGAACTGGGCGAAGGCGGACCGCGCCTGACATTCGACCTGGAGCCCCGGCCCACGTCGGCTCCCGCGCCGACACGCCTGAACGCGAAAGCGGTAGCTGAAACGCGCATGGCCCAGCCCGCGGCCGCGCCTGCCGCCGCGGTCCCCTCGACGGGGCGCGCCAGCGCGCACGACGGTGCGATGCAGGAAGCCCGGGGTGGCCAGCCGCCGGCGGGCCCGGCCCGGGCCACGGATGATCGCGTGGGCAAAGAAACCGTGCTGCGGATGATGAATCAGGAACGGCGCTCCATCGGACGCAGGGTGATCATCGGCGCGGGCGCCGTGGCCCTGCTGGCAGCCATCGTGGTCGGCGCGTTTGCGCATTTCGGAATCCTGTTCGGCAAAAGCCCCGAGGCAATCATCGCGGAATTCGGCGGAGCGACGGTGGTCGTGGAGGCCCGCTGGCACATCGTGGACAAGAGTACGGGCCGCCAGGTCTATCAGCGCATCTGCATCGTCGAAAACCTGCGGCTTCCGTGCTTTATCCAGATCGACAGCAATCCCGTCCAGCGCTGGCTGACGACGGACGACGATGACCATCGTGGCATCCCGATCGAGGTGGGCGGACGCGGCAGTGGCTTCGTGGTCAAGGACCAGGGTTTCATCCTGACCAACAAGCACGTCGCGCAAGGATGGAAGGTGCCGGGCTGGATGGACTTCGACGCGAGCGGCGGCATCCTGATCCGGATCTCCACGGGCGGCCAGGGCGAAGTCAGCATGGCGCGCATCAACCCGAAGGCCTACCGCCATCTCAATGGCTGGGACTTCGACCACCCGGTGCGCTTGATCAGGCCGAACTTCGCCGTGCCGGGGGGCATGGCGCTTGGCCMCATGTCCCTGGCCGTTCTCGAAGGGCGCAACGAAAGCCTGGCGGTGCGCTTCCCCGACACGCGGGAAAGCATCGAGGCGCGACTGGTCAAGTCTTCCGCCGAAGCAGATGTAGCGGAGATCAAGATCGACGCGACACGGAAATTGCCCACGATCAACCTTGCCTCGGTCGGTTCGCGGCCGCGCGTGGGCGAGCGGGTGACCGTGCTCGGCTATCCGGGCATATCCGAGGAAAAGCACGCCATCGTTCAGTCGAGCGAAGGCGGGAATATCGCCAATTTCGTTGAACTGATTCCGCAGCCCACGGTGACGGAGGGCATCATCGCGAAGGTCGGCGACACGGTCAAGTCCGAGAAGAACGTCCAGACTTACGATGACCTGGGCGATGTCTACCAGCTCACGGTCACCGCGACCGGCCATGGCAACAGCGGCGGCCCCGTGTTCGACCGCGACGGCAAGGTGATCGGGCTGTTCACCTATTCCCGCTCGATGGGCGATGAGCGCGTGACATTCGCGGTCCCGATCAAGTACGGACTTGACCTGCTGCTTAACTGAGTCCAACGGGGAAGCTCGCCATGTGCGCCGACCAGGCTCGCCAAGAAGATCGATCCCGGCTGATGGTCAGGTGCGCGATGCTCAGCGACGCAGGATGCGTGCGCAGCCTGAACGAGGACGCGGTCGGCTGCATGATTCCACGCGAGGACGATCCCTATGCGCGTGCCGGTGCGCTTGCCGTCGTGGCGGATGGCATGGGCGGGCACGCGGCAGGTGAAGTGGCGAGCCAGATCGCGCTGCGTACGGTGCTTCGCGAGTACTACCGCAATCCGGGCCCGCCCACGGATGCGCTGAAAAACGCCTTTGTCATCGCCAATCGGGCGATCGGGGAACATGCCGCCGCCGACCCGAGCTGCAATGGCATGGGAACCACCTGCAGCGCGCTTGCCATCGTCAACGACCTCGCCTATATCGCCCACGTCGGCGATAGCCGGATCTACCTCCTTCGCCAGGGGGAATTCCGGCAATTGACGGAGGACGACTCCCTGGTCCGCGAGATGTACCGTGAAGGGCTGCTCACGGCGGAAGAGGCAAGCAGGCACCCCGACAAGAATGTACTTTTGCGGGCGCTGGGAACGCCGGGCCAGGAGCCGGTCGTTTCACCGGATGGCTTTCCGCTGGCGCACGACGATGTCCTGGTGCTGTGCACCGACGGCATTAGCGATCAGATCGACGACGCGACGATTGCATCGGTGATCATGACGCTCGAGCCGGTCGACGCCTGCCAGAAACTGATAGAGCTGGCCCGCATGGCGGGAGGGGTGGATAACGCATCGGTCGCGATCTGTCGCGTGCAGCAGCAACCGGCCGCGGGCGGCGCGCCGGTTCGCTCGACGCGCGAGACCAGCGCTTTCTGAACGCAATGGGTTGATGGATTCGCCATGTCAGTCCGGCAGATAGGCCACTACGAAATCCGCACCCTGCTTGGACGTGGCGGGATCGGCGAAGTCTATGGCGCTTTCGATACCGAGCTCGAACGCGAGGTGGCCATCAAGACCCTGAGGCCCGAGTTCAGCCTCGACAGGGGATTCCTGGAGCGCTTTCGCGCAGAGGCGACCAGCCTTGCCAAGCTGAACCATCCCAACATCACCACGCTGTATGCGCTGTTCAAGGATGGCGACACCATGTGCATGGTGATGGAGCTGGTGCACGGGCACACGCTCGAGACGATCCTGCAGCGCATTGGCAAGTTTCCCGTGCGCGACAGCCTCGCGGTGGTCATCCAGGCCATCATGGGCCTGCGCTATGCGCACAAGATGGGCGTGATTCACCGGGATATCAAGCCGTCCAACCTGATGCTCACGGACAGCGGCACGCTGAAGATCATGGATTTCGGCATTGCGCGCATCCAGGGTTCGCAACGCCTCACGCAACAAGGCGATGTCGTCGGCACGCTCGCATACGCCTCGCCGGAGCAACTGCGCGGCCACGAAGGCGACGGCCGCAGTGACCTGTACAGCCTGGCGACGGTGCTGTACGAACTCATCTCCGGGCGACTGCCGTTCAACGCGACCAGCGACTATGAGCTGATCCGCGCACAGGTGGAGACGGTACCGCCGCCACTGGCCGCATGGTGCCCGGACCTCGACCCCGGCATCGAGCGCGCGCTGATGCAGGCGCTTGCCAAGGCTCCTGATGAACGGTTCTTCACGGCAGAAGACTTTGGCCGCGCATTGGGGGCTTCGCCGCTGCTTGCGGATGCGCCCGACATCGTGCGCGACGGCGTGCTTCAGACCTACAGCGCGCTCGATCTTCAGGAAACCCTTGTCGCAGGCGCGATATATACAGGCACGAGCACGAGCACGAGCACGAGCACCAGCACCAGCACGAGCGCCAACCCGAACCCGGACCCGGGCGTCAGCACGATCGCGAATCCCAGCATGAGCACGCGGGCGAACCCGAGCCTGCTCCCGGGAGCGCGGCTGCCCGGCCATGCCGATTCCGCGCAAGGCACCGCGCGCGCCGCGGCACCGCCGGTACCTCCGCCGGCCGCTTTCGCCTCGCAGTCCCGGCCAGCCGCGCATGCTCCGGCGCCCGGCACGGCCATCAGGCCGGAGCCGCCGCCGGCGCGCCCGCGCTCGCGCGTCATCGGCCTCGGCGCGGCTGCCGCCGGGCTGGTCATCGGCGCGGGCATCCTCCTCATGGCACTGACGCGACATTCGCAAGACCAGCCCCAGTCGCCCCCGCCGGCGGCGAGCGCGAGGCCGCAGGTATCCGTACCCGAGCCGCCGGCGCAGGAGCAGCCGATCAATCTCCCGCCGATCGCCCTGGTTCCGACGCCGCCGGCCCCGGCGAACCCGGCATCCCCCCCGGCAGGACAGAACGGTGGCAGTCCGGCATCGCAAGCCAGGCCGGACCTCGAGGGAACGGTCGCCCAGGTGCTCGATTCGGGCGCGCTGATCGTCTCCGGGAAGATCGTCAACCTGTCCTCCATACACGGCGAAGACGGCAAGCCGGCCCAGGCCATGCAGCGGTACCTCAAAGGCAAGGGCAACCAGCTTCAGTGTTTTGCAAAAGACAAGGCCTTCCAGTGCTTCGCGGGCGGAGAAGACATCGGCGAGCACGCCCTCAGAAATGGCTGGGCTCGCACAAGGGACGGCGCGCCGGCGCGCTATGCCACTGCCGAGCAGGAGGCACGACGTGCTCGCGCCGGGGTCTGGGCAATGTAGTCATTGGGGCGATCGCGCCTGATCGTCAAAGGGAGATGCGATGAACAGATGGACTATGGCGATCGGCTGCGCCGCGGTGGCCAGCGCGATCGCGGGGTGTGCGACGGGCGATTCGAGCGGCATGAACAAGACCACGTCGGGCGCGCTCATCGGTGCCGGCACGGGCGCGGCGCTCGGTGGGCTTTTCAGCCATGGCAACGCGGGCGCCATTGTCGCCGGCGGCATGGCCGGTGCGCTGCTTGGCGGCATCATTGGCCGGGAGATGGACGAGCGCGACCGCGAAGCGCGCCAGGCCGCGCTCAAGCAAGCCCTGCAGACCAGCGAGAACAACCAGCCCAAGACCTGGCGCAACGCGAAGACGGGGAACTCCGGCACCATCAAGCCGCTCTCCGGGTACACGAAGTCACCGACTGCCCAGACGTGCCGGAAATTCAACGAGACCTATGTGAAGGAAGGAAAGACATACGAGCAGTCTTCGCGGGCATGCCGTAACGCAAACGGGGAGTGGGAGCTTGCCAACCCCTAGCGATTTCCCGGATCTGACCATGGACCGACGCGAACGCGCCCTGCGCTTGTGCCTGCTGCTGGCCTTGGCCCTGGCCCTGACGCTGACCGGCATCTGGCCTGCGTGCGCGCAAGCGCAGCGCACCGGATCGGTCGACATCGGGCATCTCGGCGGCGACATGAAAGCCGCGGGTGYCGGCAAGCATGCCGGTGCAAAGGGCAAGGGCCACGAGGGGATGCTGCGCAGCGGTACGGCGTTCTTCGTGACCCAGTCAGGCGACATGCTCACCAGCGCGCACGTCGTTCGCGGCTGCCAGCGGATCAACGTCTGGCCGCGCGACATGGCGAGCATGCCCGCCTCCCTGGTGGCGATCGACGACCAGCTGGACGTGGCACTGCTCGCAACCAACCGTGCCGTGAAGATGGCTGCGCGGCCTCTCGCCGTTTCCGTCCATCAAGGCATGTCGGTCTATACGATCGGCTTCGGTCTCACGCCGTCGTCGCCGCTCGTGCCTGTCATGACGCGCGGAGACGTGCGCGGCACCGCCCAGCCTAGGGGCCACCGGCTGCTGGTGCTGCGCGCGGCCTTGCATGAGGGCAACAGCGGAGGCCCGGTCGTCGACGCACAGGGGGCGCTGCTCGGCATGATCGTGGGGCGGTACACGGACAACCCGGAACTCAGCGTTGCGGTCTGCGCGCAGGATCTTGCCCGGTTCGTCGATGCGAGGCCGGGCGCGCCGGCGCCTGTCGTGCCCCAGGCGCCGGAAATGAAGCCGGGCGCAAGGCTGCGCCAGATTTCGGCTCTCGTCCAATGCCTGGAATAGGCGTGCTCTGGCGGGGGGCGACGGATATGGAAACTGGAAACCGATGAGGACTGGCGGCGATCGCGACGGCGAGCCGCACCGGCGTGGAAACGCGCAAATCTCTGGAGATCCAACATGGCAAAGACTACGCAAGTCACGATCGCAATGCATTGCTTGCTGCGCTTGTCGCTCACTGCGCTCTGCATCCTGGCTGCCTGGCCTGTCGCCCACGCCGGCGACAACCTTATGCGGGAGCAGGACATCAGCGTGGAAGCCATCACCAATGCCTTGACGCCGCAGGATGCCAGCGCCAGGACCGAGACGCTCGGCATCACGCATCGCGATGTCTATGCGGCGCAGGAGGCCGCCAGCCCGGCGAAAGATCCGTCCGCCCAGCTGCTGATCACATTCAACAGCAATTCATCGAGACTGACCGACAGTGCGCGTGCCGCGCTAGGCAAGGTCGCCCGCGGACTGCAGTCGGCAAAACTCTCGCCGTACAAGTTTCGTGTCGAAGGGCATGCGGACCCGCGCGGACCGGCAAATGCCAACCTGAAGCTCTCCGAGAGCCGTGCCGCGGCAGTGGTGGAGTACCTCACGCTGGAGGGGCGCATTGCCGCCGACCGGCTGACGCCGGTCGGCAAGGGCTCCGCCGAACCGATGAATCTGCAGAATCCCTCAGCGCCGGAGAATCGGCGCGTGACCATCGTCACGGTGAAGGACTGAGCGCCGCGCACCGGGCCGGCAGCGTCCGCCACCCTCACGCGGCGGCGGCTTGCGTATCCTCGTCGGCAGCCTTGCGCACGGCGCTCGCGTAGAGCTCCGGCCCGAAATCCGCCGGCACATCCGCGCGGATGCGCAGCTCATGCAGCGCCAGGTCCGCCAGCAGCAGATCCCGGCTGATGCGCGCCACCGCGCCGGGAATATCGCGCCGCATGCTGGGCACGTCGCCGAGCGGCACGCCGGTGCTGGCGAATCCGCCCGGGTTATGCACATGGATATCGCGCAGCCATGGCGCGCTGCCCGGTGTCTTCTCGAGGTACTCCAGTCCGCTGCCGAGGTAGGGCGACGCACCCAGCTCGTCATCGCGCGCATCGGCCGGAGGCTGGTAGCGGTCGCGCCAGCGCAGGACATGTGGCGCGATGTCGGCCAGTTCGGGCCGGGCGGAAGGATCCACGAGATAGCCGGTGCCGGCGATCGCGAAGTCAAAGCGCAGCACCTCGCCTCGTACCTGCGTGACGATGCGTCCCGCGTCGACGTCGGCCCTGGTCCAGGGCGCGTTCAGGTGCAGGTGGAACTGCGGGAACCCGAGCACCCGTTCGACCGAATCGGCCGGGGGCGTGGAGCCGGCGCGGCGGTAGCGCAGGGCCTGTTCCCAGCGCGTGGCGTCGGGCAGGGCGTGGTAGTTGTCGTAGAGGCCGGGATAGGCGCGGATGCGCGAGACCGGCGTGGCGGCGATGTGGCCGCGCCGCGCGAACAGGTGGACGGCGGCGGCACCCGCTTCGAGCGCGACCGCGGCGGCGTCGAAGGCGGAAGCGGCGGCGCCGAGCACGGCCACGGTCTTGCCGCGCAGCGCGGCAAAGTCGATGGCGTCGGCGGTGTGCGCGGCGAGCCCCGCCGCCACGGCCGGCTTGAGCGCGGCGGGCACGAAGGGTGCGCCGTTGCCGGCCACGCCGCTGGCAAGGATGACCTTGCGCGCGGTTTCGATACGCGTCTGGCCGTCGCTCTCCAGGTGCAGGCGGAAGTGCGGCACGGCGCTGCCGGTCACGGGCTCGATGCGGATCACACGCGTGCCATAGCGGACCTCGACGCCAAGGAAGCCGCGGAACCAGTCGAGATAATCGCCCCAGGCCAGGCGCGGGATGCGGTCGATCGCGGCGTAGGCCTGCGCGCCGTGGCGGGCTTCGTACCAGGCCTGGAAGCCGAGCCCCGGCAGGCCGAGTTCAGGCCCGACGAGGCTCTTCGGCGTGCGCAGCTTTTGCATGCGCGCGCGCGTGCGCCACACACCTGCACGCGCGCCGTCCGGCGCGGCGTCGAGCACGGTGACGCGGCCGATGCCGGCGCGCCGCAGCGCGAAGGCATAGGCGCTGCCGCTCTGGCCGCCGCCGATGATGGCGACATTGTGGTCGATGCCGGCATGGCCGGGCACCCAGTCGTCGGGCGCGGGGCCGAGCAGGCGCAGCGTTTCGCGCGCGAGGAAATCAGGGTCGGGCGATGCGCCCGCCCGGGCGGTGGAGGTCGGGTCGGTCATGCGGCGATGGCAGCGATGTTCTGGTTGGTCGTGGCGGCACCGGCGGCGCGCGCCGGATGCACGGGGCGCTTCAGGCCCAGGTGGTCGCGCAGCGTGGTGCCCGCGTAATCCGTGCGGAACAGGCCACGGCGGCGCAGCTCCGGCAACACCAGCGCGATGAAATCGGTCAGCCCGCCAGGCAGCACCGGCGACATGATGTTGTAGCCGTCGGCGCCGTATTTGCGGAAGCGCTCTTCGAGCTGGTCGGCGATCTGTGCCGGCGTGCCGACCAGTTGCCAGTGGCCGCGCGCGCCGGCCACGCGCTGGTAGAGCTGGCGGATGGTCAGGTTCTCGCGCCGCGCAAGGTCGATCACCAGGCGCTGGCGGCTCTTGCTGGCATTGGTCTCGGGCAGCTCGGGGATGGGTCCGTCGAGCGGGTAGCCGGACAGGTCGAAGCCGCCGCTCAGGCCGGACACCAGCGCCAGGCCCACCACCGGATCGATCAGCGACTGCAGTTGCTCGAATTTCTCGCGTGCCTCGCTTTCGCTGTGGCCCACCACCGGGAACACGCCTGGCAGGATCTTCAGGTCGTCGGCCTCGCGGCCGTACTTCGCCAGGCGGCCTTTCACGTCGGCATAGAACGCGACCGCGTCTTCCACGGTCTGCTGCGCGGTGAAGACCGCCTCGCCGGTGCGCGCGGCCAGTTCCTTGCCGGCTTCGGACGAGCCGGCCTGCACCACCACCGGATGGCCCTGCGGCGTGCGCGAGACATTAAGCGGGCCCTGCACCGAGAAGTGCTTGCCCTTGTGGCCGAGCACATGGCGCCGCGCCGGATCGTAGTAGCGGCCGCTGGCCTTGTCGCGCAGGAAGGCGTCGTCTTCCCAGCTGTTCCACAGGCCGTCGACCACGTCGGCGAACTCGGCGGCGCGCTCGTAGCGGTCGGCATGCGCGAAGTGGTGCTCGCGGTTGAAATTGTGCGCCTCGTGCTCGCTGGACGAGGTGACCAGGTTCCAGCCGGCGCGCCCGCCCGAGATATGGTCGAGCGAGGCGAACTTGCGGGCGATGTGATACGGCTCGTTGAAGCTGGTGGAGGCGGTGCCGACCAGGCCGATGCGCTCGGTCACCGCGGCCAGCGCGGACAGCAGCGTGATCGGCTCGAACTGTGCCTGGTAGCTGTGCGCGGTGCGGCTGAGGAATTCCACGTCGTCGCCGCGCGTGCCGACGCCGTCGGCAAGGAAGATCAGGTCGAACTTGGCCGCCTCGGCGGCCTGCGCCAGCGCCACGTAGTGCTTGAAGTCGATGCCGGCATCGGCCTTGGCGTCGGGGTGGCGCCAGGCGGCGATGTGGTGGCCGCTGGGGTAGAGAAAAGCGCCCAGGCTGAGGAAACCGCTACGTTGAGCCATGATGGTTGGTCCTTGGGTTGAATGTCAGGCGGCCTTGCGCGTGCCTTGCCGGCCCTGCGGGCGCGCCAGCCCGAGGTGGTCGCGCAGCGTATTGCCTTCGTATGCGGTGCGGAAGATGCCGCGCCGCTGCAGGATGGGCACCACGCCGTCGACGAAATCCTGCAGCCCGCCGGGCAGGGCGTCGGGCATCAGGTTGAAGCCGTCGGCGGCGCCGTGCCGGAACCAGTGCCCGATGTCGTCGGCGATCTGCTCCGGGGTGCCGACGATCACGCGGTGCCCGCCGCCGCCAGCCAGCTCGCGGATCAGTTCGCGCACGGTGTAGCCATGGCGACGCGCCAGCGCCAGGGTGGCGTTGAAGAAGGTGTGGTTGCCGTTGCCGCCGGCGGGCAGCGCGAGATTGTCGGGCAGCCGCTGGTCCAGCTTGAGGCGGTCCGGCGCAATGCCGAGCGTGCCGGCCAGCCGCGTCAGGCTGTAGTCCCACGGGATCAGGTCGACCAGCTCGTCGCGGCGCCGGCGCGCCTGCGCCTCGGTGGCGCCGATGATGGTGGTCAGGCCGGCCAGCACCTGCACCGCGTCGGGCCCGCGCCCGAGCGCCTGCGCGCGCGACTTGAGCTCGCGCCCGTAGGCGAGCGATTCCTCGAACGACTGCGAGGCCGAGAACACGGCCTCCGCATGGCGCGCGGCCAGCTCGCGCCCGTCGGCGGAGCCGCCGGCCTGCACCACCACCGGGTGGCCCTGTGGCGAGCGCGGCAGGTTGAGCGGCCCCTGCACGCTGAAGTGCTCGCCGCGGTGGGCGATCGGCTGCACCTTGTCGGCATCGACAAAGCGCCCGCCGGCCTTGTCGCCGATGAAGGCGTCATCCTCCCAGCTATCCCACAACGCCTTGACCACCGTGGTGAACTCGTCCGCGCGCGCGTAGCGCTGCGCGTGGTCGGGCGCGGCGTCGCGCCCGAAGTTGCGCGCCGAGGGCACATCGGCCGTGGTCACCACGTTCCAGCCCGCGCGCCCGCCGCTCACATGGTCCAGCGTGGCGAAGCGCCGCGCGATGTTGTAGGGCTCGTTGTAGCTTGTGGAGGCCGTGCCGATCAGGCCGATATGCGTGGTCGCGGCCGCGATGCTGGCCAGCAGCACGGTCGGCTCCAGCGCCGTGACCGGGCGGAAGTGGATCTGGTCGACGATGGCGGCGTTGTCGGCCAGGAATACGGCATCGAGCTTGCCTGCCTCGGCGATCTGCGCCACGCGCACATAGTGGCGCACGTCGGCGAAGGCGTACGGGTCGCTGTCGGCGAGCCGCCAGGCGGAGGGCACGAAGCCCGAGTGCAGGATGTTGATATTGAGGTGAAGCTGGCGCGGACGCGAAGCCGAGGTTGCGCTCATTGATAGGTTCCCGGTTGCGGATGGCCTTCGCCCAGCATCCAGCGGCCCACATTGCGGGTCTTGTACTCGGCCGGGTTGTGCAGCGTGTGGATGCGCGCGTTGCGCCAGAAGCGGTCCAGCCCGAACTTGCGTACCGCCGAGCGCGCGCCGGTCAGCTCGAAGATCTCGCTCGATACCTGCAGCGCCACCTCGCCGGCCAGCGCATTGGCCGCGGCGATGGCCACGGCGGCTTCGCCGCGTTCCCCGGCCGTGAGCGCCTCGCCGCGCGCCGCCACCTGGTCGAGCGCGGCCAGCGCGCGGTCGGCCAGCGCGGTGGCGGCCTGGGTCCTGACCCAGAGCTCGCCGTACTGGCGCTTGACCCACGGGTCGTCGACATGGCGCTCGACGCCGGAGTGGACCCACGGGCGCGACTGGCCCAGCGTGTATTCGCGCCCGGCGCGCAGCGCACCCTGCGCGGTGCCGATGAACACGTTGAGCAGCACGCTTTGCTGCTGCAGCGGCGTGACCGTGCGCCACGGCTCTGCCGGCGCGCTGGTGGGGTCGAGCGGCACCGGCGGCCCCAGCACCTCGCTTTCGTGCACGCGCACGCCGCGGTAGGTGACGCGGCCGCTGCCGGTCTGGCGCTGGCCGATGCCGTCCCAGTCGTCCTCGATCACGATGCCCGCGCGGTCGGCGGGAATGGCGGCGAAACGGCGTTCATTGGTGTGGGCATCCTCCCATGCAATGGCGAGGAAGTCCGCCACGTGCGAGCCCGAGGTGAAGGGCCGGTAGCCGTCGAGCACGAAATACTCGCCGTCGCGGCGGCCGGACAGGCTCCTGGAAAAGCTGTTCGCGGTATTGCCCCAGAACCAGTTGCCTTCGGCCGAGCGGCGCCACAGGCTGGCGGCCTGCTCCGGCGCGCGGCGCAGGCGCGGACTCAGCAGGCTGCTGTAGTGATAGCCGAACAGATGGCCGAGCGAGCCGTCCACCTGCGCGAACAGGCGCACGATGCGCAGCACTGTGGACCAGCGCTCGCCTTGTCCGCCGTATTCGCGCGGCAGCAGCAGCGCCAGCAAGCCGTGCTCCTTGAGCAGGCGGATCTGTTCGGCCGGCTTGCCGCCGGCCTGGTCGCGCGCGATGGCGTCCTCGGCGAAGCGGTCGCGCAATGCGGCGGCGCGTGCGATGAACGGGTTGCTGCGGTCAGGTTCGAACAGCGCGGGCGCGGCATCGGCCGGCGCATGGAGGTAGGCGACGTTGGCGGACATGGGGACTCGGTTGAAGCCGGCTGGCGCAGCCGGCGGAAGTCAACGGGATAAGCGCAATCAGCGATAGATGGCGGGCGAGGGAAATTCGCCGGTCAGCAGCCAGGTGCCCACCGTGCGTTTCTTGTACTCGGCCGGGTTGTGCAGCGTATGCGTGCGCACGTTGCGCCAGAAGCGGTCGAAGCCGTTCGCATTGGTGGCCGAGCGCGCGCCCATCACCTCGAAGATATCGCTGGACACGGCCAGCCCGGTCTCGCCGGCGTAGAGGTTGGCGGTCGCGATGTCGATGGCGGCGCGGCCGCGTTGCTCCGGCGTCAGCGCCGTGCCATGGACATAGATCCCGTCCAGCGTGCGCGCCGCCTGGTCGGCCAGTTCGGTGGCCGCCAGCGTGCGGATGGCCAGCTCGCCATACTTGCGCTGGACCCAGGGATCGTCCACGTGACGCTCCACGCCGGAGTGGATCCACGGGCGCGATTGCGTCGCCGTGTAGGCGCTGCCTTCGTCGAGCGCGCCCTGGGCAGCGCCCACGAAGACATTGAGCAGCACGCTTTGCTGCAGCAGCGTGACCAGCGAGGCGAACGGCGTGAGCGCGTCGTCGGCACGGCCCAGCAGTTCGTCGTCGCGCACCAGCACGTTGTCGAAGGTCACCGTGCCGCTGCCGGTCTGGCGCTGGCCGATGCCGTCCCAGTCGTCCTCGATCCGGATGCCGGCGCGCTCCGCCGGGATCACGGCGGTCAGGCGCTGGCCGAGTTCGTTCTCCCACGCCAGCTGGATCACGTCCGCCACATGGGTGCCGCTCGAGAACGGCCGGAAGCCCGTGACCAGCCAGCCGTCGCCGCCGGGCGCGCGCTGCGCGGCCGACGTCTTCGACAAGGCGTTGCCCGAGTTGCTCCACAGCCATTGCCCGGAAGCCGAGGCATGCAGCAGACGCGCCTGCTGCGCCGGCGTGCCGCGTGCGCGCACGGTGTGCACGGGAAGATGGTGATAGCCGAACAGGTGAGCCAGCGAGCCGTCCGTGCGCGCGAACTCGCGCACCACGCGCAGCAGCGACAGCCATGACGCGCCGCCACCGCCGAACGCGGCGGGAATGCCAGCCGACAGCAGGCCGCTTTCCTTGAGCAGGCGGATCTGTCCGGTGGGACGCCCGCCGGCCTTGTCGCGGGCAACGGCATCGGTATGGAAGGCTTCGCGCAGCTTCACTGCGCGGGCCACGAAGGGATCGTTCAGATCCGGGCCGAAGGAGGTCATGCGATATGCGCGGATTGCGTGTTGGGGCGGCGAAGGCTCGCCGCGCGGGCTGGAGTTTCTTGCACCCGAGACACGATAGAACAAGCCGCCTGCGTCACCAACGAAGCAATGCGCGCTTGCTTATCCGTTTGGCGCGTCGTTCGCGTGGCCATAGCGCACTGGCCGGATCGATCCGTTGCGCAAGATCAAGCGGGCCAGCTTTGTTCCCTTTGTCACCATCGCCGGACGATTCCGCCGATTCAAACAAATCCGTCCGAGCCTTTTGTCGCGCCGGCGATGGAACCATCGCGGCAGAACAACGACCGCATTTTTCAGGAGAAGAATCGATGCGCGAATTTCGACATGCCATGCTGAGCGTGCTGGCAGTGGCGGTACTGGCCGCCTGCGGCGGCTCCGACGACGACACCTCCGCCGGCACGCCCGGCGCGGGCTCCGGTCCCGCGGCCCCGTCCACGCCGGCCGTCCCCAAGACCGTGGCGGTGGCCGGCGTGCTGGTGCAGCCGCAGGGCACGGCCGCGCGCGGCGCCATGATCGTGCGCCTGGCCGGCACGGTGTTGCGCACGCCCGCCAGCGCTGCCTGTCCGGAAGTGCCTGACGGGTATGACCCGCTCGCCGCGCTCGACGTGCACTTCGCCAGCGCCGACGGCACGGTGGTCGGCACGCTGACCACCGATGCCTGCGGCGGCTTCGCCGGCAACGTGCCCGAGACCGCCGTGCAGGCGCATGCCCAGCCCGCCGGCCTGGGCCCGGTCAGCCGCCCGCTCTCGTCGTTCATCGCCAGCGCGGGCGCAGGCAAGCCACCGGTGTCGGCGCTGCCGGCCAACGCGGCCTATGTGCTCAGCGTGGTGCAGGACCTGGGCGGCGGCAAGGTGGCGCTGACCGTGACCGACGACCAGACCGGCAAGGCTGTACTGGGGCTGGCCGCGCCGGACTTCGCGTTCGCCGTGGCCGGCACCGCGCTGCCGCTGGGCTCGCTGTCGTACGGCGCCAGCGCGGCGCAGAACGCCAGCGTGGCGATCGTGATGGATGCCAGCGGCTCGATGGGCACCCTGATCGGCAACACCGGCAAGAGCGCGCTGCAGATCGCCGGCGCGGCCGGGCACGTGCTGCTCGACGGCCTGCGCAGCGCGGCCGACGAAGCCGGCGTGGTGATCTTCGACCAGAAGGTCGAGACGATCGACGACGCCAACCTGGACCGCTACTACACGTGGACCCGCGGCGGCGCGGCGGTGGCCGGCTACCGCTTCAGCGCCAGCGGCCTGACGCAGGACATCGCCGCGCTGCGCCCGGTAGTGGACCTGTACAACCGCGCGTCGCAGATCTATGACGGCAGCGGGGCCGACCCGGTCCATCCCGCCACCGGCGACTGGCGGGTCCGCAACAGCTACCGTTATGGCGGCACCACGGCGTTCTACGGCGCCACGCAGGCCGGCCTCGATCTGCTCGATGCCGGCGTCAACGCACGCCGCATCGTGGTGGCGATGACCGATGGCCAGAACAACGTCGCGCCCTACGCGCCGGACGGCGTCATCCGCGCGGCGCAGGGCAAGGGCGTGCCGCTCTACACGGTAGCGTTCGGCAGGCGCGGCGACGTCAACGAGCCCGAGATGCAGAAGATGGCCGCGGATACCGGTGGCGAGTACAAGCGCGTCGAGGGCACCGACCTGGCCGGACTGTTCCAGAGCATCCAGACCGGCATCCGCTTCCAGTACCTGGCCAGCCTGGCCACGCCGCCGGTGAGCGGCGATGTCCTGACCATCACCGTCAGGCAGGGCAGCGCGGAAGTCAGGCGCGACCTGCAGATCCGCTGACGATGTAGCGGGGAGGCGCGCGCAGGGGCAATCCCGCCGCGCGCCTCAGCCGGACATGGCGGCGTCCCGCGCCATCCCGGGTCGCGCGGGCATTGCCGCCATCACTGGCCGGCCGCCCGCACCGGCTTCGTTGCCGCGGGCGTTCCACTCGACCAGGCAAAGCCCGTGGCCGAAGGGATCGGACAGCAGGGCCTGGCGGCCCCATGCGAAATCCTGCGGCCAGTCTTCCAGTTCGGCGCCGGCTTCCAGCGCGCGCTCGATGGCCGCCTCCAGGTCGGTCACGACGAAGTCCAGTTGCGCCGGGGTCCATTGCCTGCGCGGGGTGCGGCTCGCGCTGCCACGGCTGCCGGGCCAGCTCGCGGCGCGGCCGCCCAGCAGGTAGATCGGCGCGCCGCCGCCCAGCATCTCCGCCACCGCGCCGCCGGACAGCGTGCGCGCCAGGCTCAGCCCCAGGCCTTGCTCGTAGAAGCCGATGCCCCGCGCGAGGTCGTCGACATCGAGTTGGATCAGCAATTGCATCGCAGTCTCCTGCCCGTGTTGGGGGCGTGATCGAGCCGCGATTGTGCGCCGGCGCTCCTGACATGTACTGTCAGGAGTGTTGCATCGGGCGCCCCCCCGGGACACTTCAGGCGCGCAGCGGCGCCAGCAGGTTGTGAACCACCGGCGCCAGCGCGTCGCCGAGCGCCAGGTGGGCGCCGGCATCCAGGTGCACCCCGTCCACCGCGCTGCTGCGGATCACCCTGCCGGTATCGAACCACTTGCAGCCGCGCGTGTTGCAGACTTCCGCGAAGGCTTGCGTCAGCCCCGCGCATTTGTGCTCGCCGCCGGCGAACTTGGGCGCCAGCGGCCCGCACGGCGTGGTGATCGCGGGGGGCACCAGCACCAGTACGGGCGGTGTCGGCATGCCCGGCTCGATGGGCGCGGCGCGGATGGCGTCGACCAGGGCGCCGACGCCTTGCGCGGCGTGCCAGGCGTTGTGCGCATGCATGGACTGGAAATCGTTGCTGCCCAGCATCAGGATCACCAGCGCCAGCGGCGAATGCATCTCGATGCGCTGGGCCAGGCCCTGGATGCCGTTGCGCCCGGGCTTGAAGGGATCGTCCCAGACCGTGCGGCGGCCATTGAGGCAGTCTTCCAGCACGCGGACCGGCCGCTGGCCGGCGGAGCCGTTGAGGGCAAGCTCGAGCCGGCCGGGCCAGCGCACCGGCCAGGCCAGGCGGCGGCGCGTTCCCGGCACGATGCCCCACGACAGCGAATCGGCATACACCAGGACCTGCAGCGGATCGACGGCGTCGATGGCGGGTTCGATGATGGGTTGGTTCATGGATGGGCTCCGGAGGCGGCGGGGTCGGGGGCGAGGATGTGCGGGAGGGGGAAGTTTTGCTGTAGACCTTGACGCGGAGCCTTCATAATATCGGCTAACGATAGATCGGGAGAGGAAAGTTGCGTTTCGAGCACCTTGTGGAGATCAACGATCCACACAATATCCAGTTGGACACGCTGACGCCGGATCAGCTATGGCAAGGGCTGGTGCTGCGTACCAGCGAGCCCGAGTTGTTCGTCTTGGGCCTGGACCGTGCCGAGATCGTGGAGCGGGGTGAGGACTACGTCGTGCGGGTGCTGCACTTCGGCAAGGCTTCGATCCGCGATCGGGTGGTTTTCGCGCCGCGCCGCCAGGTGCGCTACGAGACCGCGGCCACCGCCGACCACGCCGGCGGCTCCCTGACCATGGCGATCGAGACGCCGGGACCCGGTGCGCTGCTGCTGCGCTTTGTCTACGAAACCACCATGCCGGCGGTGGACGCGAGCGGCGACGACCGTTACGCCGAGATCGTCAAGTCGGCCTATCACGAGGCTGATATCGACACCGTACGCAAGATCCGCGAACTGGCTGCCACCGGGCGCCTGGGGTGAGCGCGCAGCCCTCGCCACCCGCCGCGGGCGGACCTTCGGGCGGCTCGGCGGGCGAGCCGGCCGGCGGGCCGACGCGGGCCACGCTGCGCGCACGCTATGGGGACCGGCTGCGCTGGCTGGTGCTGATGACGCTGATGCTGGGCACGGTTTCGTCGATCATCTCGTCGACCATCGTCAATGTGGCCGTGCCCGCCCTGAGCAAGCATTTCTTGCTGGGGCAGGAGCGCGCGCAGTGGGTGGCGGCCAGCTTCATGATCGCCATGACGCTGTCGATGCTGCTCACCCCATGGCTGCTCAACCGCTACGGCCTGCGCCGCACCTTTGTGGGCAGCCTGCTGCTGCTGGGCACCGGTGGCCTGGTCGGCGGCTTCTCGCCGTCCTACGAAGTGATGATCGCCATGCGGGTGGCCGAGGGCATTGCCGCGGGCATCCTGCAGCCGCTGCCCAATATCCTCATCCTGCGGGTATTCGAGGAGCGCGAGCAGGGCCGCGCGGTCAGCCTGTTCGGCTTCGGCGTGGTGCTGGCGCCGGCGCTGGGCCCGAGCGTGGGCGGCTTCCTGGTGGAGGCCTTCGGCTGGCGCTCGATCTTCTTCGTGGTGGTGCCGCTGACGCTGATCGGCCTGTTCATGGCGCGCCGCTTCATGGCGGTGGACTCGGCCATGATGGGCGAGCGCAAGCCGCTCGACTGGCAGGGCCTGGGCCTGGCCGGCATTGGCACGGTGAGCTTGCTCAACGGCCTGGTGCAGCTGCGCGAAAGCATGGCGGCGGGCCTGGCGCTGGCGGGCTTCGGGGTGCTGCTGCTGGTGGTCTTCGTGCTGTGGCAGCTGCGCGCGCAGCATCCGCTGATGAACATGCGCTTGTACAGCTACCGCCAGTTCGCCGCCGGCGCGGTGGTCGCCTTCATCTACGGAGCGGGGCTGTTCGGCTCGACCTACCTGCTGCCGGTCTACATGCAGATGGCGCTGGCCTATTCGCCGTCGCGGGCCGGCCTGGTGCTGCTGCCGGCCGGCCTGGCGCTGGCCCTCACCATCGCCGCCTCGGGGCGGCTGATCAACCGCGTCGCGCCGCACCGGCAGGTGTCGTTCGGGCTTGCGCTGCTGGCGGCGTCTTTCCTGCTGATGGCCCTGGGCTCGCAGGCCACGCCTTACCTGTTGCTGGTGGCGTGGGCGGTGCTGGGGCGCATCGGGCTGGGTTGCATCCTGCCGTCGCTGACGCTGGGCGCCATGCGCGGCGTGGATTACTCGCTGATCGCGCAGGGCTCGAGCTGCATCAACTTCCTGCGGCAGCTGGGCGGCGCCATCGGGGTGAGCCTGGCGGGCGTAGGACTGCAATGGCGGCTGGCGGCGCAGGGCGCGGTGCTGGGCCCGGAGGGCGATCCCGCGGCGCGCATCCGCGCCTTCGACGAGACCTTTCTGGCGGTGGGCCTGGTGATTGCCACGGCCATCCTGGCGGCCTGGCGCATCCGCCCGCGGCAACTGCCGGCCGCGCCGGGCTAGCGGGGCCGGGGCGCCAGCCCCGGCCCGCACTCAGGCGGTGGCGCCGCTGCGCAGTTCTTCGACCAGCGCGATGTATTTTTCCATCGCCTCTTCCTGGCTGGTGCCCTTGAGGGTTTCCCAGGCCTCGAACTTGTAGCGGCCGACGAAATCGGTCATGCCGGGCTTGTCGCCATGGGCATCGCCCTCGCTGCCTTGCTTGAACAGCGCGTAGAGGCGCAGCAGGGTCATATTGCTGGGGCGCTCGGCCAGTTGCTTGACGTCGAGCTGGGCTTGGGCGAAGCGTGCCTGCAGGTCGCTCATGGGGTTCTCCTGGATGATTTCTGGGGCGAGGGGCCGGGAGCAGCCCCGGGACAGCGCGATGATATCTCCCGGCACCGTGCGTTTGAGCCGAAAGAAACCGAAGAAGCCTTCGGTCCGGCCGCCGCGCGGGCGATCCCGGCAGATCGGCCACCGCGCAAGTTCAGCTTTTGAGGTCGCAACGGATACAATCTCGCCATGTCCTGGATTCTTGCTGTTGAAACCTCCACCGAGTGGTGCTCCGTCGCGCTCGGGCGCATTGCCGATGGCGGCGCCCTGGAGTGCCTGGTGCGTCATGAACATACCGGCCCGCGCTCGTCTTCGCGCGTGCTGCCGGCCGCCGGCGAACTGCTGGCCGAGGCCGGCATTGCCCTGGCTGACTGCGCAGCGATCGCCTTCGGCGCCGGGCCTGGCTCCTTTACCGGCCTGCGCACCGCCTGCGGCGTGGCCCAGGGCCTGGCCTTTGGCGCCGGCCTGCCGGTCGTGCCCGTCAATTCGCTGATGGCCTGCGCCGAACGCGTGCGCCTGGGCGGCGCGGGGCTGCCCGCCTTGCCGCCCGGCATCCCGGTGCTGGTGGCGCTGGATGCCCGCATGGATGAAGCCTACGCAGGTGCGTTCCGCTGGGACGATGCCGCGCAGCAATGGCAGCCCGTCACTGAAATGCAGGTGTGCGCGCCGGAAGCGGTGAGCCTGCCGCCCGCGCCGTTCTGGCTGGCCGGCAACGCCGCCGCCGTGTTCGGCGAGCGCCTTGCCGCCGCGGCGCTGGYGCAGCACAGCGTGCCCGACGCGCTGCCCGCTGCGCCGGCGCTGGTATCGATCGCCCTGCGCGCGCTGGCGCGCAACGCAACTGTCGCGCCGGAGGATGCCATGCCGATCTATCTGCGCGACAAGGTCGCCCAGACCATTGCCGAGCGCCAGGCCATCGCCGAGCAGCGTGCCGCGCTGGCCGCCGCGGGAGAGCGGCCGTGAGCGCGCGCCGCAGCGAGCCCGCCGCCGAGGTCGCCGCGCAGCCGGCGCCGGCCGCCGCCGCATGGCCGGAAGTGCCGGTGATGCCGTCGCTGGGCGCCGGCTGGGTGATCGGGCGCATGAGCGCGCTCGACGTAGAGGCGGTGGCGCAGATCGAGGCGCGCGCCTACAGCCATCCGTGGACGCGCGGCAATTTCGAGAATTCCGTCAAGGCCGGCCATCTCGGCATGACCCTGCGCGACCCGGCCGGCGTGTTGATCGCCTACGCCGTGCTGATGCCGGTCGTCGACGAGATGCACCTGCTCAACATCACCGTGGACCCGGTGCATCAGCGCAACGGGCTAGGCCGGCTGATGCTGGCCGCCGCCCTGGCCACGGCGCACGCGCATCACCTGCACACCATGCTGCTGGAAGTGCGGCCCTCCAATACCGGCGCGATCGAGTTGTACCGGCAGGCGGGCTTTGCCGAAATCGGGCGGCGCAAGGGCTATTACCCCGCGGCCGGACAGGTCCGCGAGGATGCCCTGGTGCTGCGCCGCGCATGGTCGCCCTCGGAGGCCCAGCCATGAGCCGGCGCGCCAGGTTCCTCGAGGTACTCGGCATCGGCGAGGAGTGGGTGCTGCGCCGCGCGCCGGCCGCGGCGCAGGAGGCGTTGGTGGAGGCCGATGCGGATCTGGCGGCGCCGCCTGCCGCCGTCGTGGCGGAYATGGCGGCCGAAGCCATCGTCCAGGGGGCGCCCGCTGCCAGTGCGGAGGCGCCCCGTGCCCTGGCGGAGCCTGCCGTCGGGCCGCGGGCCGTAGCGCCGCAGCCGGAGGCGGAACCGGTGATGGAGCCGGTGATGGAGCCGGAACCCACGCCGGAGCCGGCGACGGCCTTCGCGCCGGTGCCGGCGCTGCCGTCGGCGCCCGGCGCCGATGCGCGCGCCGCCGCCATCGCCGGGCTCGACTGGGCAGCGCTGGCGGCGCGCGTCTCGGCTTGCACCGACTGCGGCCTGTGCGGCCATCGTACCCAGACCGTATTCGGCGTCGGCGACCGCCAGGCCGAATGGATGCTGGTGGGCGAAGCCCCCGGCGAGAACGAGGACAAGCAGGGCGAGCCCTTCGTCGGCCAGGCCGGCAAGCTGCTCGACAATATGCTGGGCGCGCTCGGCCTGGCGCGCGGGCGCAATGTCTTCATTGCCAATGTGCTGAAATGCCGCCCGCCCGGCAACCGCAATCCCGAGCCGGACGAAGTGGCGCAGTGCGAGCCCTATCTGCGCCGCCAGATCGCGCTGGTGCAGCCCAAGCTGATCGTGGTGCTCGGGCGTTTCGCGGCGCAGTCGCTGCTGCGTACCACCACGCCGATCGGCAAGCTGCGCGGCAGTGTCCACAGCTACGAGGGCATTCCGGTGGTGGTGACCTATCACCCGGCCTACCTGTTGCGCACGCTGACCGACAAGGCGCGTGCCTGGGAAGACCTTTGCCTGGCCCGCGAGGTGCATGCCCGTGCGGGAGCCAAGGCCTGACGCCGCGCTGAGCCCCGGCGGCGCCATCGAGATGGCGTCGCTGTGGCGCCATGCCGTCTCGCAGCGCCTGCGCGAACTGGCGTGGTGCTCGCTGTCGCCGCCGTTGCTGGCGTTCCTGCCGGCCGGCCATGTGGGCGGCGGGACCGATGGGAGCGATGGGGCCGATGGGGCCATCAACGGTCACGTCAATGGCAGCATCAACGGCAACTTCAACGGAAATCTCAGCGTCGGCGGCGCTCTCGGCGGTGTCCCCGACGGCAGTCCGGGCAGCATCGTCCAGGGCGCCAGCGCGGATACGCCGGCCGCGCATATCGCCGCTGGCCTGGCGCACTGGCCTGATGGCGCGCTGGCCGCCTGGCAGCGCTGGCTGCTGTGCGCCGATCCGGCCTCGCTGCCGCTGACCATCGCCGAACTGGCGGCGGGCCGCGAGCATCCGCGCGCGCGTGGCCCCGCGCATGCGCCCAGCCTGCGGCTGGGCCGCCATGCCGAGCGCCTGCTCCAGTTCACGCTCGAACACACTGCCGGCCTGGAACTGCTGGCGGCCAACCTGCCGGTACGCCGCGCCGCCGCGCACGGTGTGCAGACGCTGGGCGAACTCGACTTCGTCTGGCGCGATACGCGCAGCGGGGCGACCGTCCATTGGGAAATGGCGGCCAAGTTCTACCTGCTGGTCGGGCCGGACGCCTCGGCGGGGCACGGCGACGCCGCACCGCCGCGCCTGCATCATTTCGTCGGTCCCAACCTGGTGGACAGGCTGGGCGACAAGCTCGGCCATCTGGTCCACCGTCAGTTGCCGCTGTCGCGCGCGCCCGAGGCGCTGGCGCTGCTGGGGCGCACCGTGGACCGCAGCGAGGTCTACCTGCTTGGCTGGCTGTTCTACCGCAACGGCGTCGTCCCCGCCGGGGTGCGCGACCTCGGCATTGCGCCGGATCACCTGCATGGCTGGTGGTCCGCCTTGCAGGACTGGTCGGCGTGGGCCGCCACGCGCACGGGCTCGCGCTGGTATCGCCTGCCGCGCTCGGCCTGGATGGCGCCGGCCATGGTCGCCCAGGCCCACACGGAGCCGCTCGAGGCCGTGCGCGAAGCGCTGGCGCAACGCTTTGCCGAAACCCAGCACGACAAGGTCTGGCGGCGCGAGGCGCCGGTGATGCTGTGCGAACTGGAACCTGCCGGAGCGAGCGCGCCAGGGCTGTGGCGCGAGTGCTCGCGCGGCTTCGTGGTGCCGCCGGGCTGGGAGGAGCGGGCGCGGCAACGCGTTGCAGCCTTGCCGGAATAGCCGCCCGCGGCCGCGCCGCGGGGCGACGGCCGTCAGTGGTGTTAGTGGTGCTAGTGGTGCTTGTCCTCGCCGATCATGGCGAGCGAGTTGAAGTTGCGCACGTTGTAGCGGTGCTGGCGCATCACCAGCACCATGGTGACGCAGACAAAGATCCCGAACGCCACGATGACGATGCCGATGGGCACGTTGAGCTTGATCAGCAGGGCGTACAGGCACAGCATCAGCAGCACCGAGACGTTTTCGTTGAAGTTCTGTACGGCGATCGAGTGGCCGGCGGACAGCAGCACATGGCCGCGGTGCTGCAGCAGCGCGTTCATCGGCACCACGAAGTAGCCGGACATGCCGCCCACCAGCATCAGGAACAGATAGGCAATGGCCATGTACAGCGGCATGTGCATGCCGAGCACGTCGAACGAGATCTCGGGAAGGCTGTGCTTGGTGTAGAAGGCCATCAGCATCACCACCACGCCCATCGCCACGCCGAAGGGCAGCACCGACAGCGATTTGCGCAGCGGAATGCGCATGGCGGCCAGGATCGCGCCGACCGCCACGCCGACGGCCACCACCGCCTGCAGCAGCGCGCCCTGGGACAGGTTCAGCCCGAGCGACTTCTCGGCCCATTTCAGCACGATGAACTGCAGGGTGGCGCCAGCGCCCCAGAACAGCGTGGTCACGGCCAGCGAGATCTGGCCAAGCTTGTCCTGCCACAGCGCGGTGAAGCAGTCGGCGAATTCGGCGATCAGCTTGATCGGATTCTTTTCCTGCTGCGGATAGCGCGCGCCGGTTTCCGGGATGAACAGGTTGAAGATGGCGGCGATCACGTAGAACAGCATGATGACCACCATGGCGGCCTCGGCCGGGGTGTTGATGCCGGTGTCCACGAAGGGCACGTCGAAGCCGAGCAGCATCTTGGAGATATGCACGGAGATCAGCGCGCCGCCGACCACCGTGCCCAGGATGATCGAGCCTACCGTGAGGCCTTCGATCCACCCGTTGGCGGCGACCAGCTTTTCCGGGGGAAGCAGTTCGGTGAGGATGCCGTACTTGGCCGGCGAGTAGGCGGCGGCGCCGAATCCCACGATGCCGTAGGCCAGCAGCGGGTGCAGCCCGAACATCATGATCGCGCAGCCGGCAATCTTGATCGTGTTGGTGATGAACATCACCTTGCCCTTCGGCATGGAGTCCGCGAAGGCGCCCACGAAGGCGGCCAGCACGACATAGGAGAGCACGAAGAACAGCTTGAGCAGCGGCGTCATCCACTGCGGGGAGTRCAGTTCGGTAAGAAGGGCAATGGCGGCGATCAGCAGCGCGTTGTCGGCCAGCGAGGAGAAGAACTGCGCCGCCATGATGGTATAAAAACCCTTCTTCATACTTTGGACTCTTTCTCCATCGCTCAAGCCTTGCAAGACGGGCGCCAGCACGCTGCCGGGCGCTGTCATTGCCACTGTCATTACCTGTAGGGAACCTGGGCCCGCACCGCTGTCAAAGTGATGCCCATGCCGGTCTTCCGAGTGTCGCGCAAACCGCCTGACCCTGTTTGACATATTGCATCACTTTTAAAACATGGCCGGAACGTCCGGCTTTATAACACGAAAGTAGGGCGTTTCCGAGCATCTGCGGACCGCCGGTTTGACAGCGCAGATGCGCTGCGATTCCCTAAATGATTCTTCGAGTGTGTTCAAATAACGTCTGTGCGGCGAGCCACGCGCACCGGGTCTTCCCCTATATGGTGCATCCCTGACCCGGGGCGCGGACCGGCCAGCCGGCCGGGAGCCCCGCCATGCCAACCCGCCGCCGCCCCCTCCAGAAGCAACAGCGATCCCATGCCTAGACCCATTCACGCCGTTATCCATCAACCGGCCCTGGCCAATAACCTGGAAATCGTGCGCCGCTGTGCACCCGCGTCGCGCGTCTGGGCCGTCGTCAAGGCCAACGCCTATGGCCATGGCATCCGCCGCGCCTTCGCCGGCCTGCGCGCCACCGACGGCTTCGGCCTGCTCGACCTGAACGAAGCCGTGCTGCTGCGCGAACTGGGCTGGCAAGGCCCGATCCTTCTTTTAGAGGGTTTCTTCCAATCCCAGGACGTGCCTTTGCTGGAGCAGTACCGCCTCACCACCGCCGTCCATTGCGAAGAACAGCTGCGCATGCTGGAAGTCGCGCGTCCCAAGGGGCCGCTGGGCATCCAGCTCAAGCTCAATACCGGCATGAACCGCCTCGGCTTCCGTGCGGACCAGTACCGCACCGCCTGGGAACGCGCGCGCACCCTGTCCTGTGTGGGCAGTATCGTGCATATGACGCATTTCTCCGACGCCGACGGCCCGCGCGGCATCGCCCACCAGCTCGAGGTCTTCGACGCCGCCACGGCCAACCTGCCGGGCGAGGCCAGCCTGTCCAATTCCGCCGCCACGCTCTGGCATCCCCAGGCCCACCGCACCTGGGTGCGGCCGGGCATCGTGCTGTACGGCGCCTCGCCCACCGGCCTGTCCGGCGACGTGGCCAGCTTCGGCCTGCAGCCGGCCATGTCGCTGCACAGCGAGCTGATCTCCGTCCAGGACCTGCAGCCCGGCGATACCGTCGGCTACGGCTCGCTGTTCAAGGCCGAGCGCCCGATGCGCATCGGCGTGGTGGCCTGCGGCTATGCCGACGGCTACCCGCGCCATGCCGCCGGCTGGGGCGACAACCCGGCGCCGGTGCTGGTCGACGGCGTGCGCACGCACCTGGTGGGCCGGGTGTCGATGGACATGATCTGCGTCGACCTCACGCCTTGCCCCAAGGCCCGCGTGGGCAGCGCCGTCACCCTGTGGGGCCAGGGCCTGCCGATCGACGACGTGGCCGCCGCCAGCGGCACCGTGGGCTACGAGCTGATGTGCGCCCTGGCGCCCAGGGTGCCGGTCACGGTGGCGACCCTGACCGCGCCGGAGCAGCCCGCGCTGGCCTGATTGCCGGCGGGCAGGCTGACGCCTGCCCGGGCCGCCGCCTGGCGATATCCGGGTGGCGTGCGCTGCCCCGGGCGCCGCCTGCAAGCCAGCCTGCGATCGGCTGCCGCCTGCCGGGCGCCGGCCATTGTTCATCCACCGCTTCTTATCCATCGTTTCTCCGGGGACCCCAGTTGGCCAAGCCAAAGAACGTCTATACCTGCACCGAATGCGGCGGCACCTCGCCGCGCTGGCAGGGCCAGTGCCCGCAATGCCAGCAATGGAACACGCTGGTAGAGAGCGTGGCGGAATCGCCGTCGGCCAAGCGCTTCGCGCCGCTGGCGGCCTCGGCCATGGTGCAGCGGCTGTCGGAGATCGACGCGGCCGACGTGCCGCGCTTCTCCAGCGGCATCGATGAATTCGACCGCGTGCTGGGCGGGGGGCTGGTGGCCGGCGGGGTGGTGCTGATCGGCGGCGATCCCGGCATCGGCAAGTCCACGCTGCTGCTGCAGGCGCTGGCCAACCTTGCCTCGGAGCGCCGCGTGCTCTACGTCAGCGGCGAAGAGTCGGGCGCGCAGATTGCCTTGCGCGCGCAGCGCCTGGGGGTGGACAGCCCGCAGCTCGCCTTGCTGGCCGAGATCCAGCTGGAGAAGATCCAGGCCACGCTGGAGGTGGAGAAGCCCGAGGTGGCGGTGATCGACTCGATCCAGACCCTGTACTCCGATGCGCTGACGTCGGCGCCCGGCTCGGTGGCGCAGGTGCGCGAATGCGCGGCGCAGCTGACCCGCATCGCCAAGAGCAGCGGCATCACCATCATCCTGGTCGGCCATGTGACCAAGGAAGGTGCGCTGGCCGGCCCGCGCGTGCTCGAGCATATCGTCGACACCGTGCTGTACTTCGAGGGCGACACGCACTCCTCGCATCGCCTGATCCGCGCCTTCAAGAACCGCTTCGGCGCGGTCAACGAACTGGGCGTGTTCGCCATGACCGAGCGCGGCCTGCGCGGCGTCAGCAATCCCTCGGCGCTGTTCCTGTCGCAGCACGAGCAGGTCGTGCCCGGTTCCTGCGTGCTGGTCACGCAAGAGGGCACGCGGCCGCTGCTGGTGGAAGTGCAGGCGCTGGTCGATGCCGCGCACGTGCCCAACCCGCGCCGCCTGGCCGTGGGGCTGGAACAGAACCGCCTGGCGATGCTGCTGGCGGTGCTGCACCGCCATGCCGGCATCGCTTGCTTCGACCAGGACGTGTTCCTCAACGCCGTGGGCGGGGTCAAGATCGCCGAGCCGGCGGCCGACCTGGCCGTGCTGCTGGCCATCCATTCCTCCATGCGCAACAAGCCGCTGCCGCGCGGGCTGGTGGTGTTCGGCGAAGTCGGCCTGGCCGGCGAGATCCGGCCCAGTCCGCGCGGGCAGGACCGCCTGCGCGAAGCCGCCAAGCTCGGCTTCACCACGGCGGTCATTCCCAAGGCCAATGCGCCCAAGCAGAAGATCGACGGCCTCGAGGTGCTGGCGGTGGAGCGGCTGGAGCAGGCCATCGACCGCGTCCGTCATCTCGAGTGAACGCCATGCCGGGCCAGCACGATCAGGCGCCAGCCGGCTCCGCAAGCGGAGCCGGGCCGGTGACCCTGGAGACCGCGCGCCTGCGCCTGCGCCAGTGGCGCGACGCGGATTTCGCGCCGTTCGCCGCGCTCAATGCGGACCCGCTGGTGATGGCCTGCTTCCCGGCGCCGCTGGAGCGCGCTGCCAGCGATGCCATGGCATTGCGCTGCCAGGACCTGATCGCGGCACGCGGGTGGGGCTTGTGGGCGGCCGAGCGCAAGGCGGACGGGGCATTCATCGGTTTCGTCGGCCTGCACGAGCCCGCCGCCACGCTGCCGTTCTCGCCCTGCGTGGAAATCGGCTGGCGCCTGGCGCATGCATACTGGGGGCAGGGCTATGCCACGGAGGCGGCGCGGGCCGCGCTGCGCTTCGGGTTCGGGCGCCTGGGCCTGGCGGAAATCGTTTCGTTCACGGCACTGCCCAACGTCCGCTCGCGGGCTGTGATGGAGCGGGTCGGCATGGTGCCCGACGGCACCTTCGACCATCCGGCCGTGGCGCAGGGCAGCCCGTTGCGGGCGCACTGGCTGTACCGCCTGGCCGCGGCGCGGTGGCGGGCGCAAGGCGGCCCGACGTCCGCCTGAGCCCGCCGCGCGCGGGCGTGCGAGCGCGCGCGGCAAGGCCATGATCTGCGTCAATCCGCCGCAAGCGGCACGCCGCCGGCCGCGCCGGAATGGCAAGGCGTGCAACACAAAATCGGTAATAATGAGCCTCGCATTGCGCACGTCCGGCAAATGGCCGGGCGGCGCACCAATGGACGGGCCCGCGGCAACGGATCCCGACGGATCAGCCCGGGTGGCATCGTCCGGCCCTTTTTGCTACTGAACCATGCAAGCCAATTCCCGCAGTTTCTTCCTGCTGATCGCCGCGATCTCGTTCGGGCTGGTCGGCTATGCCCTCTACCTGCAGCATGTGGAAGGCTACCAGCCGTGTCCGCTGTGCGTGATGCAGCGTTTCGCCTTCGTCGCCATCGGCCTGTTCTCGCTGCTGGCCGCCATCGCGCAGAACACGCGCAGCCTGTGGCAGGGSCTGGGCATGTTGTCCGGCGTGGGYGGCATCGCGGTGGCSGGCTATCACGTGTCGCTGCTGCTSAACCCCAAGGCCAGCTGCGGCATCGACCCGCTGGAGAACTGGGTCAACCRSTTGCCSACGGCCAAGCTGCTGCCGCAGGTGTTTTTCTCGGACGGCATGTGCACCACGCCGCTGCCCCCGATCTTTGGCCTGTCGATTCCGGCCTGGTCGCTGATCTGGCTGTTCATCCTGACGGCGACGCTGGCGATCGGCATGATCCGGCGCGAGAAGAACTACCGCTGAGCGCCGGCATCGTCTGCGCAACGGCGCGCAGCCGCGGCGTATCCGGGGGCGGGCGCCCCCGGGATCCTTCCCTTGCGCGTCCAGGCGACCCTAGACGATCTGTTCGATCTGCTCCTGCAGCTCGAGCCAGCGCTCCTCCAGCGTATCGAGCTCGCCGCCGACTTCCCCTTGCCGCTTGAGCATCTCCATCAGCTTGCTCTTGTTGGCCTCGGCATAGCTGGCCTCGTCGGCCATGAAGGCATCGATCTCGCCCTTGGCCTGCTGTAGCACGGCCATGCGCTTTTCCACCTTTTCCAGTTCCTTGGTCAGCGGCTTGCGCAGCTGGGTCAGGCGCTGGCGCTCGTCGGCCTCGGCGCGGCGCTGGTCACGGCGGTTGGTGCCGCCCGCCGCGCTGTCGCCGCCGGCCGGGGCACGGTCCGCGGTGGCGGCGTTGCGCTTGGCGGCGGCCTGCTGCAGCAGCCAGTCGCGGTAGTCGTCCAGGTCGCCATCGAAGGGTTTGATCGTGCCTTCGCCCACCAGCATGAACTGGTCGGTGGTGGCGCGCAGCAGGTGACGGTCGTGGGAGACCACGATCAGCGTGCCCTCGAACTGCGCCAGCGCCATGGTGAGCGCCTCGCGGGTGTCGAGGTCCAGGTGGTTGGTGGGCTCGTCGAGCAGCAGCAGATTGGGCTTCTGCCACACGATCAGCGACAGCGCCAGGCGCGCCTTCTCGCCGCCGGAGAACGGCTCGATCGGCGAGGTAGCCATGTCGCCGCGGAAGTTGAAGCTGCCGAGGAAGTCGCGCAGTTCCTGCTCGCGCGTGTCCGGCGCCAGCCGCGCCAGGTGCTGCAGCGGCGAGTCATGGTCGCGCAGCGTTTCCAGCTGGTGCTGGGCGAAGTAGCCGATCTGCAGCCCCTTGCCCTGGCGCATCTTGCCGGCCAGCGGCTCCTGCGTGTCCGCCAGCGTCTTCACCAGCGTGGACTTGCCCTGGCCGTTGGCGCCCAGCAGGCCGATGCGCTGGCCGGTCTGGATCGACAGCGACAGGTTGTGCAGGATGGTCACGGGCGGCGCATCCGGCGCGGGCGGCGGGTAGCCGCAGTCCACGCCCTCGAGCACCATCATCGGGTTGGGCGCGGCGTCCGGCTCGCGGAACTCGAAGGCAAAGCCGGCGGCGATATGCACCGGCGCCAGGCGCTCCATCTTCTCCAGCGCCTTGACCCGGCTCTGCGCCTGGCGCGCCTTGGTGGCCTTGGCCTTGAAGCGGGTGATGAAGGATTCGAGGTGGGCGATCTCCTTCTGCTGGCGCGAGTAGGCCGATTGCTGCAAGGCCATCTGCTGCAGGCGCAGGGTCTCGAACTGGGTGTAGTTGCCGCCGTAGCGGCGCAGCTGCTGGTTCTCGATATGCACCGTGACATTACAGATCGCATCGAGGAATTCGCGATCGTGCGAAATCATTACCAGCGTTCCCGGGTAGCGGGCCAGCCAGTCTTCCAGCCAGACGATCGCGTCCAGGTCCAGGTGGTTGGTCGGTTCGTCGAGCAGCAGCAGGTCGGACGGGCACATCAGTGCCTGCGCCAGGTTCAGGCGCATGCGCCAGCCGCCCGAGAACGAGGCCACCGGCTGCGATACCTGCGCCAGCGTGAAGCCCAGCCCCAGCAGCAGCGCCTCGGCGCGCGCCGGCGCGGTGTAGCCGTCGGCATCGGCGAACGCCGCGTGGGCGTCGCCCTCAGCGGTGCCGTCGCCGCTGGCCTGGGCAGCCGTGATGCGTGCCTCGATGTCGCGCAGGCGGGTGTCGCCGTCGATGGTGTATTCCACCGCGCTGCGCATGACCGCCGGGGTTTCCTGCGCCACATGCGCAGTGCGCCATTGCGGCGGGATGAAGACGTCGCCGCCATCCGCATGCAGCTCGCCGCGCAGCATGGCGAACAGGGTCGACTTGCCGCTGCCGTTGGCGCCGACAAGGCCGACACGCTCGCCGGGATTCAGCGTCACGCTGGTGTGGTCGAACAGCACCTTGGTGCCGCGCTGGAGGACAAGCTGGTCGATTCGGATCACGGGAGGGGAAAGCTGGAGAGGGAGCGATGGCCGGCGTGGCCGGACGGTCCGGCCCGGCATGGCACGGGTCAACCCGGCATTGTAGCCGCTTCGCATGGCGATGCCCGCGAATGGACGGCGCATGCCGGACACGCCGCCCGGCAGTGACGCCAAGGGCCCGCATGCGGTCCGGAAGGGCCCCGGGACGGGGGTTCGTCTAGGTACAAACCCTTGGCCACGTAAAACTCTATTTTCATGGCGCGTGTTTTGCGTGTAAATTTATTTACATTGATGCGCATCCTTTGCATGCTTTGTTTTCGTGCATGACGCATCCCGGCCAACCCAGCAACATCCCATGTCCCTCGGCAACCACGGTAACAGCGGCACTTCCGGCAAGACCGGCAACGGCAACGGCTCGATCACCGAGCGCATCGCCCGCGCCTTGCCCGCGCTGACGCCGGCGCACCAGCGCATGGCCGAATACGTGCTGGGCAATCAGTTCCGCGCCGCCACCATGCGCATCGACGAGCTGGCCGCGGCGGTGGAAGTGTCGGTCGCCACCGCCAATCGCTTCGCCCATGCGCTGGGCTTCGAGGGCTATCCGCAATTCCGCACCGAGCTGGTGCGCGGTTTCGAAGCCACGCTTGCACCCGTCGAGAAACTGCGCACCGGACTGGAGCGGCCGGCCACGGTGGCCGCCGTCATCGCCGCCTCGCTGGACGAGGACGTGCGCAATCTCGAAGCCACGCGCCGCGCGCTCGACGCCGAGACCTGCGAGCGCGCCGTCGAAGCGATCCTGGCGGCCGAGCGCATCTTCGTGGTGGGCTTCGGCGCCAGCGGCTTCCTGGCCGGGCTGCTCCAGCATGGGCTGGACCTGTCCTGCCGCACCGTGATCTCGGTCTCGGGCTCGGGTGGCGCGTCCACCGCGGCGCGCGCGCTGTTCAAGCTGCAGCCCAGCGATCTGCTGATCGTGATCGGCTTCCCGCGCTATGTGTATGACACCGTGACCATCACGCGGCGCGCGCGCTCGCACGGCGCGCGCATCCTGGCGCTGACCGACGGACCTACTTCGCCGCTGGCGGCGCTGGCCGACATCGCGCTGTATGCGCACACCGGCCGCCAGCTCTCCGCCAACTCGGACGCAGCCGTGCTGGCCTTTATCGAAGGCCTGTGCGGCGCGGTGGCGCACCGCGCCGCGCATGCGGTCAAGGCTGCCGCCGAGATGACCGAATTCCTGCTGCCGTGGCTGCACGGCGCGCCGCCCGGGCAGGGCCGCGACGCACGCGAGCCACGCCCCGACGAAGCAGCCGAAGGGCGCGCCAGGAGCGCCCCCGCACGCCGCAAGAAGACAACCCCGAACGCATCGTGAACACCATGAACACCCCCGTGATCGCCATCCATGGCGGCGCCGGCACCATTACCCGTGCCGCCATGAGCCCCGCCAAGGAGGCGGAATACACCGACGCGCTCGCCGCCGTGCTGCAAGCCGGCCAGCGCGTGCTGGCCGATGGCGGCAGCGCGCTCGACGCCGTGACCGAGGCCGTGCGCCTGCTGGAGGATTGCCCGCTGTTCAACGCCGGCCGCGGCGCCGTGCTGACCCACGCCGGCACCTACGAACTGGACGCCGCCATCATGGACGGCGCCACGCTGGGCGCCGGCGCGGTGGCTTGCGTCAAGCGCCTGCGCAACCCGGTGCTGGCCGCGCGCGCGGTGATGGAAAAAAGCGAGCACGTGCTGTTCGCCGCCGATGGCGCCGAGGCCTTTGCCCTGGCGCAGGGCCTGGAACTGGTGGAGCCAGCGTACTACTTCACCCAGGCGCGGCACGAGCAATGGGAGCGCGCCCGCGCCACCACCGGCACGACGCTGGACCACGATGCCGCCACGCTGGCCGCCACCAGGGCAGCCGAGCCCATCGACCCCGACAACAAGTTCGGCACCGTGGGCGCGGTGGCATGCGACGCGCAGGGGCGCCTGGCCGCGGCCACCTCCACCGGTGGCGTCACCAACAAGCAGGTGGGCCGCGTGGGCGACACGCCCATCGTGGGCGCCGGCTGCTTTGCCGATGACGTGGCGGCAGTCTCCACCACCGGCACCGGGGAGATGTTCATCCGCGCCGTGGCTGCCTACGACGTGGCGGCGCAGATGCGCTACGCGGGCCTGCCGCTGGAAGAAGCCGCGCGCCGCGTAGTGATGGAAAAGCTGCCGGCCATCGACGGCCGCGGCGGCCTGATCGCGGTGGACCGCGCCGGCAACGTCACGCTGCCGTTCAATACCGAAGGCATGTACCGCGGCTTCGCCCGGGTGGGCGAGGCGGTCAACGTGTGGATCTACGGCTAGGGCAGGCAGCGCGCGCCGGCACGCCGGGGCGCGCGAAGCAACAACCTCGGCATCAACAGGCATCAACAGGTATCAAGGGGGCCAAGTGGCTGCAGCATCCTCTTCCAAGTCGGGCATCGTCCTGCCACCGCAGCGGGTGGTTTCCGTCAACGATCTCACCGTGCGCTTTTCCACCTCGGAACGCACCGTGGAGGCCGTGCGCAACCTCAGCTTCCACGTCGACCGCGGCGAGACACTGGCCGTGGTGGGCGAATCCGGCTCGGGCAAATCGGTGACCTCGCTGGCGCTGATGCGGCTGGTCGAGCATGGCGGCGGCAAGATCGCCAGCGGCAGCATGGAACTGCGCCGCCGCAACGGCCAGGTGCTCGACCTCGCCAGCGCCGACAGTGCCACCATGCGCGGCGTGCGCGGCAGCGACGTGGCGATGATCTTCCAGGAGCCGATGACCTCGCTCAACCCGGTCTTCCCGGTGGGCGAGCAGATCGCCGAGTCGATCCGCCTGCACCAGGGCAAGAGCCGCGCCGAGGCGCGCGCCGAAGCGCTGCGCATGCTGGAGATCGTGCGCATCCCCGAGGCGCGCCGCGTGCTGGACCGTTTCCCGCACCAGCTCTCCGGCGGCATGCGCCAGCGCGTGATGATCGCCATGGCGCTGTCGTGCAAGCCGGCGCTGCTGATCGCCGACGAGCCCACCACCGCGCTCGACGTCACCATCCAGGCCGAGATCCTGCAGCTGATCCGCAATCTGCAGGCCGAGATGGACATGGGCGTGGTCTTCATCACCCACGACATGGGCGTGGTGGCCGAGGTGGCCGACCGCGTGCTGGTGATGTACCGCGGCGAGAGCGTCGAAGAGGGCGCCTCCGAGCAGGTCTTCGCCAGGCCCGCGCATCCGTACACGCGCGCGCTGCTGTCCGCCGTGCCCAAGCTCGGCGCCATGCGCGGCACCGACTGGCCGGCCAAGTTCCCGCTGGTGCAGCTCGACCAGGGCGAGCCGCCCGCGCCCGAAGTGCCGCAGGACACGGTGCCGGCCGGCGCTTCGCCGATCCTGCGCGTGCACGACCTGGTGACCCGCTTCGACGTGCCGGGCGGCCTGCTGGGCCGCGTGGCGCGCCGCGTGCACGCCGTGGAGCGCGTGAGCTTCGACCTGTACCCGGGCGAAACGCTGGCGCTGGTGGGCGAATCGGGCTGCGGCAAGTCCACCACCGGCCGCTCGCTGCTGCGCCTGGTCGACAGCCAGAGCGGCACCATCGAATTCAACGGCCAGGACATCAGCCAGATGAAGGGCGGCGCGCTGCAGACCCTGCGCCGCAATATCCAGTTCATCTTCCAGGACCCGTTCGCCTCGCTCGACCCGCGCGTGCCGGTGGGCTACTCGATCATGGAGCCGCTGCTGGTGCACAAGGTGGCCAGCGGCAAGCAAGCCGAGCAGCGCGTGGCATGGCTGCTGGAAAAGGTGGGCCTGACCGCCGCGCATGCGTCGCGCTACCCGCACGAGTTCTCGGGCGGCCAGCGCCAGCGCATCTGCATCGCGCGCGCCCTGGCGCTGAACCCCAAGGTGGTGGTGGCCGACGAGTCGGTCTCCGCGCTCGACGTTTCCATCCAGGCGCAGATCGTCAACCTGATGCTCGACCTGCAGCGCGAAATGGGCATCGCCTTCCTGTTYATCTCKCACGAYATGGCGGTRGTGGAGCGCGTGAGCCACCGCGTGGCGGTGATGTACCTGGGCCAGATCGTCGAGATCGGCCCGCGCCGCGCGATCTTCGAGAACCCGCAGCACCCGTACACCAGGAAGCTGATGTCGGCGGTGCCGATCGCCGACCCGGCGCGCCGCCACCTCCAGCGCGAGCCGCTGTCCGACGAGATTCCCAGCCCCATCCGCGCGCTTGGCGACGAGCCGCTGGTCAAGCCGCTGGTGGCCGTCGCCGGCAGCAACGCCTCCCGCCATTTTGTCGCCCGGCACGCCATCGGCGGCGCCTACTGAACCGAACCGAAGTGAACCAACGCATTTCCCAAGGAGAATCCAAGATGACCCGGATGATGACCCGATTGGCCCCTTCCAAGCTGATCGCCGGTGGCCTGGCCCTGGCCGCGCTCGGCGCAGGCCCCGCCTTTGCCGCCAAGGACGCCGTGATGGCGGTGTACTCCACCTTCACCACGCTGGACCCGTACGATTCGAACGACACACTGTCGCAGGCCGCCACCAAGTCCTTCTACCAGGGCCTGTTCGGCCTCGACAAGGACATGAAGCTGGTCAACGTGCTGGCCGAAAGCTATGAAGCCAGCAAGGACGGCCTGACGTACACCATCAAGCTCAAGAAGAACATCAAGTTCCACGACGGCACCACTTTCGACGCTGCCGCCGTCAAGGCCAACCTGGACCGCGTCACCAACCCGGCCAACAAGCTCAAGCGCTACACGCTGTTCAACCGCGTGGCCAAGACCGACGTGATCGACGCCAACACCGTCAAGGTCACGCTGAAAGAGCCGTTCTCGCCGTTCATCAACGTGCTGGCCCACCCGTCGGCCGTGATGATCTCGCCCGCCGCGCTGCAGAAGTACGGCAAGGACATCGCCTTCCACCCGGTCGGCACCGGCCCGTTCGAGTTCGTCGAGTGGAAGCAGCCCGATCACCTGAAGGGCAAGAAGTTCGCCGGCTTCTGGAAGACCGGCTATCCGAAGATCGACACCATCACCTGGAAGCCGGTGGTGGACAACAACACGCGCGCGGCCATCATGCAGACGGGCGAGGCGGACTTCGCCTTCAGCATCCCGTTCGAGCAGGCCGCGGTGCTCAAGAGCAATCCCAAGGTGGACCTGATCGCCTCGCCGTCGATCATCCAGCGCTACCTGAGCCTGAATACCACGGTCAAGCCGTTCAACGACCCCAAGGTGCGCCAGGCCATCAACTACGCCATCAACAAGGACGCACTGGCCAAGGTGGCATTCGCCGGCTACGCCACGCCGTCCGACGGCGTGGTGCCCGCGGGCGTGGATTATGCCGAGAAGCTGGGCCCGTGGCCGTACGACCCGGCCAAGGCGCGCGCGCTGCTCAAGGAAGCCGGCTACCCGAACGGCTTCGAGACCACGCTGTGGTCCGCCTATAACCACACCACCGCGCAAAAGGTGATCCAGTTCGTGCAGCAGCAGCTGCAGCAGGTCGGCATCAAGGCGCAGGTGCAGGCGCTCGAGGCCGGCCAGCGCGTGGAGAAGGTGGAAAGCGTGCAGAAGCCGGAAGACGCCGGCGTGCGCATGTACTACGTGGGCTGGTCGTCGTCGACCGGCGAGTCGGACTGGGCGCTGCGCCCGCTGCTGGCTTCCGAATCGATGCCGCCCAAGCTGCTCAACACCGCCTACTACAAGAACGACCAGGTCGACGCCGACATCGCCGGCGCCCTGCGCACCACGGACCGCGCCGAGAAGGCACGCCTGTACAAGGATGCGCAGGAGCAGATCTGGAAGGACGCGCCGTGGGCCTTCCTGGTGACCGAGAAGGTGCTGTTCGCGCGCGCCAAGCGCCTGACCGGCGCCTACGTGATGCCCGATGGCTCGTTCAACTTCGACGAGATCGACATCAAGCAATAAGGGTCGCCGGCATGCGGGCGCGTCCGGTTCGCCGCCGCGCCCGTGGCCGGGCCCGGCAGTACCTCCGCAGTAACCCGGCAGTACAGCGCAGCAAGCCGTGCACGGCCGCCTGCCCACAGATGCGGGGGCAGGGCGGGCGGCCCGCGGTCTTTTATTTTTCCGGTGCATCATGCTGAATTACTTTCTCAAACGATTCCTGGGCGTGATTCCCACACTGCTGATCATGGCAGTGCTGGTCTTCATGTTCGTCCACCTGTTGCCCGGCGATGCCGCCCGGCTCGCGGCCGGCCCCGAGGCCGACCAGGCCACGGTGGAGCTGGTGCGCCGCGATCTCGGCCTGGACAAGCCGCTGCCCGAGCAGTTCGTGCAATTCTTCTCGAACGCCGTGCGCTGGGAGTTCGGCAATTCGCTGCGCACCAAGCGCCCGGTCAGCGAGGAGATCGGCGACCGTTTCATGCCGACCCTGTACCTGACGCTGGCCTCGATGGTGTGGGCGGTGATCTTCGGCATGGTGATCGGTGTCACCTCCGCGGTCTGGCGCAACCGCTGGCCTGACCGCCTGGGCATGACGCTGGCGGTGTCCGGCATCTCCTTCCCGGCCTTTGCCCTGGGCATGCTGCTGATGGAAGTGTTCTCCGTGCAGCTGGGCTGGCTGCCCTCCATCGGCGCCGATTCCTGGAAGCACTACATCCTGCCCTCGATCACGCTGGGCGCCGCGGTGGCCGCGGTCATGGCCCGCTTCACGCGCGCCTCGTTCGTCGAGGTGCTGCAGGAAGATTTYGTGCGCACCGCGCGCGCCAAAGGCGTGGGCGAGTTCCTGGTGGTGGCCAAGCACTGCCTGCGCAACGCAATGATTCCGGTGGTCACCATGATGGGCCTGCAGTTCGGCTTCCTGCTGGGCGGCTCGATCGTGGTCGAGAAGGTCTTCAACTGGCCCGGGCTCGGGCGCCTGCTGGTGGACGCGGTCGAGATGCGCGACTACCCGGTCATCCAGGCCGAGGTGCTGCTGTTCTCGCTCGAGTTCATCCTGATCAACCTGGTGGTCGACGTGCTGTACACCGTCATCAACCCCGCCATCCGCTACAAATAAAGAGAGGCCGGCATGACCCAGCTTTCCACGCCCGCCGACGGCAACGCCGCCGCTCCCGCCACCGCCCAGGAGGCCGTGCGCACGCCCTGGACCGAGTTCTGGCGCAAATTCCGCAAGCAGCACCTGGCGCTGGGCGCCGGGGTGTTCGTGCTGCTGCTGGTGGCGATCGCAATCTTCGCGCCGCACCTGGTGCCCTATGATCCCGAGAATTTCTTCGACTACGACGCGCTCAACGCCGGCCCCTCGGCGGCGCACTGGTTCGGCGTGGATTCGCTCGGACGCGACATCTTCAGCCGCATCCTGGCCGGCGCCCGCATCTCGCTTGCCGCGGGCTTCTTCTCCGTCATCATCGGCGCCATCGTCGGCACCGTGCTGGGACTGCTGGCCGGCTACTACGAAGGCTGGTGGGACCGCATCGTGAGCCGCGTCTCGGACGTGCTGTTCGCCTTCCCCGGCATCCTGCTGGCCATCGGCATCGTCGCCATCCTCGGCAACGGCATGACCAACGTGATCTTCGCCGTGGCGGTGTTCAGCATCCCGGCCTTCGCTCGCCTGGTGCGCGGCAATACGCTGATGCTCAAGCGCCTGACCTATGTGGAGGCCGCGCGCAGCATCGGCGCCTCCGACTGGACCATCCTGATGCGGCACATCCTGCCGGGCACCATCTCGTCCATCGTGGTGTATTTCTCGATGCGCATCGGCACCTCGATCATCACCGCCGCCAGCCTGTCCTTCCTCGGGCTGGGCGCGCAGCCGCCCACGCCGGAATGGGGCGCCATGCTCAACGAGGCGCGCGCCGACATGGTCACCGCGCCGCACGTGGCGATCTTCCCCAGCCTGGCCATCTTCCTGACCGTGCTGGCGTTCAACCTGCTGGGCGACGGCCTGCGCGACGCGCTCGATC
The DNA here is from genome assembly GCF_056397345.1 of Cupriavidus sp. 05N38. Classification (NCBI taxonomy): domain Bacteria; kingdom Pseudomonadati; phylum Pseudomonadota; class Betaproteobacteria; order Burkholderiales; family Burkholderiaceae; genus Cupriavidus; species Cupriavidus sp. 05N38. The sequence continues at coordinate 99,739 of NZ_JBFTNF010000008.1, forward strand.
CGAAGATCGACCGCCGCTAAAGGCAGGAGCGCGGCATGGCCACCGACCTGATCCCGGACCTGATCCCCGGCCCGGTCCCGGACCTGGTACATATCGGCACGCTGCCCGCCGGCGCGCGCGGCACCATCGCCGACGTGCCCGGCGTGGCGGTGGGCCACTGCACGCTGGCGCAGGGCGCCTGCCAGACCGGCGTCACCGTGGTGCTGCCGCACGCCGGCAACCTGTTCGCCGACAAGGTGCCGGCCGCCGCCACCGTGCTCAACGGCTTCGGCAAGAGCGTGGGACTGGTGCAGGTGGAGGAGCTCGGCGTGCTGGAAACCCCCATCGCGCTGAGCAATACCTTCGCGGTGGGCGCGCTGGCGCAGGCGCAGATCCGCCAGGCCATCGCCGCCAACCCGGAGATCGGCCGCGCCTGGCCCACGGTCAATCCGCTGGTGTTCGAGTGCAACGACGGCTACCTGAACGATATCCAGGCCATGGCCGTGCAGGAGGCGCACTACGCGCAGGCCTGCGCCGCGGCCGCGGTGGAGTTCGCGCAGGGCGCGGTCGGGGCGGGGCGGGGCATGTCCTCGTTCGGGCTCAAGGGCGGCATCGGCTCGGCCTCGCGCCAGGTGGAGCAATATCATGTTGGCGCGCTGGTGCAGTCCAACTTCGGCATCCTGCCCAACTTCACGGTGGCCGGCGCGCGCCTTGGCGGCGTGCTGGCCGCGCGGCTGCAGGCGCAGGCCGGAGTGAAGACGCAAGGCGGGCCCGAGAAGGGCTCCATCATCATGATCGTCGCCACCGATGCCCCGCTCGACGCGCGCCAGCTGCGCCGCCTGTCGCTGCGCGCCGGTGCCGGGCTGGCACGCACCGGCTCGGTGTTCGGCCACGGCTCCGGCGACATCGCGCTGGCATTTTCCACGGCCTACACCGTGCCGCAGCAGGCGCACGCGCCCATGCCGGCACTGGCCATGCTGCATGAAACCCGGCTCGATGCCTTGTTCCAGGCCGCTGCCGACAGCGTCGAGCAGGCCATCCTGGGCGCGCTGTGGCAGGCCGAAAGCGTGACCGGGCGCGACGGCCACCGCCGCACCGCGCTGCGCGAACTGATGCCCGAATTGCCGCAATGGCTGCAGCGCCATGCGGCGACACCCACCAACTGATTATCCGCACAGAACCGCACCAGACCGCGATGAAGATCCTGATCTCCACCGATATCGAAGGCGTCGCCGGCGTCTTCCACGCCGAGCAGGTCCGCGCCGGCAATGGCGAATACGAACGCGCCCGCGCGTGGATGACCGCCGAGGCCAACGCCGCGGTGCAGGGCGCCTTTGCCGGTGGCGCCACCGAGGTACTGGTCAACGACTCGCACGGGGGCTTTCGCAACCTGCTGCCCGACCAGCTCGACCCGCGCGCCCGCCTGGTGCTCGGCAAGCCGCGCTATCTCGGCATGATGGCCGGCGTGCAGGGCTGCGACGGCGTGTGCATGATCGGCTACCACGGCCGCGCCCAGAGCCGCGGCATCCTGGCCCACACCATCAACAGCAGTGCCTTCGCCCGCATCTGGCTGGCCGGCCAGGAAATGGGCGAGGCCGGTTTGTACGGCGCGCTGGCCGGCGAGTTCGGCGTACCCGTGCTGATGGCCAGCGGCGACGATGTCTTCGTCGAGGAAACGCGTCCCCTGATGCCCTGGGTACGCTACGTGCGCACCAAGGAAGCCGGCGGCCACGGCAGCGGCAACACGCTGTCGCCCGGKGCGTCGCGCGAAGCCATCGCTGCGGCGGTCCAGCAGTCGGTGCGCGAAGCCGGCGGCCGGCCACTGCGCATTCCCGGCCCGGTGCAATGCCGCCTGCAGACGCAGAGCCCGGCCTACGCCGACCTCTTTTGCCAGTGGCCCACGCTCGAACGCGTGGACGGCGTGACGCTGGTGTTCGAAGCCGCCTCGGTACAGGCGGCGGTGCGCATGCTCAACTGCCTGTCGGCGATGTCGTTCATGTTGAAGTAGGGCGCGCTGGCCCGGCGGGGCGCGATGGTGGACAATGGCGGCCTGGCCGCATGGCCAGGTCCCGGAGCCAGGTGCGACCAGCCGGGCCGTTACGCAACATTCCACCGCGCCGCGCGCCGGCAGGCAAGCGCTGATTCATGACCGCAGTCAACAGCGAAAGCTGGACCCCCGTACGCAAGGATTTCGTCGACCCGGCCACGCGTTGCCACCAGCATGTGGGGCGCGCCCGGCATCACGGCTTCGGCAACGGGCAGGCGTATATCCTGCGCGACGCGCAGGGGCACGAGCACCCGTTTGGCGAGGACTGCGCGCGCGCCGTGCTGGCCGAGCCGGGCTTGCTCGACCTGGTGCCCGACTACACCGAGCGCGACGCCGGCTCGCCGGTGCCCGCGGCGACGCCGCCGTCGGCGGATGAATTCGAGCTGACCGCTCCGGTCGCGGCCCGGGCGCGCCGCCCCGGTGGCAAGCGTGACGCTGCCGCCGACGCCGCCAGGCGCCGCGCGGAGGCCCTCCGCTATCTCGTGCTGCGCATGGAAAAGGTGGCCGGCGTGCCCCGCGTGCAGCCTACGGTGCGCTTCCCGGCACTGGAGGAGGTCTACCAGGCCTACCTGGAGGCCGGCGAGCTGCCCGAGGCCCAGGTCAGGCGCATCCTCGCCATCGAGCGCAGCGCTACCACGCCGCCCAAGCTCAAGAGCGTGAACCTGCTGGATGTGTACACCGCGCACGTCAAGCTCGAGCGCGTGATCCGCGAATCCAACCGCCTGGAGCAGCAGCGCTTCCTGCGCAGCATCCATGACTGGCTGGCGCGCCACCTGGTGCTGTCGGCAGCACAGATTGCCGCGGCGGGCATCGAATTGCATCCGCACGCCTTCCGCTCGCCGCTGTTGCGCGAGGCCGGCCAGGACAAGGCTCGACCGGACAAGGCCCGCGCGGACAAGGGCTAGCCCGCCAGCCGGGCTGGCCGCGGCCTCGCGCATGGCCCGGGATGCCTGCCCTGATGGCAATAGCCGCCGAGTTGGCGTTTAATAGCGGCACCCCCCACACTTCTCGCCAGGCGCGAAATCCGCTGTCATGTCCCTGCATACCAGCTTTTCCCGCAGTTATGCCGAAGCCAGGCAGAAATTCCGCGAGGTCGCCCGCTCGGCCGGCGCCGCGCTGACGGATTTCCCGCATCCCACCAAGCGTGGCTGCGCGGACGAGGAGCTCGCCATGGATGTCGCCTGGGTGGGCGATGCCGAGGCCCGGCGCTTCCTCATGGTCACTTCGGGCATGCACGGCGTGGAGGGGTATTGCGGCTCCGGCGCGCAGGTCGCGCTGCTCGGCGATGCGGACCTGCTCCGGGATTTCGCCGATGCCGGCGTGGCGTTGCTGATGGTGCACGCCGTCAATCCCTACGGTTTCTCGCATATGCGGCGTGTCAACGAGGACAACGTCGACCTCAACCGCAATTTCATGGATTTCACCGGGCCGCTGCCCGAGAACGCGCCCTATGCCGAGGTGGCACCGATGCTGCTGCCCGGGCACTGGCCGCCGTCCGAGAGCGACCAGGCCGCGCTGATGAAGACCGTGGCCGAGAAGGGCCTGCCCTGGTACCAGGCCGCCGTGAGCGCGGGCCAGTATCACGCGCCGGAGGGCCTGTTCTTCGGCGGCAGCAAGGCCACCTGGAGCAACTACACCCTGCGCCGCGTCCTGGCGCGCTTTGGCGCCGGCCGCGAGGCGCTGCGCTGGCTCGACATCCATACCGGCCTGGGGCCCTGGGGCTACGGCGAACCCATCTACATGGGGCCGGACAAGGCCGAGCCGCTGGCGAAGGCGCGTGGCATCTGGGGCAGCAACGTCACCTCCATCTACGACGGCACGTCGGCTTCGCCCAATCTCAACGGCATGGCGTGGCTCGCCGTGCCGCAGACCCTGCCGGCGCTCGACTACAACGGCATCGCCCTGGAATTCGGCACCCTGCCGGTGAGCGAAGTCCTCGATGCGCTGCGCGGCGACCACTGGCTGCACGTGCATCCGGAAGCGGACGAAGGCCAGCGCAACCTGATCCGCCAGGCAATGTGGCACGCCTTCTACGGCGACGCCGACGACTGGCGCGAAGGCGTGGTGGAACAGGTGCGCGAGGCTGCCGTCAAGGCCCTGGCCGGCTGGTAGGGGCGCGCCAGCGGCAAGCGTGCGCCGTTGGTGCGCGCTTGCCGTATACAATTCGGCGGAGCCAAATCTGCCGGCACCGCCGCATCCCCGTCCATGCCAAATCCAACCCGGGCCTTTCTTCTGGGCCCGCTGCTGAAGGGCGTATCGCGTTCCTTCTATCTCACGCTGCGCATTCTCCCGGCCGGGATGCGCGATCCCATCGGCCTGGCGTACCTGCTGGCGCGCGCCGCCGACACGATTGCAGACACATCGCTGATCCCGCCGGCGCAACGGCTGGCCCTGCTGCTGTCCTTTCGCGACCAGGTCAACGGCGCCGCCGGCGATCCGGCGCTCATGCGCCGCATGACGGAGGAGGTCGCCGGCCAACAGCAGCAGTCCGACGAGAAGCTCCTGCTCGAATCGCTCGGTCCCGCGCTGGCGATCCTGCCCCAGCTCGGCGAGTCGGACCGGCAGGCCGTGCGCGGAATCGTGTCGACCCTGACTTCCGGCATGGAATTCGACCTGCGCACCTTCCCTGACGAATCCTCCGGCCGCATCGTCGCACTGCGGGAGATGGAGGAGCTGGACCGGTACACCTACCTGGTCGCCGGATGCGTCGGCGAGTTCTGGACCACGATGACCTACGCCCACATGCCGGGCGTCCTCAAGGGTGAATCCGGGACCATGCTCGAGCGGGGCGTGCGCTTCGGCAAGGCACTGCAGATGACCAATGTCCTGCGGGACTGCGGCAAGGACCTGCGCATCGGCCGCTGCTATCTCCCGGCGGTGGCGCTGGAGCGGCACGGCCTGAGTCCGCAGGATCTGCTGCAGGCGGGCAATTCCCTGCGCGCGCGGCCGCTACTGTTTGATCTGCTGCAACTGACGCTGCAGCACTACCGCGCGGCGCTCGACTACACGCTCGCGATTCCCGGGTCGGCGGTCCGCCTGCGGCTGGCTTGCATCTGGCCGATCGTCATCGGTCTTGAGACGTTGCTGCTGCTGGTCGACAACCCCGAGTGGCTGGACCCGGCGAAGGTCTCCAAGATCGGGCGCAAGAAGGTGTACCGGGTGATCGCCGGCTCGCTGCCGGCGGTCGCGTCGGATACGCTGGTGCGCGGGTGGGTGGAGCACCTGATGAAGCGGGTGGAGGCGCGCATGGCGCTGGCCCGCCAGCCTGCGTCGCTCACTGCGCCATCCTGAAATCGAACGATGGCGAGCTTGCGGATCGACATGGTGAGCACTCCTTGCTGACGCTGTTTGCGATGGCTGGAGTGTAGGCAGCCGCCACGCGCCGGATAAGAGGCGCCGCCCGCAAGGCAGTTTTCTGGTTTCGAGATCCATCGCGGGAGGTACGGCGCACGCCGGCGCTGGCCGCTTATGCCCGCAACTCCCGGATGCCCTTGCCCAGCCGCCGGCGCAGCAGCGTCCGCAGCGTGACACCGCTGGCGTAGCCCACCTGCTCGGCGACGCGGTCCACGCTGTGCTTGCTCGTTTTCAGCAGGTGTACCGCGCGCTCGATGCGCAGGTCCTGGATGTACTCGACCGGGGTCTTGCCCAGCACGTCGAACAGGCGCCGCGACAGGGTGCGCTTGCTGATGGCCAGCGCACCGGCCGCCTCGTCGAGGATGATCGCCGTATCGAGCCGCTCGCGCACCCAGCGGTCGAAGCGCTCCACCAGCGGATCGGCGTGCGCGAGGTGGTCGGCGATGATGTAGGCGGACTGTGACGTGCGCGAATCCACCACCAGGTAGCTGGCCACCAGCGCCGCCAGCTCGGGGCTGTTCTGCCGGATCAGCCACAACGCCAAATCGACATGGCTCAGCGCCGCGCCGGCGGTCAGCACGGCGCCGCTCGGCACCACGATGCGATGGGCGTCCAGGCGCACGGCGGGGTAGCGCTGTCGGAACAGCGGTGTCAGCCACCAGGTGGTGGTCGCCTCGTGTCCGTCCAGCAATCCGCTTTCCGCCAGCACGAAGGTGCCGATACATGCCGCGGCCATGCGCGCGCCGCCGCTCGCCCAGGTGCGCAGCAAGGCCAGCGCGTCGGCCACGTCGTCACGGCCGAGCGCGGGCACCAGCGCATCGGGCATCTTGGCGCCCAGCGCAGGCACGATCACCCAGTCCGGCGCGGGCGCCTCGGCGGCGGGCCGCACCGGCACCTGCATCCCGAGTCCGCTGTGCACGGTGGGGCGCACGCCGACCAGGGTGATGTCGAATCCCGGCGTCTGCACACCGGTCGCCTGCGCCAGCTGGTTGGCGGTGGTCAGGGCGTCGAGCACGGTGGCAAGTCCGGTATCGAACACGCCTTCCAGCACGAGAACGGCAATCCGCATGGCAGGATCGATATCAAAGTTGTCAATCGAGACAGTATTGGCGCGCAACGCAAGCTTGTAAAGTGGCATCACCGCGCGGCACTACCCATCCACCGACAGGAGTACCAAGATGATCAAGCATGCATTTTTCGTCCGCCTCGAAGCCAGGCCGGGCAAGGAGCAGGCGGTCGCCGATTTTCTCGCGGCCGGCCTCTCGATGGCCAACCAGGAAGCGGCCACGCCGATCTGGTTTGCCCTGCGGCTGTCGCCCACGACCTTCGGCATCTTCGATGCCTTCGAAACCGAAGAGGCCCGCCAGGCGCACTTGGACGGACCCATCGCCCAGGCCCTGATGGCGAACGCCGATACGCTGCTGGCCAAGGCCCCCTCCATCGAGCCCATCGACGTGCTGGGACTGAAGAACCGGGCCGCGGCAAGCTGACCGCCAGCGTGGCCGGAGCGGCGTCGCGCTGCGCCGGTCCGGCCGGGGGCATGACCGTTGCCTTGCACGATCCGGGCAACACCGCGACAAAGCCACCGGAGGGCGGTTGCAGCCGTTCTTGAAGCACCCGCCGCTCCCGCAGCGCAACCCTAGGCCTGTGGTGTGCCCTCGCCGCCGTGCGCGGCGTTGTGCTCGCCCAGCGCCGCCACGCGATCGTCGCTGGCCGGCAAGCCCAGCGAGAACCTGACCGGGAAGCCCAGCGTGATGGCGTCTTCCCCTGGCAGGGGGCGGATCATATTGCGCGCCTGCACGTGGGGGTCGGCAAACAACTCGCGCGCGCCCAGTGCGGGGGAGAAGGGAATATCGAGCGAGCCGAACACTTCGGTCCACTCTGCCAGGGTCCTGGCCAGGAAGATGCCGGCGAGCAATCCATGCACTTCCTGCTTGTGCTGCTGGCGCCCGGGGCGCGAAGCGAAACGGCTGTCGAGCAGGGCCGGAAACGCCGCGCCGAGTGCGTCGCACAGGTTCAGCCAGAACTTGTTCTCGAGAATGCCCATGGCGAGATGGCGGCCATCGCGTGTGGCGAAGATGTCGTTCTCGGGCATGACGGTCGGCGATGCGTGGGGCTGTGCCTCGTAGTCGCGTGCCGCCCATGCGCCATGGGCTGTCCAGGACAGGACGGCGTCGTGGATGGACACATCCAGATGCTGCCCGCGCCCATGCTGCCGCGCGCTCATCACGGCCACGGCCAGGGCCAGCGCCGCGTAGCCGGAGGCGGCGTAGTCGGAGATGCGGGCGCGCGGCCGGGACACCTTGTCCTCGACCTGCACCGGCACCGACCAGTAGCCGGCCAGCGCGAGGTAGTTCAGGTCGTGGCCGGCGTGGTCCGCGTAGGGCCCGGTCTGGCCGAATCCCGAGATGGAGCACAGCACGATGGCCGGATTGACTTCGGCGAGGGCGTCATAGCCCAGGCCGAGCCGTTGCATCACGCCGGGGCGGAATCCTTCCACTACGGCATCCGCATTGCGCACCAGCTCCAGGAACGCGGCGCGCCCTCCGGCGGATTTCAGGTCGAGCGCGTGGGAGCGCTTGCCGCGGTTGAACTGGGCATACACGGCAGGGCCGAGCTGGCGGGAGGTATCGCCCACGCCAGGCTGCTCGACCTTGATGACGTCGGCGCCAAGCTGCATGAGCAGGCTGGTGGCGTGGGGGCCCGGCAGCAGCTGGCTGATATCGACGATCTTGACGTCCTTCAGGCAGGACCACTCTGGTTTCATGATCTGGTTTGCTCCCATGTGCTTCAGCTGAGATCGCCGCTCATGCCGATCGACTGGATCAGCTTGCCGTAGCGGGTGGTATCGGCAGTCACCATGCCGTTGAACTGGGCGGGCGAAGCGCTGCGGCGCAGCTCCCCCGCGTTGGCCTTGAGCTGTGCGTCGAGGCGCCCGCCGGCCTGCAATGCGGTGACGGCCGTGAACAGCCGCTGGGTCAGCTCGGCGGGGAAATGCGCAGGCGCGAACAGGCCGCTCCAGTTGTCGATGACCACGCCGGGCGGCAAGGCCTCGGCGAGCGTGGGTATCGCCGGGAAATACACCGAGCGCGCGGCCGACGAGACCGCCAGCGCGCGGATCTGCCCGTTGCGCAGATACTGCGTGGCCGTGCTCAGTACCGGCATGCCGAATTGGGTCTGGCCGCCGAGCATGGCGGTGATGATCTCGGTGGCGCCCTTGTACGGGATATGGACCGCCTCGGTGCCGGTCTGGTGCAGCAGCGCCTCGACCGCCAGATGCGCGATGCTCCCCTTGCCGCCCGAACCGTAGTTGAGCTTGCCGGGGGCGCGCTTCATTGCCGCGAACAGCTCGGCGGCCGTCTTGTAGGGCGCATCGGCGGGCACCACGAGCGCGGTCGGGCCGCCGGAAAGCGCGGCGATCGACGTGAAGTCGCGCGCGGGGTCATAGGGCATGCTGCGGTACATATGCACGTTGATGACGTGCGAATTCGCCAGAATGCCCAGCGTGTACCCGTCCGCGGCGGCGCGCTTCAATGCCAGCGCGCCGATCACGCCGCCGGCGCCGGGCATGTTCTCGACGACCAGCGGCTGGCCCAGTTGCGAGCCGAGCTCCACCGACAGGGTCCGCGCGATATTGTCGGGCGCGCTGCCCGCCAGGAACGGTACGATCAGCCGGATGGGGCGGCTGGGGTAGGGCGCGGCGGATCGCGCCGGCGTCCAGATGGTGCTCAGGGCAGCCGCGCTTGCGGTGGCAAGCCAGGATCGGCGGTTCATGGGTGGTCTCCGTGCAACTTGCGCAGTATTCCTGCGCCGGTCTTTGTCAAACAGCGGTCTTGCCGGGCAGCGGGCCCGCTCAAGCCTTCGCCTGCATGGGTTCGAGGATCGCGCGGGCGATGGTGTTGCGCTGGATCTCGCTGGTGCCGGTAAAGATCCGGAACATGCGCAGCTTGCGGTAGGCCTGCTCGACCGGGTGGCCGCGCGTCACGCCTACGTTGCCGTGGATCTGCACCGCCTTGTCGGCCACCTCGAAGCAGCGCTCCGAGACAAACAGCTTGCACGCCGCAGCCTTCATGCGCAGGTCGGCGCCGCCATCGGCCAGCATGGCGGTCTGCGCGATCATGCTTTCGCAGGCCCACAGCGCGGCCGCCATGTCGGCCAGCATGTGCTGGATCGCCTGGAATCGCGCGATGGGCCCGCCGAACTGGCGGCGCCTGCCGGCGTACTCCACCGACGATGCATAGACCTTGGTCGCCAGCCCCAGCATGGTGGGGCAGTGCAGCAGCCGGTTGACATTGATGCGCGACATGCCGAGCTTGAAGCCGTTGCCCTCGCCGCCGAAGATGTTGGCGCGCGGCACCCGCACGTTCTCGAAGCGGATATCGGCGTCGATATGCTGGCCCGACATCGGCACGTAGTCGGTATTGACCGTGACGCCGGGCAGGTCCAGGTCGACCAGCACGGCGGTGATCGCCGGCGGCGAGGCGGCCGCGTCGGTGACGCACATGACGATGGCGAAATCGGCAAACGGCGCGCCGCTGATGTAGTGCTTGTGGCCGTTGATGACCAGCTCGTCGCCATCGGCGACGGCGCTCGTGGTGATGCTCTGCGCGTCCGAACCCGAATGCGGCTCGGTGAGCGCGAAGCAGGTTGATTTCTCGCCGCGGATCACCGGCTGGAAGTAGCGCGCCAGTTGCGCGGGCGTCGCGTACTTGAGCATATTGCCCACGCGCGGCGGGCCGCCCAGGTCTCCCAGCACATGCGGTGCCAGCACGGCGCCGCTGACGGCGAGGTCCGCCTTGAGCGCGCACTGCTCGGCGATGTTCAGGCCCTTGCCGCCCAGTTCGGCGGGCAGGCAGGCCGCATAGAGTCCCAGCTCGCTGGAGCGGCGCCAGACGCCGCGCAGCACCTCCTTCGGCCAGGCGTCTTCGGAGCCGAGCCCGAGTTCCTTCTCGAGCGGCAGCAATTCCTCTTCGATATAGCGGCGGATGCCGGCGCGGGTCTCGGCCAGCACGGGGTTGCTCAGGTTATCGAACATGCCGTTCTCCTTGGATGTCGCATTGACTGGTTGACGAATTGACTGGTTGACCGGTTGGCTAATTGACGCGGCGGGCGACACCCTGCCAGTACTGTTCACGCACCAGCTTGCGGGCCAGCTTGCCGCTGGCGTTCTTGGGCAGCTCGCCAACGAAGTCGACGGAGCGCGGCGACTTGTAGTCGGCGATGCGCGCGCGGCAATGGGCGATGAGGTCGGCCGCGCTTGCCTGCCGGCCGGGCCTGAGCGTCACCACCGCCTTGACGCTCTCGCCCCAGGTGTCGTCGGGTACGCTGATCACGCAGGCTTCCAGCACGTCCGGGTGCAGGTACAGGGCCGCCTCGACCTCGGTCGGGTACACGTTGAAGCCGCCGGAGATGATCATGTCTTTCTTGCGGTCGACCAGGTAGATATAGCCTTCCTCGTCGACGCGGGCGAGGTCGCCGGTGCGCAGCCAGCCGTCGACCAGGGTTTCGCGGCTCAGCTCCGGCTCGCCCCAGTAGCCCTGGAAGACGTCTTCGCCACGGATGATCAGCTCACCGATCTCGTCACCGGCCACTTCCTGGCCGTGGTCGTCGACGACCCGCACCTCCGTTTCCCCGAGCGCGCGCCCGCAGGAGGCCAGCCGCTGCGGGCGGCGCGCCAGCGCATCCGCATGGTCGGCGGTCGACAGCCGCGTCACGCCGGAGGTGGATTCGCTGGCGCCGTAGCCCTGCGACAGGACCGGGCCGATGCGCTCCCACGCTTCGCGGATACGCGCCGGCGCCATGGGCGCCGCGCCATAGGCCAGCGTCTTGAGGCTGCCCAGATCGGCGCTGGCCAGCGTCGGCTCCGCCAGCAGCATATTGATCATGGCCGGCACCATGAACACATGGGTGATGCGCAGCCTGGCGACCTCGGCAAGGAAATGCGCGGGCTCGAACTTGTCGAACAGCACCAGCGTCGCGCCGGCATACAGGTAGGGCTGCATCAGCATGCCCGAGGCATGGGTGACCGGCCCGATCAAAGCCAGGCGGTCGCCCGGCCGCGCCGGCTTGTCCATGCCGAGCAGCATCTTGCGCAGCGCCGCCAGGCGGTTGCCGTAGCTCTGCATGGCGGCCTTGATCTTGCCGGTGGAGCCGGAGGAAAAATGCAGCACGGCGAGGTCGCCAGGGGCCGGCGCGATCTCCGGTGCGGTCGTGCCGCCGGCGGCCAGGAGCGACTCGTAGTCGCCATAGCCGGCGGCGTGGCCGCCGATCGAAATGAAGGTCTCGACCGAGCCGAAGCCCGCCGTGGCGGGCGAGTAGCCTGTGTAGCCCGGTCCGGCGAGCAGAACGCGCGGCGTGCAGTTCTCCACGACGTCGGATGCCTCGGCCGCGGTGAAGCGCGGGTTCAGTGCCGCCTTGACGAGTCCGGCCTTGTACAAGGCGCATTCGATCTCGACCAGTTCGGTGCGGTTGCGCGACTGGACCGCCACACGGTCGCCCCGGGCCAGGCCAAGGCCCAGCAGCGCGTTGGCCAGGCGGGTCGAGCGCTCGTCGAGCTGGCGGTAGGTCAGCACGCGGTCCTGGTACAGCACGGCGGCGTTGTCGCCCCAATACCGTGCGGCACGGCGAAGGAAGAAAGCGAAGCTCATCGGTGTCTCCGTAGTCGTAGTAGTTCTTGAGCACAGTCTGTAAGATGAGAGGCATCACTACAATGCTGCGTTGGCTATAAAGTCATAACCAACTGGAATGCCGAGATGGAGACAAGGGATCTGGAGTACGTGCTGGCCGTCAGTGCCCACGGCGGCATCGGGCGCGCCGCGGAAACGCTGGGCATCAGCCAGCCGGCCCTGAGCAAGGCCGTGCAGCGGGTGGAGGCGCAGATCGGCCTGCCCCTGTTCGAGCGCACCGCCAACGGCATGGTCCCGACGCAGGCCGGCGTGCAATTCATGGAGCGCGCGCGCCGGATCCGCCTGGAGTACGACGATGCGATCAAGGAAATGCAGGGGGTACGCACGGGCGAGCAGGGCATCCTGCGCCTGGGCTATTCGCCCTCCATGCCCAATGCGCTCGTGCTGGAAGCCTGCCGGCAACTCGTCAGGGAACGGCCGGTGGCGAAGCTGCGCCTGCGCCGCCGTCTTGCGCGGGAGCTGATGGACCTTCTCATCGCAGGCGAACTGGACCTGGCCGTCGCGCCGGTACCCATGCAGCGCGCGAGCGAGTTCGCGGTACAGGAACTGTTCGACGACCGGCTCGTCGTGGTGGCCGACGAAGCCCACCCGCTGCAGCGCCGCCGCAAGCTGACGCTGGCGGACCTGGCCCGCGAGGAGTGGCTGCTGCCGGAGCCGCATATCGTATTGCGGCAGCTGGTCGACGCGGCCTTCCGCGAGCGCGGACTCGCCGGGCCGAACCTGCGGATCGAAACGGACTTCGGCAGCGCGTCGCTGTTCCACCTGATGCGCGGCACGCGCATGCTGAGCATATCGGGCGGGGGGGACGAGGCCATGCTGAACGGACTGCATGCGCTGGACGTGGGCGTCGAGGAACTGGACCTGCGCCGGCGCGTGGGCGTGATCACCCGGGCTGGCGCTTATGTCTCGCCGCTTGCGCAGCGGATGAGCGCCTTGCTGGCGGAGCGCAGCCGTTGATGGGGGTGCTGATGACCGTGTTGATGATGGCGCGGGGCAGACCGCGGCGGGCAGCGGCGCCGGCCCCGCTTTTGTCATGGCAGCGGATCGGGTATCTTCGTGGCTTGAGGCGCAGGCCCCTTGCCGTTGAATGACGATGCGGCAGGCCGCGCCAGACTTGGCTATAAGGAAATCGACGGGATGGATTCAGCTTTGCCGGACGCCAGTGCACTGGTCCCGCTTCCCTATCACCTGGCCGTGGTTGACTACCTGAAAAGCCAGGAGCCCGATGTGTGGGCGTGGGCGAGTTCCTTCAAGGTGCGGGACGAGCATGTGGCCGAGGTCCGTGCGCACCTGTTGCGCGATACCTACCGTCTCGATGCCGCGGCGCATCCGGAGGTGCACGCAGCGCTCGGCCTGGTGATGCAGCGGCTCGGGATCTCCGCGCCGGCCAGCATCTACCAGTCGGGCGGGCAGCAGATGAATGCCTCGCTGTTGTTCGTGCCGGGCGAAGTCCATGTGATCCTGCAAGGGCCGGTGCTCGAACACCTGACGCAGGAAGAATTGCTGGCCCTGTTCGGCCATGAACTGTCCCACTACCTGCTCTGGTCATGCGACGAGGGCGCCTTCCACACCGCCGAGCGCATCCTCAACGATGCGATGGCGGCCGCGGCCTCCGCGGCGAGCCACCACGAGACCGCGCGGCGCTACTACCTGCATACCGAGCTGTTCGCCGATCGTGGCGGTGCGGTGGCGGCGGGCGCGGTCGCCCCGGCCGTGTCCACGCTGGTCAAGGTACACACCGGCATTGCCAGCGCCGATGCCGCCGCGTATCTGCGGCAGGCCAGCGAGGTCGACGCCGCCGACGCCGGCGCGACCGCGGCGGCAACGCATCCGGAGACCTTTATCCGGGCGCGGGCGCTCGACCTGTGGTGGCAGGGCGCGGGGGACCTGAACGCATGGCTGGAGCGCAGGCTGCAGGGGCCGCTGGCGCTGGACAGGCTCGACCTGCCGGGCCAGCTCAGGCTGGCGGCGCTCACGCGGGGCTTTCTCACTCACTTCCTGGCCGATGGCGCATTGCGTACCGAGGCGGTGGCCAACCAGGTGCGCGCGCTGTTCCCCGACTGGTCGGCCACCGAGGCGCCGGCGGCATTGTCCGCCTTCGAGAGCGCGCAGGTGGATGACAGCGTGCGCCACTACCTGAATGCGCTGATGCTCGACGTCGCCCTGGTGGATCCGGATATCCGCGATGCCGCGCTGCTGCATGCCGCGCGGACCGCGCGCACGCTGGGCACCCTCGAGGCACTGCAGCTCAACCTCAAGCGCGATGCCCGTTTCGGCAAGCGCGACCTGGACAGGCTGAACAAGCAACTGGCGAAGGCAACAGACGCATGAATGACGTGGCAGATGCAGCAACAGGCGAGCCCAGCTCGTTCCGGTCCCTGGTGGATGCGCAGGACGGCGCCGCCCTGACCACGGACGATGTGCTGGTGCTGGTGCTTCCCTTGTTCGGGGAGGTCGCGAGGCTCCATGCCGAAGGCAGGGTGGCGACGCTGGACGCGGGTTCGGTCGTCCTGGGCGAGTCCGGCGCGCTGCAGCTGCGGCAGCCGGGCGGCGAGCGGCCGAGGATGGACATCGGCGCCGTGCATCGCGTGCAGCCGCAGCCCGGCTCGGCGCTCAATATCGTCGGGGAGTTGCGCAAGTCCTCGGACGCCGGCACCGGCGAGAAGATTGCCGATCTCGATGTGCAGCCGGACCTCGAAGCGCCCATTTCGCGTCCGGTCTACCTGCCGGGCCTGGCGAGCTGGGAGATCATGGTCGGCCACCACGACGAGATCACCGACATCTTCCGCCTGGGGCTGATGCTGGCATGCCTGGCGTGCGGCCTGGACTTCGACGATGCGCACGATGTGGAGCGGTTCGCCGCGCACCGGCGCAACCTGTTCCAGCTCAACGACCGGCTCAATCCGGTGGTGGCCAGCGTCATCGTGGAGATGACGGCGCTTAACCGCCACGAGCGCGCCACCGACCTGTCGGGCCTGGCGCGCAGGCTCCAGGCGTGGCGCGACCAGCCGGCCGCGCTGGACATCGAGCGCGCGCTGGCCGGGGCGACGGGCCTGGCGCCGCGCCGCACCGCGGTCCTGTCGCATCTGCGCGATCGCCTCTTCGATCTCTCGCGCCGCAACCGCCTGCTGCATTTCCGGCCCGGCGTGGCCACCGTGAACCTCACCGTGGCGAGCGTGCCGATGATGCTCCAGGTCGAGAGCATCCGGGCGGAGCATATCTGCACCTGGGGCGGCCCCTTCGCCGCCGACGTTGCCTCCGGCAGCGCGGTGAACCTGCATCACTGGCTGCGCTTCGAGGACCAGCCCTACCTGCCGGTAGCGCTCGACCGCCTGATCCAGGAAACCCGGCGCGACCGCGCCGAGTACGGCTTCGGCAATCTGCGGCTGGTGGTGGCGTTCCTGCGCTGGCACAACCTCAAGGAGGCGCCTGAAGAACGCATCACCACGCCGCTGTTGTGGATGCCGGTCGAGCTCACCCGCAGGAAGGGCGTGCGCGACCAGTACGTGATCCAGTGCGAGGACGCCGAGGCAGAGTTCAACCCGGTCCTGCGACACTACCTGCGCCAGCTCTACGATATCCGGCTGCCCGCCACCGTCGACCTGCAGAAGACCACGATCGCGCAGGTGCACGCGGACATCCTGGCCCAGATCCGGCAGTCGGAGCCCTCGGTGGAGCTGCGCCTGCTGGAAAAGCCAGCCATCAGGCTGGTGCGCCAGAAAGCCATGCAGCGCATGCAGCAGTTCCAGCGCCGGCGCGGCGCAAGCCGCGCGCCGCGCGCGGGGCTGGCCAGCCTGCCCGACTACAGCTATGACCCGCAGGACTACCGTCCGCTGGGGCAGGCGCTGTTCGAGTCGCTGGTGCGGCCGAGCCCCTTGCCGCAGCGTTTCCAGGCCGGCGCCATGCCGGTGGCGGGGCCGCGCCATGCCCGCATGGCGGAAGCGCCGCCGGCGGAAGAGGCCGCAGGGGCAGCAGAGGCAGCAGAAACCGAACAGGTCGGCTACGCGCTGCAGGAGTCCGAGGGGCACCGCTATGCGTGGGACCTGGACCTGACCCAGGTGACGCTGGCGAACTTCAACTATCGGAAGATGTCGCTGGTGCGCGATTATTCGCAGTTGCTGGAGGAGCAAGCCAGCAATCCGGCATTCGACCGGGTGTTCTCGATCGAGCCGCGGGAAGTCGACACCGGGGCGGTGGCGCCGATCGCCATCCGCGACCAGTGGAACGTGGTGCCTTCCGACGCGACGCAGAACGCCGCCGTCAGCCTGGCCCGCAGCCAGCGCAGCTTCATCATCCAGGGGCCGCCCGGCACGGGCAAGTCGCAGACCATCACGAACCTGATTGCGGACTACGCGGGGCGCGGGCTGCGTGTCCTGTTCGTCTGCGAAAAGCGCGCCGCGCTGGATGTGGTCTTCCATCGCCTGAAACAGAGCGGGCTGGGCGAGCTGTGTTGCCTGATCCACGATTCGCAGACCGACAAGAAGGCATTCGTCACCGATCTGCGCGCCTGCTACGAGCGCTGGATCGCGCAGCCGCACGACAGCGAACGGCTGCGGGACCAGCGCAACGAGACCCTGGCCACGCTGGAACGGCAGCAGGCGCGCATCGAACGTTTCGAACAAGCGATGGCGGACCTGCCAGCGTCGCTGGGCACCACGATCCGGTCGCTGGTGCGCCGCCTGGCCGAATTGCCGCCGGCCCCGGCCGCGCCCGACCAGGCGCAGCGCGAGCTGCTGCCGTCCATGGCCACCTGGACCAAGCACCGGGACCTGGCCCAGCGCCTGCATCGCAGCCTGGTGGAGCGCTTTGGCGTACGCAGCCTGGCCGAGCATCCGTTTGCCCGGCTTGCGCGCGGATTGCTCGATGATGAGCGCGCCTTCGGGCGGGCCAGGCAACTGGTGGATGAGTGCGAAGCCCTGTTCGACCAGCTGGATGCGGTGCTCGACGATACCGCCCGCCTGGCGGACGGCGGCACCTCGCTGACGGATGCATTGGCCATTGCGCAGGAAAGCCGATGGCTGCTCGACCATCACCTGGCCGGCCACCTGGTCCTGCTGGATGCAGGCTCGCCGGCGGCCACGGAGCTGGCAGGCGCGCGCGCGCAGCTCGAGCAGAAGACCGCGGCGCTTGCCCAGGCTGCCACCGCGACCACGCAGTGGCGCGACAAGCTGAGCCCGGACGACACGGCTTCGGCGCTGGACCTGGTCCGCAGGCACGAGGGCTCCCTGATGCGCTGGCTGCAGCCGGCGTGGTGGCGGCTGCGCGCGGAGCTCAAGCGCCGCTATGATTTCTCGCGCCATGCGATCCACCCCGGCTATGCCAAGGTGCTCGCAGCACTGGCGGCGGAGCAGGCCGCCGCCGCGGCGCTCGCGCAGGCGGACGCTGCCTTCCATGCCCGCTACGGCGTACCCTCCATGCCATCGTTCCTGCAGGCGCTGGACGAGCTGCGGCAACGCGTCGCCTCGTCCGGCATCAGCCGTCGCCTGGCCGGGCACTTGCGCAATGCCGTCGACCCGGTCGTGGCCGCGCAGGCCGAAGCATCGATGCAGCAAGCCCTGGAAAAGCTGGCCCAGCGCGTGCGCGCGGGCCTCGCCGTTGCCGATGCGGCCACCCTGGACGACCTGGCCGAGCTGTTGCGCGACCTGCGCGAAGATCTGGAGGAACTGCCGGACCTGCTGCCGCTCTTGCGCGCCACGCACGCCGCCGGCGCGGCATACGCCGGGGCGCTGCAGACCCTGCCTTACGCACCGGCCGAGCTGGAGGCGCTGGTGGCCGACGAGGCGCTCAAACGCCTGGAGCGGCAAGCGCCGGAGCTGGCCCGCTTCGACGGCGCGGCACTGGCTGCGGCGGCGCGCGGCGTGGCCCACGGCGAGAAGAGCGTGCTCGAGCAGAACGCACGCCAGGTGCGGGCGACCTTGCATCGCCAGTTCAGCGAGCACGTGCGGCAGTCGTCGCTGTCGGCCACCCAGCTCGATCCGGCCGGAAAGGAATTCAAGAAACGCTATGCCACCGGCCGCCGGGAGCTGGAGCACGAGTTCGGCAAGAGCATGCGCTACCGCTCCATCCGCGACCTGTCCGACGACGAAACCGGCCTGGTGATCAACGACCTGAAGCCGATCTGGCTGATGAGCCCGCTCTCGGTGTCGGATACGCTGCCGCTCTCGCCGGATCTGTTCGACGTGGTGATCTTCGACGAGGCAAGCCAGATCCCCACCGAGGAAGCCGTGCCGGCGCTGAGCCGCGCGTCGCAGGTGGTTGTCGTGGGCGACGAGATGCAGCTGCCCCCGACCAGCTTCTTCTCGGCTGCCGGCGCGGAGGACGCGGACGAGATCATCGTCCAGGAAGAGGGCGAGCGGATCGCCATCAGCCTGGATGCCGACAGCCTGCTGAACCAGGCGGCGCGCAACCTGCCCGCGACCCTTTTGGCCTGGCACTATCGCAGCCGGCACGAAACGCTGATCAGCTTCTCCAATGCGGCTTTCTACGAGGGGCGCCTGGTCACCATTCCCGACCGCATGCTGGAGCAGGCCGGCCAGGCGCCGGCCGATGCCCGCTTCGATGCCGGGGACCCGGTCATTGCCGGCGTGGACCATGTGATGGCGCGCCCGGTCAGTTTTCATCGTATCGACGACGGCGTCTACGCGCAGCGGCGCAATGTGCCGGAAGCACGCTACATCGCCGCCATGGTGCGCGAGCTCCTGCGGCGCGGGACTGGCCTGAGCATCGGCATCGTGGCCTTCYCGGAAGCCCAGCAGGGCGAAATCGAGGCAGCGCTGGAAGTGCTGGCGCTGGAGGATGCGGATTTCGCGATGCGGCTGGAGCGTGAATATGTGCGCGAGGACGAGGACCAGTTCAACGGCCTGTTCGTGAAGAACCTGGAAAACGTACAGGGCGACGAGCGCGACATCATCATCCTGAGCATCTGCTATGCCCCGGGGCCGGACGGGAAGATGCTGATGAACTTCGGCCCGATCAACCAGCGCGGCGGCGAGAAACGGCTCAATGTCATCTTCAGCCGGGCCCGCCACCGCATGGCCGTGGTCTCGACCATCCATGCCGAGGCGATCACCAACGTGCATAACGATGGCGCCGCGGCGCTGCGCGCGTTCCTGCAGTTCGCCCACGCCAGCGCGCATGGCGAGTCGGAGCGCTCGCAGCTGGTGCTGGGCGGGCTCAATCCCGGCGCCAAGGGCGCTTTTACCCGGGCGGCCCCGGAGGATCCGGTTCGCCGCGCCATCGCGGCGGCGCTGCGCGCGCGCGGGCACGACGTGCATGAGCATGTGGGGCGATCGCGCTTCCGGTGCGACCTGGCCATTGCCGATGCGACCGGCGGGCACTATGCGCTGGCGATCCTGCTGGACGCGCCCGATGCCGAGGTGCCCGACGCGCGGGAGCGCTACGTGTTCCGGCCGACCATCCTGCGCAATTTCGGCTGGCGCGTGATCGACATACCGGGCAAGGACTGGATACGCGATCCGGAAGCCGTGCTGTCGCGCATCGAGGCCAGTCTCGCCGGCACTGTCGGGGAGGAAGAAGAGGCGCCGCCGGATGCCGAAGCGGACGACGGCCCGCCGTCCCCCGGTGGCGCAGGCGCGCCGGATCCCGCCCGGGTCTCGCCGGCGCTGCCTGGCGAGGCTGCCGGACCCGGCGCATCCGCTACGTCCCTGGTCCGTCGGTTTCGCTTCGAGCAAGGCAGCTCGAGGAAGTTCTGGCGCATCTCGGTGAGCGCAATGGAAATGACGGTGAGCTATGGCCGTATCGGCACGAATGGCCAGTCTGTCCTGAAGGTGTTCGACACGCACGAGAGGGCCCGGCGTGAAATGGACAAGCTGGTCGACGAGAAACTGAGAAAGGGCTACGAGGAAGAGTAGGGCCCGGCGCCGCGGCCCATGGCCATGCGAGGCATGGCCATGAGCCGCCGGCCCCGCTCACGCCGGGACGGGCGCGTCAGGCATTGAATATGTCGTCGTCCAGGAAGTCGTCACTGCCCGCGCCGTCATCCGGCAGGCCGCGACTCAGCCCCGCATCAAGGGCATCGCCCGACGAGCGGTCGTCATTCCCGTAGTAGTTGTTGACCACGGTCGACTCGGCCGGCAGCGCGCCCGCGGCGGGCTGCCCGAGAAAGCCGCTCCCGCTCCCGTTCCCGCTATTGCGATGGAACAGGTTCTCGATGCCCTGGAACAGGAACGCGCCTCCGGCTACGCCGGCGGCCGTGGTTGCGATGCCGCCCAGCGTGCTTCCCAGGCCGCCGCCCAGAAAGCCGGGCCGGGGAGGCTGTGCCTGCACCTGTACCGGCTGGGCCGGTGGCGATACGGAGACAGGCATGCCCGACGGGGCCGGCATCACCGGGCGCGCCGCGGCCGGATCGACATTGCCGACATTGCCGACATTGCCGAAATTGTTGACGGCATTGGCGCTGCTTCCCCAGGCGTTCTCCTGGGCGAGGAAGCGGCTGGAGCCGCTGGCCTGCGCCATCTGCAACTGCGCCTGCAGCGTAGAGATCTGGGCCTTTGCCGCGATCAGCGCATGGTCAAGCAGGATGGCGCGCTGTACCAGCAGGTACGCGGCATCCGGTTGCCTGGCGACGGCATCGGCGATGAGCGCCTCTGCCTGGGGGTCCTTTGCGCCTGCTCGGGCCTGGGTCAACTGCGCCAGGAAGCCTTCCAGCGCCTGCATCTCTTGGGGGGTCATGGCACCACCTGTCCGGGTTGTCTTGAGTGTTGTCAGTCTAGGGGCCGAGACTTAAGCGAGACTTAAAAGACCGGCCCCGGCGTGATTGCGGGGTTTTGCCAGGCTGGCGGGCCCCTGTCAGGATGCGGCTCTTGCTATCAGGAAGTCCACCAGCAATCGTGCCGCCGGCGACAGGCTCGCCTCGTCGCGAAAGCAGATCGCAAAACGCCGCTGCGCCCACGCATCGGTGAGCGGGATCACCTGCACGCCAAAGCTGGCCGAAACGGGTTCGACCACCTCGCGCGGCACGATGGTAAGGCCAAGGTTCGCGCGGACGCAGCGAAGCGTGGCATCGAAGGAGGACACCACCACCCGGTACGCCATCGGCTTGCCGATGATGGCCGCGGCGCGCGCCAGCATGGTGTGCACCGCAGTCTGCCCCGGCATGCCGATGTGGTCGTAGTCAAGCGTCTGCGCGAAAGTGCAATCCGCGCGGCTGGCCAGCGGATGCGAGGGATGGACGATCGCCGCCAGGGCATCGGTGCGGTAGGGCCGGGTCTGGAATCCTTCTAGGTCCGCGGCATCCCAGCAGATCCCCAGCGATGCCGAGCCTTCGCGCAGGGACCTGACGATGTCGCGGCTGAGGCTTTCTTCCATGGTGACGCGGATATCCCGGTGCGCCGGTACCTGCAGGAAGCCCGCGATATCGTCGGGCAGGGATTCGGCCATGCACGACACGGTGGCCAGCAGCCGGACCTGGCCCTTGATGCCCTTGCCGTGGTCGGCCATGTCGCGCTCCACGCGATCGGCCGCCGCCAGCATGGCGCGCGCGTGCTCGAGCAGGATCTCCCCGGCCGCGGTCGGGATCACGCCGCGCCGGCGCCGCTCGAACAGTGTGACGCCCACGGTGTCTTCGAGTTGCGCCAGCCGCTTGCTGATGGCCGACGCCACGATGTGCTGCTGCTCGCCGGCGCGCGCCATATTGCGCGTCTCGCAAACGGCGGCGAACAGGCGCAGCGAGGTGAGGTCCAGGTCACGCATCCGCAGGCCTTGCCAGAGTTTCCGATGTGGAAATCTTACGCGAAATTCTCATCATCATTGCTCAGCTCGGGAATCCCTGCGGCGTTGTGGAATGGCTGATCCCGACGTTTTCAGGCGGAGACATTCCGATCCGGAACGTTAGTGCTGCTCCAATACCGCTTCTGGCCTCGTCGGGAACGGCATACAGTTCGCCTATCGAGCCGGAACCCCGGAGCCACCTGTGGAGACAGACCGCATGACGACACCGACCAACAGCACATCCCGCCAGGCGGTGATCCGCGAGGTGGGGCTGCGCGACGGCCTTCAAAGCATCGCTACCATCCTGCCTACCTCCGCCAAGCGCGAATGGATCCAGGCTGCCTACGCCGCTGGCCAGCGCGAGATCGAGGTCGGCTCGTTCGTGCCGGCCAGGCTGCTGCCGCAACTGGCCGATACCGCGGAACTGGTGGACTTCGCCAGGTCCATGCCGGGATTGTTCGTCTCGGTACTGGTGCCGAACCTGCGCGGCGCCGAGAACGCCATCGCCAGCGGCGCGGACCTGATGCTGGTGCCGCTTTCCGCCAGCCATGCGCATAGCCTGGCCAACCTGCGCAAGACGCCCGACGAAGTGGTGGCCGAGGTGGGCCGGATCCGCGCCGCGCGCGACGCGGCCGGCTCCCGGACGCTGATCGAAGGTGGCGTCGGCACGGCCTTCGGCTGCACGATACAGGGCCGCGTGGACCCGGAAGAAGTACTGCGCCTGATGCAGGCCTTGCTGGATGCGGGCGCCGACCGCGTCAGCCTGGCGGACACGGTCGGCTATGCCGATCCCGCCATGGTGCGAAGCCTGTTCGAGCGCGCCCGGGCCATTGCCGGCGAGCGCTTCTGGTGCGGCCATTTCCACGATACGCGCGGCCTCGGCCTGGCCAACGTCTGTGCCGCCCTGCAAGCCGGGGTCACGCGCTTTGATGCCTGCCTTGCCGGGATCGGCGGCTGTCCGCACGCCCCCGGCGCCAGCGGCAATGTCGCCACCGAAGACCTGGCTTTCATGCTCGCGAGCATGGGATTCGCGACCGGCGCCGATATCGGCAAGCTGCTTGCGCTGCGCGCGCGCGTGGCCGGCTGGCTGGACGGTGAAACCCTGCACGGCACCCTGTGGCGCGCCGGCCTGCCCAAGACCTTTTCCGCGTCGCTTGCCGATGCCGTGACCGCCTGAGAGCGACCCATGCCTACTGAACATTCCCCCTTGCCGCTTGCCGGCATCCGCGTCCTCGAGTTCACCCATATGGTGATGGGCCCGACCTGCGGCATGATCCTGGCCGATCTCGGCGCCGAAGTCATCAAGGTCGAGCCGCCGGGCGGCGACAAGACGCGCAACCTTCCCGGGCTGGGTATCGGTTTCTTCCGCTCGTTCAACCGCAACAAGAAAAGCGTCGTCATCGATATCACCACCCCGCAGGGGCAGGCCACGGCGGCAGAACTGGCCGGCCAGTGCGATGTGCTGCTGGAGAATTTCCGCCCGGGCCTGATGGCCAAATGCGGGCTGGACCATGCGACGCTTTCGGCGAAGTATCCCGGGCTGATCTACGTCTCCCACAAGGGCTTTCTTCCCGGTCCCTATGAGAACCGGCTGGCCCTGGACGAGGTCGTGCAGATGATGGGCGGTCTTTCCTACATGACCGGGCCAAAGGGCCGCCCGTTGCGCGCCGGCACCTCGGTCAACGACATCATGGGTGGCATGTTCGGCGCCATCGGCGTGCTGGCCGCCCTGCGCGAGCGCGAGCGCACCGGCAAGGGGCAGGAAGTGCAGAGCGCCTTGTTCGAGAATTGCGTGTTCCTGTCGTCCCAGCATATGCAGCAGTTTTCGATGACCGGCGAGCCGCCGCCGCCGATGCCGTCCCGCGTGTCCGCATGGAGCGTCTACGATGTCTTCACGCTGGCCGCAGACGAGCAGCTGTTCATCGGCGCCGTGAGCGACAAGCAGTTCAACAACCTGTGCGAGGTGCTGCAACGGCCCGATCTCGCCGCCGACCCTGCATTCGCCACCAACGCCATGCGCGTGGCCGTGCGGCCGGCCTTGCTGGCACGGCTTGGCGAGATTCTCAAGCATCATCGCGTGGACGAACTCACGCCCAGGCTTGAAGCCGCCGGCATTCCCTATGCGCCCATCGTGCGTCCGGAACAGCTTCTCGACGATCCGCACCTCAAGGCGAGCGGGGGACTGGCGCCGATGCAGACCGAGGATGGCGGCACCACCGACGTCGTGCTGTTGCCACTCATGATGGATGGCCGGCGCCCGGGCGTGCGCATGCCCTTGCCGGGCATCGGCGAGCACAACGAGGAAATCCTTTCCGCCCTGCGTGCGCACACGCCTGGCTGAAATCCTTCCGCCTTGCCGGACGGCTCCCGCAGCCGCACGGATCAGAACAGAAAAATATCTGGAGACAAGCATGGCCCCCTTTCTTTCACGCAGGGCAGTACTCGGCATCGCTATCCCGGCGCTGGCGTTCGCGCTCGCCGTCCCGGCCGCTCCGGCGGCGGCCGAAGGCACCGGCCGGCCGGTGCGCCYGATCCTGCCGATCAGCGCCGGCTCGGGCGTGGACGCCATCGCCCGCGCTGCCGGCCCCTCGCTGGGCAGGAACCTCGGACAGCCCGTGGTGATCGAGAACATTCCCGGCGCGGGCGGCATAGCCGGCGCAGCCGCGGTGGCCAAGGCCCCGCCCGACGGCAGCACGCTGGGACTCGTTTCCAACAACCACGTCATCAACCCCAGCGTCTACAAGAAGATGCCGTTCGATGCGATCAAGGACTTCACGCCGATCAGCGTGATCGGCTCGACGCCGCTGGTGCTGGTGGTCAATCCCAAGGTTCCGGCGAAGAACGTCCAGGAACTCGTTGCGCTGTTGAAGGCCAGGCCGGATGCATTCAACTATGCATCGTCAGGCAATGGCACCATCATCCAGCTCGCCGCCGAAATGTTCCTCGAGGAGGCGCACGTCAAGGCCCGCCACGTTCCCTACAAGGGTACCGGGCCGATGATCACCGACCTGATCGCCGGCCAGGTGGAGATGGGCGTGGTGGCGCTCAATGCCGTCGCACCGCACCTGAAGAGCGGCATGCTGCGCGCGATCGGTCTCTGCGGCGCAACGCGTTCGCCCGCGGCGCCCGAGATCCCCACCATCGCTGAACAAGGCCTGCCGGACTATGCCGTCGAGGGATGGTTTGCCGTCGTGGGCCCGGCAGGCCTGCCGCCCGCCGAGGCCAGGCGCATCCAGGCGCTGTTTGCAAAGGCATTCACCAGCCCGGAGGTTCTGGATGCGATGAAGAAGCAGGGCAATACGATCAATCCGGGCACCCCGGAAGCGGCCGCCAAGTTCTTCCAGAGCGAAGCGGCGCGTTATGCGGCATTGGTCAAGAGGGCCAACGTGACCAGCGAGTGACGAACCGGGGCGGGAGCCGGCTCGCGCTCCGTATCCGGCGCCCTTGCCCATGGGCTTCGGCACGGATCGAATGCCCGCGCGGGGCTGGCCACGCGTCAGCCGCAATGCTTGCGGACGAAATGCTCGCGGATGATCGAAGTGATATAGAGCCGGCCGGTGCTCTCCAGCATGCCGACGCGGCGCTCGAGCTACTTTCCCGGAATCGGCAACAGGCGTAGCGCCGCGTCGCTGCGCCACGCGAAGTTGTGCAGCACCGGCACGATCGAGACGCCCGCGTTCTGCCGCACCAGTTCCACGATGGCGGGCAGCGAATTCATCTCGACGATTTCGTTCGGCTGCACGTCGCACCGGCGCAGGAGCTGGTCGATCTTGATGCCGGTGGTCGCGGCGCGGTCGAAGCGGATGAAAGGCTGCGTGCGCAGCAGGGCGACGGCGTCCGCTCCGGGCGGTGCGGCCCTGGCGCTGGCAATCAGCATCAGCGGCTCGTCGTACAGATGCGTCCAGGTGGCTTCCCGTGTCTCGGGCCTGGGCATTTCGATCAGGATGGCGGCGTCCAGTTCGCCTTCCAGCACCTTGGCCTGCAGTTCGAGCTGACGGCCATTCATGATGCGGATATCCAGCGCGGGATACTGCGACTTCAGCTCGACCACGCTGGTGGCCAGCGCGCCCATTGCGGAGACGATCGCGCCGATGGTCACGGTGCCGGCAATCTCGCTTTCGCCAACCTGGTCGGCGAGCATGCTTTCGTAGTCCTTCACCAGCCGGCGTGCCCGCGCGATCAGCGCCACGCCCGCGGGCGTGAAGGTGACGCCGCGCCTGGAGCGGTCGAACAGCGGCCGTTTGCATTCGTCTTCCAGCGCCTTCATTTGCGAGCCTACCGCCGCCGGCGTGAGGGCGACGCGCTCGGCAGCCGCGGCAAACGAGCCGAAGTCGGCAACCGCGACGAAGGTCTTCAGCATGCGGATTGTGTTCATGGGAATGACCGGTGGCTGGGGATGGCGCTGGAAGCACGCACGGGGACTGGGTGAGGCGCCAATGGTAAAGCGTTACTTTATTGTTGGTAAAAAGAAATTCATTTTTCTTTTATCTTCGATTCGTCAAGAATGGGATGGCTGGAGCACAAGCCGTCCACGCCGCCCGCGTCCCCCAAGTCCCCGGACCGGCCCGGGCCGGCCGCACGAGAACGGCGCTCCCAGCTTGCGCAGACCGACAGCCAGAACGACAACGAGCTAGAGCGAGACAGCCCCCCGATGATGGTGAACCCCAGATTGCTTAAACAGTGGAGCCCGGCCGCAGCGCTGCTGGCGGCCACGCTTTTCTTTTCCCATGGCGCGCGCGCCGCGAACGCCTGCGAATCGCTGGCGGATATCGGCCTGCCGGACGTGAAGATGACGTCCGCCGCGATGCAGGCCGCCGGAGCGCTGGCCCTGCCGAACGGCCACAAGATCGACAATCTCCCGGCGTTCTGCCGGGTGGCCGGCCAGCTCAGGCCCACGCCGGACTCCGACATCGGGTTCGAGCTCTGGATGCCGCCCGCCGAGGCGTGGAACGGCAAGACGCTGGTGGTCGGCAACGGCGGCTACGTCGGCTCGATCCGCTACGACGAACTCGAGCCGGCCATCCGGCGGGGCTACGCGGTGATCTCGAGCGACAGCGGCCATGTGGACGCCGCCGGGTACCGCAACGAGAACCTGAACTGGGGCGTGGGCCACCCGGAGAAGATCGCGGACTGGGCCTATCGCTCGGTCCATGCCGCGGCGGCGGCGTCGCGCGCCATCGTCAGGACATTCGAGCGTCGCGACGCTTCCCACGCCTACTACTTCGGCTGCTCGACCGGCGGCGGGCAGGGCCTGATGGCCGCGCAGCGCTACCCCGACGACTTCGACGGCATCATCGCGGGCGCGCCCGGCAACAACCGGACCGCGTTGAACCAGGGCTTCCTGTGGGGAGCGACCCAGAACCTCAAGACCAAGGCCGGCTATATCCCGCCGTCGAAGCTGCCGCTGATCAACCAGGCGGCGATCAGCGCCTGCGACGCGCAGGATGGCCTCGCCGACGGGCTGATCGGCGATCCGCGCCAGTGCCGCTTCGATCCCAAGGTCCTGCAGTGCAAGGACGACGCCGACGGCGCGCAATGCCTGACCGGGGCGCAGGTAGATACGCTCAGGCGCCTGTACGCCGGTGCGCAGAACCCGCGCACCAGGGCGCAGATCTACCCGGGCTGGCCGGTGGGCAGCGAGTTCGGCTACCTCGGCGGCTGGGGCTATGCGATCGAAGGACCGCAGGCGTTCCGCACCGAGTTCTTCAAGGATTGGGTATTCAAGGATGCCAATTGGGACTGGCGCTCGTTCGACTGGGACCGTGACGTCGCCATCGTGAAGGCGCGCATCGGCGCCACGGTGGATGCCACTGATCCCGATCTTGGCGCATTCCGCAAGCGCGGCGGCAAGCTGATCCTGTACCACGGCCTGGCGGACCCGATCGGCAATGCCTACGACACCATCCAGTACTACGAGGCGGTCGGGAAAACCGTCAGCGACACGCCGGCCTTCGCGCGCCTGTTCCTGGCGCCGGGCATGGGACATTGCCGCAGCGGCATCGGCCCCAATGCGTTCGACGCCATCGGCGCGCTGGAGGACTGGGTGGAGAAGGGCCAGGCGCCCGCGCGCATCGTCGCGCTCAAGGCCGATGCCACCGACAAGGTGGGGGGGCTGGCGAGCAGCGCGGCGGTGAAGGGCAATGCAGGAAGGACGCGGCCGCTGTGCGCCTATCCGCAGGTGGCACGCTACAAGGGCAGCGGCAGCATCGACGACGAGCGCAACTTCACGTGCGCTGCGCCGCTCTGAGGCATGAAAGAAGGCCGGGCGCGAAGTCTGCGCCCGGCCTCGATGACGGCAGGCGCGGCGGCAGGAAGGCTTCCCGCCGCTGCGCGCCGGCTTAACCCGGCAGTCCTTCGTAGGTCACCAGGAAGACCTGCTCCTCGCCCGCGCTGACCGGCAGCCAGATCAGTTCGAGGTTGGGGAAAGCCGCTTCCACATTGGCATGCTCATTGCCGATTTCCACCACCAGCACGCCACCCGGGTTCAGCCGCGCCTTGGCGCCGGCGATGATCCGGCGCACCACGTCCATGCCGTCGTCCCCACCCGCCAGCGCGATGCGCGGCTCGGCGTGGTACTCGGCCGGCAGCGCCTGCATGGAAGTCTCGTTGACGTAGGGCGGGTTGGTGAGGATGACGTCGTACCTGGCGCCTGCGGGCAGCGGGGCGTAGAGGTCGCCCTCGTACAGGCTGATGCGGTTTTCCATCTTGTAGTCGGCCACGTTGCGGCGGGCGACTTCCAGCGCGTCGGGCGAAATGTCGACCGCGTCGATGCGGGCTTCGGGCCAGACGTGGGCGGCAATGATGGGCAGGCAGCCGGAGCCGGTGCAGAGCTCCAGCACCGGGCCGATATCGGCGATATCGCCCACCCACGGCTCGAGTCCTTCCTGGAGCAGCTCACCGATGAAGCTGCGCGGCACGATCACGCGGGAGTCCACGTAGAAGCGCAGGCCGTGCATGAAGGCTTCGTTGGTGATGTAGGCGGCGGGCACGCGTTCGGTGACGCGGCGCTCGATGACTTGCAGCACGGCCTCGACTTCCTCGGGCAGCAGGCGCGCGTCGAGAAAGGGATCGAGCGTGTCGAGCGGCAGGTTGAGCGTGTGCAGGACCAGGTAGGCGGCTTCGTCGTAGGCGTTGGCGCTGCCGTGGCCGAACGACAACCTGGCCTTGGTGAAGCGCGAGACGGCCAGGCGCAGCAGGTCGCGTACGGTTTGCAGGGGGGAGGGCGTAGCCATGGTGCGGTGGTCCAGGTATTCAGGTCAGTCAGGTCAGGCGATCAGGCGATCAGGCGATCGAGCACGCCGCGGTAGACGTTCTTGAGCGGCTCGATGAAGCGCACTTCGACGTGCTCGTCGATCTTGTGGATGCTGGCGTTGGGCGGGCCGAACTCGATGACCTGCGGGCAGATCCTGGCGATGAAGCGGCCGTCGGAGGTGCCGCCGGTGGTGGAGAGCTCGGTCTTGACGCCGGTCTCCGCCTCGATCGCGCCGCTGAGCGCTTCCGAGAGTTCGCCGCGCGCGGTCAGGAAGGGTTCGCCGCCCAGGGTCCAGGCCAGCTCGTAGTCGAGCTGGTGGCGCTCGAGGATGGCGTGCACGCGCGCCTTGAGGCCTTCGGGGGTGCTGGCGGTGGAGAAGCGGAAGTTGAAGTCGACGGTGATATGGCCCGGGATCACGTTGGTGGCACCGGTGCCGCCGTGGATGTTGGACATCTGCCAGGTGGTGGCGGGGAAGTATTCGTTGCCTTCGTCCCAGCGCTCGTTCACCAGCTCGGCCAGCGCGGGCGCGGCCAGGTGGATCGGGTTCTTCGCCAGGTGCGGGTAGGCGATATGGCCCTGCACGCCCTTGATGGTGAGCTTGCCCGAGAGCGAGCCGCGGCGGCCGTTCTTGACCATGTCGCCAAGGGTGTCGACCGAGGTGGGCTCGCCGATCACGCAGTAGTCCAGGCGCTCGCCGCGCGCCTTGAGCGCTTCCACCACCTTGATGGTGCCGTCGTGCGCGGGGCCTTCTTCATCGCTGGTGATGAGGAAGGCGATGGAGCCGGCGTGGGCGGGGTGCTGCTGCACGAACTCTTCGGTCGCCACGACGAAGCCGGCGATGGAGGTCTTCATGTCCGCGGCGCCGCGGCCGTAGAGCTTGCCGTCGCGGTGGCTGGGCTGGAACGGGTCGGAGCCCCATTGCTCGAGCGGGCCGGTGGGCACCACGTCGGTGTGGCCGGCGAAGGCCAGCAGCTTGCCGGCCTTGCCCTGCGTGCCGCGCTTGACGGCCCACAGGTTGGTGACGCGGAAGTCGTCCGGGCCGCTGACGATCCACTCGCATTCGAAGCCGATGGCCTTGAGGCGGGTTTCGAGCACGGCCTGGCAGCCTTCGTCGGCGGGCGTGACGGAGCGGCGGCGGATCAGGTCTTCGGTAAGGGCGAGGGTGGGGTTCATGATGGCGAGTCTGCGGCGTCGGGGCCGAGGTTCGGAATAGGGGTGTCGGGCGTGGAGTCTACGCCTTTGTCGATGCTGGCCGGCGTACCCCGGAGCTGACGGCGAACAATCGGCCGCCAGCCCTGCGATAGCCGCTTAAAACAGGCCGGCGTAGTTGTCTGCCGAGAACCCGACGGAAATCTTCCCGCCGTGATCGAGCACCGGCCGCTTGATCAGCGAAGGGCTTTGCTGCATCAGTGCGATGGCGCCGGCTTCGTTCTCGGCGCGCGCCTTGTCGGCATCCGACAGCGCGCGGTAGGTGGTGCCCTTGCGGTTGAGCAGCGTGGCCAGCGGCACGTGCCTGAGCCAGCCGCGCAGCAGCGTTTCGTCCACGCCTTGCTTCTTGAAGTCGTGGAAGTCGTAGGCCACGCCGTTGGCGTCCAGCCAGGTGCGGGCTTTCTTGACGGTGTCGCAGTTGGGGATGCCGTAGAGCAGGACGGTCATGATGTGCGGTGCGCCTTGGATGGCTTAGCGGAACAGCATTAACGGAACAACAGGTTCAGTGCGATGACGAGCCCGCCCAGGCCCAGCGCCACGCCGGCCATGGCCACGCTGGTCATCAGGCGCAGGCGGCGGTCCAGGCGCGCGGCTTCCTTGCGCAGGGCCTCGATGGTGATGGCGTGCTGCTCGGCCAGCATCTTGACGGCTTCGGCCTGCTGCACGGCGGCGGCTTCGAGCTCGGCGATGCGGGCGGCGACGGAGCCATCGCGCGCCTCGAGGGATTCGGGCCCGGCATGCTCGGGCGAACCATCCTTGCGCCGGCCTTTCTTGATCTTCTCGATGGTCTTGTTGGCCTGCTCGAGAATGGTTGGCAGAAGGGACAGCACGGTGCTGACGGTCGCGGGATCCAGGGCCATGAGTCGCTTGCGCAAGGGGTGCATCGGTCTGACGGCGGAGCCTGCGCGGGCAGGCGCCCGCGCAAGCTCCGCGCTAGGCGCGATCAGTCGCCGCGCAGCAGGTCGTTCAGGCTGGTCTTGGCGCGGGTCTGCGCGTCCACCTTCTTGACGATCACGGCGCAGTACAGGCTGTACTTGCCGTCCTTGGAGGGCAGGTTGCCCGCCACCACCACCGAGCCCGCCGGCACGCGGCCGTAGTGGATCTCGCCGGTTTCGCGGTCATAGATCTTGGTGGACTGGCCCAGATACACGCCCATCGAGATCACCGAGTTCTCTTCGACGATCACGCCTTCCACGACTTCCGAGCGGGCGCCGATGAAGCAGTTGTCTTCGATGATGACCGGGTTGGCCTGCAGCGGCTCGAGCACGCCGCCGATGCCGACGCCGCCGGACAGGTGGACGTTCTTGCCGATCTGCGCGCACGAACCGACGGTGGCCCAGGTGTCGACCATGGTGCCTTCGTCGACGTAGGCGCCGATGTTGACGTAGGAGGGCATCAGCACCGCGTTCTTCGCGATGAACGAGCCGCGGCGGGCCACGGCGGGCGGCACCACGCGGAAGCCACCCTTGGCGAAGTCGTCGGCGGTCCAGCCGGCGAACTTGGTCGGTACCTTGTCATAGAACTGGGCGAAGCCGCCGGCGCTCATCGGCGCGTTGTCTTCCAGGCGGAACGACAGCAGCACGGCCTTCTTGATCCACTGGTTGACGATCCAGTCGCGGCCTTGCTTCTCGGCCACGCGCAGGGCGCCGGTGTCGAGCTGGCCGATCACGGTGGCCACGGCTTCGCGGATGTCGTTGGGGGCCGACTTGGGCGAGAGGCTGGCGCGGTCTTCCCATGCCTGGTCGATCAGGGCTTGCAGTGCTTGCGTCATATGCGTGTTTTCAGTGGTTGATCGTTGTCTACAACAAAATTCGGGGCAGCCGCGTTCGGCGTTCAGCCGAGCGACTTGCAGAAGGCGACGATGCGGCGCGCGCCTTCCAGGCATTCCTCGGGCGTGGCGACCAGCGCCATGCGCACGCGGTTGGCGCCGGGGTTGATGCCGTCGGCCTCGCGCGCCAGGTAGCTGCCGGGCAGCACCGYGACGTTCTGCTCGGCCAGCAGGCGGGTGGCGAACGCGGTATCCGTCAGGCCGGTGCGCGAGACGTCGGCCCACAGGTAGAAGCCCGCGTCGGGCAGCGCCACGTCGAGCACCTCGGCCAGCATCGGGGTGACCTCGGCGAACTTGCGCACGTAGGCGGCACGGTTGTCGCGCACGTGGGCCTCGTCGTTCCAGGCCGCCACGCTGGCGGCCTGCACGGCGGGGTTCATGGCGCCGCCGTGATAGGTACGGTATAGCAGGAATTTCTTGAGCAGGGCGGCGTCGCCGGCGACGAAGCCCGAGCGCAGGCCCGGCACGTTGGAGCGCTTGGACAGGCTGGAGAACATCACCAGGCGCTCGAACGGGTGGGCGCCTTCGGCGCGGCCCAGCTTGCGCGCGGCTTCGAGCGCGCCCAGCGGCGGCTCGCCTTCCTTGAAATAGATTTCGGAATAGCACTCGTCGGAGGCGATCACGAAGCCATGGCGGTCAGACAGCGCGAACAGCTCGCGCCAGTCGTCCAGCGACAGCACGGCGCCGGTCGGGTTGCCCGGCGAGCACACGTAGACCAGCTGCACGCGGGCCCAGGTCTCGGCCGAGATGCGGTCGAACGCCGGGGCGAAATTGCGCGCCGGGTCGCTGTTGGCGAACACCGGCGTGGCGCCGGCCAGCAGCGCCGCGCCTTCGTAGATCTGGTAGAACGGGTTCGGGCACAGCACCAGCGCGCCGGGGCGGCTGGCGTCGACCACAGTCTGGGCGAAGGCGAACAGCGCTTCGCGCGAGCCGGTCACCGGCAGCACCTCGGTGGCGGGATTGACCGCCGGCAGGTTGTAGCGGCGCTGGAGCCACGCCGCTATGCACTGTCGTAGTGCATCGGAACCGGCCGTTGTGGGATAATTCGCCAGCCCCGCCAGCGAGTCCGTGAGCGCCTGCTTGATGAATTCGGGCGTGGGATGCTTGGGTTCGCCGATGCCGAAGCTGATCGCGGGCAATGCGGCGTTCGGCTTCACGTTGGCCACCAGCGCCCGCAGTTTCTCGAACGGATAGGGCTGGAGCAGGTCGAGTCGGGGGTTCACGGTCAGGTTCGGGCCGCCAGGGCCAAGGCTCAAAGCCGGACATTATAGAGGATTGCCGGGCTCTCCCGCGCTCTGTGCGGGGGTTCGGCGGGCTTCCCGGCAACTTGGCGCGGGGCCGGCGCCGCTGGCGGCCGCCCGTTCCCGCACCATCGATTTTCCTTTGTCGTCACAAATCAACCGCCACGCCGGCGGTTCCTTTCGTTTTTATGAGCAATCTGCCTACCTCATCCGCCTTGTCCGCCGCCCCGGCCGACGCGCACGGCTTCAAGTCCGCGCTGTCGATCCTGCTGGGTGCCTCGGTCTGGGGCATCGCCTGGTTTCCCTACCGCGTGCTGGCCGGCTGGGGCCTGGGCGGGATGACGGCGGCGGCGCTGGTGAGCGCGGCGGCGGCGGCAATCGCGCTGCTGTCCTTTGCCCGCCACCTGGGCGGGCTGCGCTGGTCCTGGCTGTTCGTGGCGATCGGGCTGGCCGCGGGGGTGACCAACGCCGGCTTCGTCTGGGGCAGCGTCAACGGCCATGTGATGCGGGTCCTGCTGCTGTTCTACCTGACGCCGGTGTGGACGGCGCTGTTCGCACGCCTGTTCCTGGGCGAGAAGCTGTCCGCCGCGGGGCTGATGCTGGTGGCGCTGGCGCTGGGGGGCGCGGGCCTGATGCTGTGGACGCCCGAAGTCGGCCTGCCGCTGCCGGCCAAGGCGGCGGAATGGTCCGGCCTGGTGGGCGGCATGGGTTTCGCGGTCAACAACGTCTTGTCGCGCCGGGCCGGGCAGCTCTACCCGGACATGGACGCGCGCCTGCGCACGATCATGGTCTACCTGGGGTGCACCGCGGTCGGGCTGCCGTGCGCGCTGTGGCTGGAGCCGGGTGGCATGGCGCTGGCGCCGGCGATCGGCTGGGGCGGCCTGGCCCTGGTGCTGGGCCTGGCCGCCACGCTGGTGCTGAGCAATTCGGTGGTGCAGTATGGGCTGCAGCGCCTGCCGGCCAACCGGGTCTCGCTGCTGATGCTGTTCGAGATCGTGATCGCGGCGGTGTCGTCGTGGTGGCTGGCCACCGAGACGCTGAGCTGGAAGGAAGCCGCCGGCGGCTTGTGCATCGTGGCGGCCGGGGCCTTGTCCGGACTGGTGCATCGTTCGCGGCGCAAGGGCGAGGACGCGGGCGAATGCGTCTTGCAGCCGCAATAGGCGCCGGGCCGCGTCAGCTTCGGCAAGCGCTCAGTACAGCATCGCCCGCGAAACCACCGCCACCAGCGGCTTGCGGATGGCGCGCTCGACGCCGGCGTGCAGGTCCAGCGGGCGCAGCAGCATCTTCACGGTCATGTCGACCGGCAGGTTGCGGCGGATCACCGCGCTGACCCGCGAATTGAGCCGGCGCACATCCTTCTGCGGGATATCCTCCGCGCCGCGCTCGATGCGCAGCACATTGCGCAGCGCGATCTCCGCATCCTCGTTCTTGATTTCCAGCAGGCGGCGCACCAGCGCGCCCAGCACGCGCAGCCGGCCCAGCCGTTCGAGATCGTTGAAGGTATTGAAATAGCGGTAGAAGTGCTTGTAGTGGCGCACTTCGTCGTTGGCGATGCGGCGCGTGAGGTTGCGCAGCACCGGTTCGTCGCTGGCCTGCTCGAGCGAGCGGTAAAGCGCGGCGGTACCGGTCTCCACCACGCAGCGCGCGGCCATCTCCAGCGCCTCGGAGGGTTCGAATTTGTCGACCGAGCAGGTATGGCGGTATTCGTCGAAGAAGCGGGCATAGCCGCGCTCCCAGTCGAATCCAGGCCACACATGCTCCACATAGCGCCGCAGCGCCAGGCCATGCTGGAGTTCCTCGGCTTCCCACTGCCCGGAAAGCCAGCCGGACGCCTCGGGGTTGGCGGCGTAATAGCTGGCGAGGTTGCCCGCGTAGGTGTCGGAGCCACTTTCGACGAAAGAGGCGGACACCAGCAGGTAGAAGAGTTCGCGGTCCGGACGCACGCGGGCCACATCGATGGCGGCGAAGTCGATTTCGCCGATGGACCAGGGCATGCGTTGCCTGTCATCACCGGCGCCGGGGCCGGTCAATCTTTCGTCTGAGGTCGCCAGAATCGAGGCGGTCATGCTGAACACTCCCAGAAGTGTCGCGGAGCGCGGACTCCGCGTTGGGCCGGAGACGCCGTTTTGCGTCACCTGCCCGCTCGACAGGATTTGGTTGCAATGGGCATCAGGGATCACGCTGACTATGGAGAGACTAGCACTAACCCTTAGAAGTTTCCCGCCGCTCCCCTGTCACTTGCCCGCCACCTGTTGCCGCCGCGCACGGAGGGCAGGCGCCGGGCGGCGCGATGCCTGGTCCGAGTGTAGGGCGCGGACCGCACAAAGTGAATCGGACGGGGCTTAACGGGGCAGTGGAAAATGGCCGCCCATGCGGCCCGGAAAGCGCCCGGGCGTGGAAGGCGCGATGGTATGATTAGCGCCAACTATCGGGCACAAGAGCCCGGCGCGAGGCCCAGACGGCACGCGCCGACTGCCTCTGCGCTGTCCCGCCTTTCCTGAACGCTGCAATACCCTAGATACCCCACGACCAACCGTGCGACTGTCCTCGATCAAGCTGGCGGGCTTCAAGTCCTTCGTCGATCCCACCAATTTTCAAGTGCCCGGCCAGCTGGTCGGCATCGTCGGTCCCAACGGCTGCGGCAAATCGAACATCATCGATGCGGTGCGCTGGGTGCTGGGCGAGTCACGCGCATCCGAACTGCGCGGCGAGTCCATGCAGGACGTCATCTTCAATGGCTCGACCGCCCGCAAGCAGGCCGGCCGCGCCAGCGTCGAGCTGGTGTTCGACAACCCCGAAGGGCGTGCCGCCGGGCAATGGAGCCAGTACGCCGAGATCGCCGTCAAGCGGGTGCTGACCCGCGACGGCACCTCTTCGTACTACATCAACAACCAGGCGGTGCGCCGGCGCGACATCCAGGACATCTTCCTGGGTACCGGCCTCGGCCCGCGCGCCTACGCCATCATCGGCCAGGGCATGATCTCCCGCATCATCGAGGCCAAGCCCGATGACATGCGGATCTTCCTGGAAGAAGCGGCCGGCGTTTCCAAGTACAAGGAGCGCCGCCGCGAGACCGAAAGCCGCCTGTCCGACACGCGCGAGAACCTGACCCGCGTCGAAGACATCCTGCGCGAGCTCGGCGCCAACCTGGAGAAGCTCGAAGGCCAGGCCGAAGTGGCCCAGCGCTTCAAGACCCTGCAGGCCGACGGCGAGGAAAAGCAGCACCTGCTGTGGCTGCTGCGCAAGAACGAGGCGCAAGCCGAGCAGGAGCGCCACCAGCGCGCCATCGAGCAGGCCCAGATCGACCTGGAAGCGCAGACCGCGCAGCTGCGCCACGTCGAGGCGGAGCTCGAAACCATGCGCGCTGCGCATTACGCGGCCTCGGACAACATGCACAGCGCGCAGGGCGCGCTGTATGAAGCCAACGGCGAAGTCAGCAAGCTCGAAGCCGAGATCCGCTATGTGGTGGAGTCGCGCAACCGCGTGCAGGCGCAGATCGCCGCGCTGAGCGCGCAGCGCGAGCAGTGGCAGGGCAAATCCGAGCAGGCCACCGACGGCCTGGCCCAGGCCGAGGAAGAGCTGGCCGTGGCCGAAGGCCGCACGGTCGAAGCCCAGGAAGCGGTGGCCCACAAGACCGACGAACTGCCCACGCTGGAAGCCCAGTGGCGCGATGCCCAGACGCTCTCCAACGAGCAGCGCGCCAGCATCATGCAGGCCGAGCAGGCCCTCAAGCTCGAAGCCGCGCAGCAGCGCAGCGCCGACCAGATGCTGCAGCAGCTCGAGCAGCGCCGCGAGCGCCTGTCCGGCGAGGAAAAGGGTCTCGACCGCCCCGACGAAGTGCGCCTGGAAGAACTGCGCGCCGAGCTGGCCGAGCAGGAGGCCGTGCAGGAAGAAACGCAGGCGATCCTGGCCGATGCCGAGGAAAGCGTGCCGCGCCTGGACGGCGAGCGCCGCGCCGCGCAGGCGCGCGTGCAGAGCGAGGCTGCCGCGATCTCCTCGCTGGAAGCGCGCCTGTCCGCGCTCAGGCAGCTCCAGGAGAGCGTGCAGACCGAAGGCAAGGTGCAGCCCTGGCTGGCCAAGCATGGCCTGGCCGAACTGCCGCGCCTGTGGAAGAAGCTCCATATCGAGCCGGGCTGGGAAAACGCGCTGGAATCCGTGCTGCGCGAAAAGCTCGCCGCGCTGGAAGTCTCCAACCTGGACTGGATCAAGTCCTTCCTGTCCGACGCGCCGCCCGCCAAGCTGGCCTTCTATTCGCCGCCGCCGGCCGCGCGCCCGCAGGAAACCCCGGCCGGCCTGCGCCCGCTGATGGCGCTGGTGCAGATCACCGAGCCCGGCATCCGCGCCGTGATGCAGGACTGGCTGGCCGATATCTACACCGCCACCGACATGGCCCAGGCCATGGCCGCACGCGGCACGCTGCCCGAGGGCGCCAGCTTCGTGGTGGCCGAGGGTCACCTGGTCGGCCGCAGTTCGGTGCAGCTGTACGCCGCCGATTCCGAGCAGGCCGGCATGCTGGCCCGCGAGCAGGAGATCGAGAACCTGCAGAAGCAGGCTCGCGCGCAGATGCTGCTGGCGGACGAGGCCAAGTCCCAGGCCGTGCGCGCCGAGGCGGCCTACACCCACGCCAGCGCCGTGCTGATCGATGCGCGCAGCCGCAGCGAGCAGGCCACCCGCCGCGTGCACGCGCTGCAGATGGACGTGCTCAAGCTGTCGCAGGCGATGGAGCGCTACGCCGCGCGCAGCGGACAGATCCGCGAGGAACTCGACGAGATCCGCGCGCAGATCGAGGAGCAACGCGCCATCCGCGCCGAATCCGAGGCCAGCTTCGAGCAGCACGACGCCGCGCTGGCCGAGATGCAGGCCACCCACGAAGACCACCAGATGGCCTTCGAAGCGCTGGACAGCAAGCTGTCGTCGGCCCGCCACCAGTTGCGCGATTTCGAGCGCGCCGCGCAGGAAGCGCTGTTCGCCGAGCGCAACCTGGCCAACCGCATCGAGGAGCTGCGCCGCAATATCCAGACCGCGGGGGACCAGTCCGAACGGCTCGAACAGTCGCTGGAAGACGCGCGCGCCGAGCTGGAGACCATCAACGAGCAGACCGCCCACACCGGCCTGCAGGAAGCGCTGGAGCGCCGCGCCGAGAAGGAAGAAAAGCTCCAGCTCGCCCGCACCGAGCTCGATGCGCTGTCGGCGCAACTGCGCCAGTACGACGACCAGCGCCTGGCCGCCGAGCGCAGCCTGCAGCCGCTGCGCGACCGCATCACCGAGTACCAGCTCAAGGAACAGGCCGCGCGCCTGAACCAGGAGCAGTTCAGCGAGCAACTGACCACGGCCGAGGTCGATGAAGCCGCGCTGGCCGAAAAGCTCTCGCCGGACCTCAAGCCTTCCTACCTGCAGGGCGAAGTCACGCGCCTGAACAACGCGATCAACGCGCTGGGCCCGGTCAACATGGCCGCGCTCGACGAACTGGCCGCGGCGCGCGAGCGCAAGACCTTCCTCGATGCGCAGTCGGCCGACCTGCTCGACGCCATCACCACGCTGGAAGATGCGATCCACAAGATCGACCAGGAAACCCGCGCGATGCTGCAGGGCACCTTCGACCAGGTCAACCACCACTTCGGCGAGCTGTTCCCGTCGCTGTTCGGTGGCGGCCAGGCCAAGCTCATCATGACCGGCGACGAAATCCTCGACGCCGGCGTGCAGGTGATGGCACAGCCCCCGGGCAAGAAGAACTCCACCATCCACCTGCTGTCGGGCGGCGAGAAGGCGCTCACGGCGATTGCGCTGGTGTTCGCCATGTTCCAGCTCAACCCGGCGCCGTTCTGCCTGCTCGACGAGGTGGACGCGCCGCTGGACGACGCCAATACCGAGCGCTACGCCAATATGGTGGCGCGCATGTCCGACAAGACCCAGTTTGTCTTCATTTCCCACAACAAGATCGCAATGGAAATGGCACATCAGTTGATTGGCGTGACGATGCAGGAGCAGGGCGTGTCGCGTATCGTCGCGGTGGACATGGACGCAGCGATCTCGATGGCGGAGGCAGCATGACGCTACAGACTGCCCTCATCGTCGCAGGCGTGGTCCTGCTGCTGCTGGTCGTGGCCTATAACCAGTGGCAGATCCGCAAGGCACGCCGCCCGCGCGCGCTGCAGCCCGAAGACGACCTGCCGCCGATGCGCGAGCCGGTGGTCAATCCGGTGGTGACGCCGGAAGTCCACGCCAAGCTGCACGAGGCCCCGGCAGACCGCCAGCCCGAGCGGCGCGAACCCACGCTGGGGACGTCGCCGCCGGATGCCGCCGCCGTGGCGGCGAGCATGGCCGCCGCGTCCGCGGCGACGGCGGACGCCGACGAGATCGTTGCCGACGAACTGGCCATCGCTGCCGCGCCGGCGTCCGCGCATGCGCAGCGCGAGCCTGGCGATGTGGCAGCCCAGGCCACTTCCGCTGCGACCTCGCAAGCGGCCCCCCATGCAGCATCGCAGGCCGGGGCGGCGGACGAGCATGCGCACGCCGCGCACGCCGAGGCGGAGGACGATACCGTGCCCGCCGCCGAGGCGCCTGCCGCACCGCGCGAGCAAGCAAAACCCGCTGCGCGCGAGCCCGAGCCGCTGGTGGCCGACGGCCAGCCCGCGCCGGCCGTCATCGATCCGCTGATCGACTGCATCGTGCCGCTGCACCTGGAGCGCAAGCAGTCCGGCGACCGCATCCTGCCGCTGACCGGCCGCCTGCGCCGCGCCGGCACCAAGCAGGTGCACCTGGAAGGGCTGCGCGCCGAGTCCAATGCCTGGGAAGCGGTCACCGCCGGCCACCAGTACGAAGACCTGCAGGTGGCGGTGCAGCTGGCCAATCGCGGCGGCGCGCTCAACGCGCTCGAATTCTCCGAGTTCGTCAACGCGGTGGAAGCGCTGGCCGAGTCGCTCGACGCCTCGGCCGGGCTGCCCGACATGAGCGAGACCGTGGCCAATGGCCGCGAACTGGACGCCTTTGCCGCCAGCTGCGACGTGCAGCTCGGCGTCAACGTGATCTCCGACGGCGCGCCGTGGTCGGCTGCCTACGTGCAGACCGTGGCCACGCAGGACGGCCTGGTGCTGTCGCGCGACGGTACCCGCTTCACGCGCTACCAGCCGGGCCCGGACGGCATGCAGCGCGCCCTGTTCACGCTGCAGTTCGGCGACACCAACTTCCTGCGCGACGATCTCACCGCCAAGGCCGGCCGCCAGATCACGTTGCTGCTCGACGTACCGTCAGCGGCACAGGCGACCAAGCCGTTCAAGACCGTCTGCGAGTATGGCTACAGCCTGGCGCAGCGCATGGGCGCACAATTGGTGGACGACAATATGCATCCGCTGAGCGAGGCATCCTTCGTCGCCATCTTCGGCCACCTGCAAGCGCTCTACGACAAGCTCGAGGCACGCGGCATGCCTGCCGGCTCGCCGGTGGCGCTGCGCTTGTTCAGCCTGTGATTTTCTGCCTGTGATTTTCAGCCCCTGACCGGCAACGGATCCGGAAATACAATATGAGTCCCAAACGAGACGGTGCGGCGGCGCAAGCCCCCGCGCCTGCCGGCGATTCTCCAGCCGCGCGCGCCGACTGGCTGCGCGCCGAGCTCGAGCGCCATAACTACCAGTATTACGTGCTCGACGCGCCGTCGATTCCCGATGCGGACTACGACGCGCTGTTCCGCGAGCTGCAGGACATCGAGACGGCCCATCCCGACCTGCTGACGCCGGAGTCGCCCACGCAACGCGTGGGCGGCCAGCCGCTGTCGGCTTTCGACACGGTGCGCCACGCCATCCCGATGCTGTCGCTCAACAATGCGTTCGAGGACGACGACGTGCTCGGTTTCGACCGTCGCTGCGCGCAGGGCCTGGGGCGCCCCGCGCAGGCCGAAGGCGCCGTGGACCTGTTCAGCGCCGTCGAAGCGGTGGAATACGCCGCCGAGCTGAAGTTCGATGGCCTGGCCATGTCGCTGCGCTACGAGGGTGGCCGCCTGGTACAGGCCGCCACGCGCGGCGACGGCGAGACCGGCGAGGACGTGACCGCCAACGTGCGCACCATCAAGGCCATTCCGCTGCGCTTGCGCGGCGATGCGGCATCGCTGCCGGCCGTGCTGGAAGTGCGCGGCGAGGTGTTCATGTACCGCCGCGATTTCGACAAGCTCAACGCCCGGCAGGCCGAGGCCGAGGAAAAGACCTTCGTCAATCCGCGCAATGCCGCGGCCGGCAGCCTGCGCCAGCTCGATCCGCGCATCACTGCCAGGCGCCCCTTGTCGTTCTTCGCCTACGGGCTGGGCGAGCTGCAGGGTGGGCCACGCCCCGAGACGCACAGTGCCATGCTGGACTGGTTCGCCGCGCTCGGCATGCCGGTCTGCGCCGAGCGCGCCGTGGTGCGCGGCGCGCAGGGGCTGCTGGATTTCTATCGCGGCGTGGGCGAACGCCGTGCGTCGCTGCCGTATGACATCGACGGCGTGGTGTACAAGGTCAATGTGCTGGCCGAGCAGGAACGGCTGGGCTTTGTCTCGCGCGCGCCGCGCTTCGCGCTGGCGCACAAGTTCCCGGCGCAGGAAATGACCACGGTGGTCGAGGACATCGAAGTGCAGGTCGGCCGTACCGGTGCCATCACGCCGGTGGCGCGGCTGGCGCCGGTGTTCGTCGGCGGCGTCACCGTGACCAATGCCACGCTGCACAACGAGGACGAGATCCGCCGCAAGGATGTGCATATCGGCGATACCGTGATCGTGCGGCGCGCCGGCGACGTGATTCCCGAAGTGGTGGCGGTGGTGGCGGAACGCCGGCCCGCCGATGCGCGTGCCTTTGTCATGCCCACGGCCTGCCCGGTGTGCGGTTCGCATATCGAGAAGCTCGAAGGCGAGGTGATCGCGCGCTGCACGGGCGGACTGATCTGCGCCGCCCAGCGCAAGCAGGCGCTGCTGCATTTCGCGCAGCGCCGCGCCATGGATATCGAAGGCCTCGGCGACAAGGTGGTCGAGCAACTGGTGGACCACGGCATCGTGCATACGCCGGCCGACCTGTACAAGCTCGGCGTGGCCAAGCTGGCCGCGCTGGAGCGCATGGCCGACAAGTCGGCCACCAACCTGGTGGCGGCCATCGAGACTTCGCGCCAGACCACGCTCAACCGCTTCGTGTTCGCGCTCGGCATCCGCCACGTGGGCGAAGCCACGGCCAAGGACCTGGCCAAGCACTTCGGCAAGCTCGACAACCTGATGGCAGCCGACGAAGCGGCCTTGCTGGAGGTCAACGACGTGGGGCCGGTGGTCGCGCAATCCATCGCCGGCTTCCTTGCCGAGCCGCACAACGYGGAAGTCATCGAGCAGCTGCGCGCGGCCGGCGTGCACTGGACGGAGAGCGAGCCGGCCGCCCGCGCCGCGCCGGCGCCGCTGGCCGGCAAGACCTTCGTGCTGACCGGCACGCTGCCCACGCTGTCGCGCGAGGACGCCAAGGAAAGGCTGGAAGCGGCCGGCGCCAAGGTGGCCGGCTCGGTGTCGAAGAAGACAGACTATGTGGTGGCCGGCGCGGAAGCCGGCAGCAAACTTGAAAAAGCCGAGGCGCTCGGCGTGCCCGTGCTGGACGAGGCCGCCATGCTGGCCTTGCTGGCCGAGGCCGGAACCGGAGAACAACCATGATCCGCGACATTCTCAAGATGGGCGACCCGCGGCTGCTGCAGGTGGCACGCCCCGTCACGCGTTTCAACACACCCGAACTGCGTACGCTGATCGACGACATGTTCGACACCATGGACCATGCCAACGGCGCCGGCCTGGCCGCGCCGCAGATCGGCGTGGACCTGCAGGTCGTGATCTTCGGCTTCGACCGCAATCCGCGCTACCCGGATGCGCCGACCGTGCCCAAGACCGTGCTGATCAACCCGGTGCTGACGCCGCTTGGCGATGAGCAGGAAGATGGCTGGGAAGGCTGCCTGTCCGTGCCGGGACTGCGCGGCGTGGTGCCGCGCTATACGCGGCTGAAATACACCGGTTTCGACATCATGGGGGCACCCATCGAGCGCGTTGCCGAGGATTTCCATGCGCGCGTGGTGCAGCATGAGTGCGATCACTTGCAGGGGGTCTTGTACCCGATGCGGGTGAAGGACTTTACGCGGTTTGGATTTACGGAGGTGTTGTTTCCGGATTTGCCACCCAATAGCGATGATTGAGGTTGTCCGGGAAGGCAGGATGGCTTCCCGGGCGCTTGAGGATCGAAGGCCGG
The DNA here is from genome assembly GCF_056397345.1 of Cupriavidus sp. 05N38. Classification (NCBI taxonomy): domain Bacteria; kingdom Pseudomonadati; phylum Pseudomonadota; class Betaproteobacteria; order Burkholderiales; family Burkholderiaceae; genus Cupriavidus; species Cupriavidus sp. 05N38. Next base: position 143,293 of record NZ_JBFTNF010000008.1, read on the forward strand.
ACGTCTTGAGCGCAGCCGCCCCGGTGGTTCTGCTGGCATTGCTGCCTGGGCGGCATCGTGGCGGCCGCCTCGGTCGAGGGTTGCCAGGCGCTCCGTAGCGAGTTCATCCATCATGGGCTGCTCATCGAGCCAGCCTCCAGCCCCACACCCACACAGGCCCGGCCTTTCAGCCACAAGGCCAAAGCCAGCCCGTCCCATGCCAAATCCATATTTAACAGATATGGAAACGGCAATATCCATATATTTTACCTGCGGCAACGCCGGTGCTACCGTCTCGCTCCACATCCCGGGCCATTCCAACCGGGAGCCTTGGAGGAGACCAGATGAAGACCGTTCGTGGTGGCCGCGCACTGGCGTGGCCGGTGTTGATCGTCGCCATGTCGGCCAGCTTGCTGCTGGCCGGCTGCGGCGGGGACGATCCCGCAAGCTCGCTGTCGACGGTGCCGGGCAGCACGGCCGGCGGCGACGCGCCCGGCACGCCGATGGTTCCCGGCGCGCCGTCCCTGTCGCCGCTGGATGCCTGCACGGCGCTGGCCAGTGCCAGCCTGCCCGCATCGGCCCTGGCGCTGGCCAGCGGCGGCGCGCAGGTGGCCAGCGCCGTGCTGATAGCCGCCGACGCGGCCGGCAATACGCTGGGCGAGTACTGCGCGGTACGCGGGCAGATCCTGCCCGTGGACGCGAGCGCGCCCAGGATCAATTTCGCCCTCAACCTGCCGACGGCCTGGAACGGCAAGGCCATCCAGTTCGGCGGCGGGGGCTTCGACGGCAAGCTGATCGACGGCACGGAGACGGTGCGCTTCGCGCTGCCGGACGACCCGGCGCCCGTGGCGCGCGGCTACGCCACCTGGGGCGACGATTCCGGCCACCAGAGCGGCAGCATCACCGACGGTGCCTTCGCCGCCAATGACGAGGCGCTGGCCAACTACGGCGGCGACACGCTCAAGAAGACCCACGACGCCGCGCTGGCCCTGCTCAGGCAGCGCTACGGCCGTGCGCCGGATCGTGCCTACTTCCTCGGCACTTCCACCGGCGGGCGCGACGCGCTCAGCTACATCCAGCGCTGGCCGGCGGATTACGATGGGGTGATCGCCAACGAGCCTGCGCTCAACTACACCGGCACGCGCCTGTCGAACGTGGCGGTGGGCCGTGCGCTCTACCGCAACGGCGGCGCGGGCTGGCTCAATATCAACAAGACGTTGCTGGTGCAGGGCGCGGCCATGGCCGTCTGCGACAAGCTCGACGGCGCGGCCGACCAGGTGGTCAGCAATGTGGAGGGCTGCCGCGTGGGATCGCTGCAGGTGCTGGCCAGCCTGCGTTGCCCGGGCGGCACCGATACCGGCGACACCTGCCTGTCCGACGCACAGATCGACACCGTCAAGACCATCGAAAACCCGCTGCAACTGAGCTACCCGATCGCCAACGGCGTGACCGTGGCGGGCGGCTACAACCTGCTCGAAGGTGCGCTGGTGGCGGGGCCGTTCACCACGCGTGACCTGGGTACGCGGCCGGTGCCGGGGAATCCGGCCACCACGGCGGACGCCAACGTCTACCTGACCGGCGACCAGTGGGTGAAGTACTTCGTCACGCGCGTGCCCGGCTTCGACACGCTGACCTTCGATCCCGCCAGCCCGGGCGCCCATGTCGCGCGCGTGCAGCAGGTCTCGGCGCTGACCGACGCCACCAATCCGGACCTGTCCGGCTTCCTCGGCCACGGCGGCCGGCTGATCCTGCTGCACGGCCTGGCCGACGAGGTGATCAGCCCGAACTCCACCATCGCCTGGTTCCAGGCAGTGACGGGGCGCATGGGGCAGGCCGCGGTGGACCAGGGCATCCGCTTCTACACCGTGCCCGGCATGGGCCATGGCACCGGCAGTTTCCTGCCGGCGTGGAACTCGCTGACCGCGCTGGAGAACTGGGTCGAGCAGGGCGTGGCGCCGGGCACCCGCACGGTGATGGATACCAATGCCCAGACCTATGGCCGCGCGCGGCCGCTGTGCCAGTACCCGTCGTGGCCGAAGTACAAGGGATCGGGCAGCATGGACGCCGCCATCAACTACAGCTGCGCGGGCGCCAGCGGGCCGCCGCAGGCTTGCCTGAACCTGCCGTCCGCGGTGACGAACTACAAGGGCGGCAATATGCTTGGCGAGGAGCTGACGGTGCGGCTGGATCCGGCCACGCTGGACTACACCGTGACCGTCGACGCCAGCCTGCAGCGTGCCGCCGGCACCGCGCGCAGCGGCAAGCTGGTGGCGCAGGGCGGCTGCACTTTCGCCAGTGGCGAGAACGGGGCCTTGTTCACGCTCACCGGCGGCGGTGTCATGCTGGGCGGCGTGGCCAACGCGGCAGGCGCCGGCTTCGCGCCGCTGCTGGCCTTCCAGAGCGTCAGCAGCGACTACAAGGCGGTGGCCGACATCTACAACGTCAACGGCATCCAGTATGCCGTGGCGGGCGGCGCGGCCAGCATGGTGAACGGCTCGGCCCGGCTGCGGTCCTCGGCGGCGACCTGGCAGACCTGCGCGGATCCGGTCACCGGCGGCTTCATCACCTACGACGCGGCCTGCACCGCGACTACCAAGGGCTATATCAGCTGGAACAGCGCGCGCAATGCCTTCGACTATTTCGTGGGTGGATCGCCCACGGCGGGCGGCGGCACGCTGAGCGGCTCGCTGGTGAGCGGCATGGTCAACGGCAAGCCGGTGCCGCTGGTGCTGACGCGATCGGCCACAAGCTACGGCATGCAGTTCTACGCGCCGCAGCCGGCCAGCCTGCCGCTGGCAGCGGGGGCCGCGGACGGCAGCTATCGCGTGAGCGTGAGCGACGGCACGCAGCTCAACGCCGACCTGGCGGGCCTTGCCATCACGCGCGGCAGCGCGAGCGGCGCGCTGGCTTACAACCAGCCGGTGCTGGGTGTGATCGGCGCGACGGGCGGGGTGAGCGGGGCGTACACCGCGAGCGGTGGCGTGCTGTCCGGCACGCGCAGCGGCAGCTTCGAGCTGGGCCTGTTGTATTGACCCATGTCCGGGCCGGGAATGGCTGCGGGTGCTTCAGCTGCCCGCGGCGGGCTTCGCGCGGCGCCGGTGGCGCGCCGCGATGCGGTGGGTCAGCGCGACGAGCGCGGCGCAGGCAGGATCGTCGTCGCTCGCGCGGTAGGCCAGCGTGAGCGGGGCGCGCAGGCGGTCGGCTTCGAGCATCGGACGGTAGGCCACGCCGTGCGGGTTGAGGCCGGCCATCGAGGCTGGCACCACGCTCACGCCCGCGCCCGCGGCCACCAGGTTGAGGTTGCTCAGCATGCGCTCGACTTCCGCGCCCACGTGGGGCGTGAAGCCGAGCTGCTCGCATACGTTGAGCAGGTCGCCGTACATGCCCGGCGCGCCGGGCCGCCGCACCAGGATGAAATCGTCGCCGGCCAGCGCGCGCAGGGAGATCGGTCCCTGCGCCGGGCCGCCGCGCTTGCGCAGCAGGGGATGGTCCAGCGGCAGCGCGATCACCATTTCCTCTTCCAGCAGCAGGTCGAAGCGCAGGCCGGCGGGGCGTTCCACCGGGGCGCGCAACAGCGCGACATCCAGGCAGCCGGTGGCGAGCTGCTCGGTGACCTCGGCGGCGTTGCTCTCGCTCAGCTTGAGCGCGATGCCGGGGTGCTGGCGGCGGCAGGCACGCAGGACCTCGGGCGTGAGCTTGTGGGCCGCGGCCGAACTGGTGAAGCCGACCGAGAGCGAGCCCTCCTCGCCGCGCGCCATGCGCTGCATGCGCTGGCGGGATTGTTCCAGGCGCGCGAAGATATCCAGCACGTCGGCGCGCAACGCGCGTCCGGCCGCGGTCAGCACCACGCCGCGCGGCTGGCGCTCGAACAGGATCACGCCAAGTTCGGCTTCCAGCGCCTTGAGTTGCTGCGAGAGCGGCGGCTGCTGGATGCCGAGTTGCTCGGCGGCACGCGTGATATGGCCGGTTTCGGCCACGGTGAGGAAATAGCGGAGGTGTCTCAGTTCCATGCGAGTCTTTGCGAGCGGGTGTCGAGGCATATTTATAAGATATGCCATTGTATGTTTGCATATATTTTACATCCGGCCCGCGGTGGCCTAGCATGATCGGCCATGGCCGTCGAAAACAGGCGCAGGGGCGCCACGGCATCAGGAGACAAGACATGAAGACATTGCGGCGCGCGCTGTGCGCGTTGAGCGTGCTGGCGGCGGCAGCCCAGTTCGGCTGCGCGGCGCCCGGCCAGGGCAGTGCGGCGGTAGCCGCCCCTTCCGCCGCGCCGGCGGCGGGCAAGACCGCCGCCGTGCACTGGCAGCGCGTACGGCTGGGCGCCGGCGCGCAAGCCTACGATTTCCCGGTCTACGCCAGCCATCCGCTCGACGGCGACCTGCGCGGCATCCGCGAGGTGATCTTCGTGCAGCACGGGCTGCAACGCAACGGCGACGACTACTTCGCGGCCGGCGCGGATCTGCTCAGGCAGACCGGGCGCAACCCAGACGAGGTGCTGCTGCTTGCGCCCAATTTCCCCGGGACGCCGGACCAGGCCAAGGGCAAGGGTTTCGATGACATGCCGGTGTGGAGCGTGCAGGGCTGGATGGGTGGCGAGAATGCCGTCAACGCCCCGTTCTCGGTCAGTTCGCTGCAGGTCCTGGACGACCTCGTCGGCATGGTCACGGACAAGTCCCGCTTTCCCGGCGTGACGCGCGTGACCGTGGCGGGCCATTCCGGCGGCGCGCAACTGGTGCACCGCTATGCGGTGCTGAACAATGTCGACGAGCGCATCCGCGCCAGCGGCACCGACCTGCGCTACGTGGTGGCGAATCCTTCGTCCTATCTCTATTTCACGCCGGAGCGGCCGAGCGGCAAGGGCTTCGCGCTCTATGACACGTCCGTCTGCGCGGACTACGACAAGTACCGCTATGGCATGCTCGATATGGTTCCGTATGCGCGCGGCGCGACCGGCGATGCGCTGTTCCGCCGCTACCTGCAGCGGCAGGTGACCTATCTGGTCGGGTCTAACGACAACGACCCCAACCACCGCGTACTCGACAAGGCCTGCGGCGCCGAGGCCGAAGGGCCGACGCGGCTGGAGCGCGCGCGTGGCTACCTGCGCTACGAGAACTACCTGGGCGGCAGGCTTGGCAGCCAGCGGCCGCCGGTGCGGCACCAGGCCTTCGAGGTGGTGGGCGTGGGCCACGACCAGGCACGCATGCTCGGCTCGCAATGCGGGGCCAGGACGGCGTTCGGGCTGGCGGAATCGGCCAACGCGAATGGCGCGGCCTGCCGCGCGCCGCAGTTGTAGAGCACGGCGCGGCTGCCGCCCGGCCGCCGGGTTTGCCCGGGCGGGCAGGGCGGTGCGGCGGTGCTAGCATGACGCATCCCGCCGGCACCGGCATCTGATGCCGGCCGCACCTTTCTCCTGCCGTCATGCATGTCTCCAGGGGCCCGCGCCGCGGCACTGCGCCGTCGCCAGCGCGCCCGTCTTCTCCCTCCTTGTCCGTGGCTTCCGCCGCGCGGCGCCGGCAGCTCGGCGCGCTGGCCGGCCTGTCGGCGCTGGCCGTGCTGGGCCTGTACCGGCATCCCGCGCACGCCGCCGAGCCGGCCTGCCGCCTGCTGGTGGGCTATGGCGCCGGCGGCGGTGCGGACCACGTGGCGCGGCTGGTGGCGGACAGTCTCAGCCTGGACGGCTGCCTCACGGTGGTGGAGAACCGTCCCGGCGCAGCCGGGCAGATTGCATTGCAGGAGGCGGCTCGCGCGCCCGCGGACCGCCCCACGCTGCTGCTGGGCACCGTAGGCTCGGTCAGCATCGCTCCCTTGCTGGCGCCGCAGGCGCTCGCCCCGGGCCTGGTGCCGCTGGCCATCGTCGCCAGCACGCCGCACGTGCTGCTGACCGCGACCGCCGACATGCGCCTGCCCGAGCTGCTGGACGAGGCGCGCAGGCACCCCGGCCAGCTCGGCTATGCCTCGCTCGGCATCGGGTCGAGCGCGCACCTGGTCGGCGAGCTGCTATGCCGGCAGGCGGACGTGCAGATGACGCATATTCCCTACCCGGGTAGCGCCCGCGCCATGACCGACCTGCAGGGCGGGCATGTCAGCGTGCTGGTCAGTACGCTGCAGGCGGCGCTGCCGCTGGTGCGCCAGGGCAGGCTGCGCGCGCTGGCCGTGACCGGCAGCCGGCGCAGCGCACTGGCGCCGCAGGTGGCGACGTTCGGCGAGTCCGGTATTGCCGGCATGGACCAGCAAGCCTGGTACGGCGTGCTTGCGCCGGCGAGCTGGGCGGCACCGAGGCGCGCGGCGCTGGCCGCGCGCCTCGGCCGCGTGATGGCGGCGCCGGCCTTGCGCCAGCGCTTGCAGGCGGATGGTGCCGAGCCAGTGGCGTTGACGGGCGCGGCCGCGCAGGATTACCTGAGGCGCCAGCGCGAGGTGTGGCAGCAAGCCGTGGCGCTGGTCGGCGCGCGGCTTGGCTGAAGAGCGTCTGCGGGGATGTGCCGGCGGCCAGGACGGCCGCCGGTATTCAGTTCAGGGCGCGGGGCTCAGAACTTTTCGAAGGGGCCGAGGAAGCGCCACTGGCCAACCGGCAGGTCGCCCAGCACGATGCGGCCCATGCGCACGCGCTTGAGGCCGACCACCTGGAGGCCGACCTGTTCGCACATGCGGCGGATCTGGCGTTTCTTGCCCTCGCGGAGCACGAAGCGCAACTGCTCCTCGTTCTGCCAGCTCACCTTGGCCGGCTTGAGCGCTTCGCCATCGAGCGACAGGCCGTGGCGCAGCTTCTCGATCAGTTCGGCGGGGAAGACGTTCGAGATATTGCGCTCGACCAGGCCTTCGGGCGACTCCCACTGCACGCGCACCAGGTATTCCTTCTCCACGGTCGAGTCCTCGCCGATCAGGTGGCGCGCGACGCGGCCGTCCTGCGTCAGCACCAGCAGGCCGGTGGAATCGATGTCGAGGCGGCCGGCGGGGGCGAGGCTCTTGCGCTGCCACGGCGCGAAGCGCTTGTGGGTGGGATCCTGCTCCCACTGGTTTTCCGGCGCGAACAGCACCGCGGCCGGCTCATAGCCGTCCTCGGCCTGGCCCGACACATAGCCCACCGGCTTGTGCAGCAGCACGGTCACGCGCTCGCCTTGCTCCGAGCGCGCGGCCTGGTGGATTTCGATATTGGCGTCCGGGCTGACGCGCGAGCCGAGTTCGGTCACGGGCTGGCCGTCGACCAGTACCCAGCCGCGCGGAATCCATTCGTCGGCTTCGCGGCGCGAGCACAGGCCCAGTTCGGACATGCGCTTGGACAGGCGCACCAGGCCGTCGGCGCCGCCTTCGGCGCGCGGTGCCTGCGCCGCGGGCGCGGGACGCTCGGCACGCGCCGGGCGCTCGGAGCGCTCCGCACGTTCGGGCCGGCTGCCGCGGTTATCGCGCTGGCCACCATCGTACGGGCGGCGGGGGCGGTCCTGGCCTTCGCCGGGAGCGAAGCGGCGCGGACGGTCATCGCCTTCGCGCGGGCCGAAACGGCGCTGGCGATCGTCGCCTTCGCCACTGACGCGGCGGGGACGGTCCTGGCCTTCGCCGGGAGCGAAGCGGCGCGGACGGTCATCACCTTCGCGCGGGCCGAAACGGCGCTGGCGATCGTCGCCTTCGCCACTGACGCGGCGGGGACGATCCTGGCCTTCGCCAGGAGCAAAACGACGCGGACGGTCCTGGCCTTCGCCGGGAGTGAAACGGCGCTGGCGATCATCGCCTTCGCCACCGAAGCGGCGRGGRCGATCCTGGCCTTCGCCAGGAGCAAAACGACGCGGACGGTCCTGGCCTTCGCCGGGGGTGAAACGGCGCTGGCGGTCATCGCCTTCRCCGCCGAAGCGGCGGGGACGATCCTGGCCTTCGCCAGGAGCAAACCGACGCGGACGGTCCTGGCCTTCGCCGGGGGTGAA